>NC_013854.1:3215000-3311395 GCF_000010725.1 Azospirillum sp. B510 | reverse complement strand
ATGCTCGCCGCCCTGGCGGGAGAGGTGCGGCCGCGGCCGCCCTTCTGGCTGATGCGTCAGGCCGGGCGGTATCTGCCGGAATATCGCGAGCTCCGGGCCAAGGCGGGCAGCTTCCTCGACCTCTGCTACAATCCGGACTTCGCGGTCGAGGTGACCTTGCAGCCGCTGCGCCGCTACGGCATGGACGCGGCGATCCTGTTCTCCGACATCCTGGTCGTGCCGCACGCGCTGGGCCAGCCGCTGGCCTATCTGGAAGGGGAGGGGCCCAAGCTGGATCCGGTCCGCGGCGTCGAGGATCTGAAACGCCTGTCGCGCGACCGCTTCCACGAGACGCTGGCCCCGGTCTACGAGACGGTGCGCCGGCTCTCCACCGCGATTCCGGAGGGGACGACGCTGATCGGCTTCGCCGGGGCTCCCTGGACCATCGCCTGCTACATGGTCGAAGGGGCGGGCTCCAAGGAGTATGCCCATGTCAAGCGCTGGGCCTATGGCGACCCGGCGGGATTCGGCCGGCTGATCGACCTGATCGTCGAGGTGACCGCCGATTATCTGTGTCACCAGATCGAGGCGGGGGCGGAGACCGTGCAGCTGTTCGACAGCTGGGCCGGCGTCCTGCCGGTGGACGAGTTCCGCCGCTGGGTGATCGAGCCGACGCGGCGGATCGTCGCACTGGTGAAGGCGAAGCATCCCAGGACGCCGGTCATCGGCTTCCCGCGCGGCGCCGGTCACGCCTATGAGGAGTATGTTTCCCAGTCGGGCGTCGACGCCGTCGGGCTCGACACCACCGTGCCGCCGGCCTGGGCGGCGCGGACCCTCCAGACGCGGCTGCCGGTGCAGGGAAACCTCGATCCGATCCTGCTGGCGACCGGCGGCAAGGCGTTGGAGACGGCGGCGCGCGGCATCCTGGAGGCGTTGGCCGGCGGCCCCTTCGTGTTCAACCTTGGTCATGGCGTCATCCAGTCGACCCCGCCGCAGCATGTCGCCGACCTGACCCGCATCCTGCGGGAATGGCCGGAGCGCGGCTGACGGCGATCGGC
This sequence comes from Azospirillum sp. B510, assembly GCF_000010725.1. Taxonomy (NCBI): domain Bacteria; kingdom Pseudomonadati; phylum Pseudomonadota; class Alphaproteobacteria; order Rhodospirillales; family Azospirillaceae; genus Azospirillum; species Azospirillum sp. B510. The sequence continues at coordinate 3,310,358 of NC_013854.1, read as the reverse complement.
GCTAAGACGCTGAAAAAGCGACGGCGGGGGTCTGGACAGAGCGGCGGCGACGCTCCAGTTTAGCGGGCACGATGAGCCAGCAATTCCCCCAGACCTCCGCCACCGCGACCACCGCCTCCGCCGCCCGGCCGCGGCGGGTGGCGGTCGTGCTGTTCAACCTCGGCGGTCCCGACGCGCCGGAGGCGGTGCGGCCCTTCCTGTTCAACCTGTTCGCCGATCCGGCCATCATCCGGCTGCCGAACCCGTTCCGCTTCCTGATCGCCAGCCTGATCAGCGGACGACGGGCCAAGCCGGCGACCGCGATCTACGCCCAGATCGGCGGCAGGTCGCCCTTGCTGGAGAACACGCAAGCCCAGGCGGCGGCGCTGGAAGGCATGCTGGGGGCGGATCCGGCAACCGCTGATGCCGAGACCAAGGTCTTCATCGCCATGCGCTACTGGCACCCGATGAGCGCCGAGACGGCCGCCCGGGTGAGGGCCTACGACCCGGATCTGGTCGTGCTGCTGCCGCTCTACCCGCAATTCTCCACCACCACCACGGCCTCCAGCGCCAAGGCTTGGGCCGAGGCGGCGAAGACCGTCGGGCTGACGGCGCCGACGAAGCTGCTCTGCTGCTACCCGACCCAGGCCGGCTTCATCGACGCGACGGCGGATCTGATCCGTCCGCTCTACGAGGCGGCCAAGGCCCATGGCAGGCCGCGTGTCCTGTTCTCCGCCCATGGGCTGCCGAAAAAGGTGGTGAGCGGCGGCGACCCCTATCAGTGGCAGTGCGAGCGCACCGCCGAATCCATCGCCGCGGCGCTGGGCATCGACGATCTCGACTGGATCAACTGCTACCAGAGCCGTGTCGGCCCGATGGAGTGGATCGGCCCCAGCACCGATGCCGAGATCCGCCGCGCCGGCCAGGACGGCGTGCCGATCCTGGTGGTGCCGATGGCCTTCGTGTCGGAACATTCCGAGACGCTGGTCGAGATCGAGATCGAATACCGTCATCTCGCCAAGGAGGCCGGGGTGCCGCATTTCACCCGCGTGCCGACGGTGGGGGTGCATCCCGGCTTCATCGACGGGCTGGCGGCGCTGGTGCGGCAGACCGTCGCGGGCAAGGCGGCGATCTGCTCGCAGAAGGGCGACCGGATCTGCCCGGCCAATTTCTCCGGCTGCCCGCAGGCGCGGCGCTGAACAGCCGCCGCTGAACCGCAACGAGGAAGGGAACCCGCCCGGTGCTGTACGAATGGATCAAGGCGCTGCACGTCATCAGCATCATCGCCTGGATGGCGGGGCTGCTCTACCTGCCGCGCCTGTTCGTCTATCATTGCCAGGCGCCGGCCGGATCCGAGGCGTCGGAAACCTTCAAGGTGATGGAGCGCCGGCTGCTGCGCGCCATCATGAACCCGGCGATGATCGCGGCCTATGTGTTTGGACTCGGCATGATCCTGCTGACGCCGGAGTGGATGAAGCAGGGCTGGCTGCATGCCAAGCTGCTGTTCGTCCTGCTTTTGACCGTCAGCCACATGATGATGGCCCGCTGGCGCCGAGACTTCGCCGAGGACCGCAACACCCGGCCGCAGCGCTTCTACCGCATCGCCAACGAGGTGCCGACGCTGTTGATGATCGGCATCGTCATCTTCGTCATCGTCAAGCCCTTCTGACCGGCGGGCGGATGGCCCATCGCTCTTCCACAGCCCGGAAAATGCGGAATCCGCGACCTTTCCGGGCTTCGCTTTCGTTTGACTTGCGCCTGCCGATCCGATAACCATAGCAGGACCACGGGGTTTTCGCCCCGTGGCCTCCCACGCCCACATCTGCCGATCCGACGCTCTGTTCCTGAGCCGGGCTTGGTGGCTGGCGATCCGCTCCCGTGCGACCATGTCCCGGACGCCCTGGCGCGTTTCCGTCCCAGCGCCACCCGCTGCCCATCCGACGCGACCGCGTTGCGGCGTCCGCCGCCCCAACCGCCCCCCTGCCGCCGTCGGCGGACCATTCGGCACACCCCACCCCCAAGGCCACTCCCCCGCATGACGATTTCACAGGCAATCCGATGCATCTCCAAGAGCTGAAGTGCAAAAGCCCCGCCGAACTGCTGGCCTTCGCGGAGGAGTTGCAGATCGAGAATGCGAGCACGCTGCGCAAGCAGGACATGATGTTCGCGATCCTGAAGCAGCTGGCCGAGAACGACATTCCGATCTTCGGCGACGGCGTGCTGGAGGTTCTGCAGGACGGTTTCGGCTTCCTTCGCTCGCCGGAAGCCAATTATCTGCCGGGTCCCGACGACATCTATGTCAGTCCGAGCCAGGTGCGCCGCTTCGGCCTGCGCACCGGCGACACGGTGGAGGGGCAGATCCGCTCGCCCAAGGACGGTGAGCGCTATTTCGCCCTGCTGAAGGTCAACACCATCAATTTCGACGCGCCCGACAAGGTCCGTCACCGCATCAATTTCGACAATCTGACGCCGCTCTATCCGGAGGAACGCATCCGGATGGAGGTCGAGGATCCGACCAAGAAGAACCTGACCGGCCGCATCGTCGATCTGGTCTCTCCCCTCGGCAAGGGTCAGCGCGGGCTGATCGTGGCGCCGCCGCGCACCGGCAAGACGGTGATGCTTCAGAACATCGCCCACTCGATCGCCACCAACCACCCCGAAGCCTATCTGATCGTCCTTCTGATCGACGAGCGTCCGGAAGAAGTGACGGACATGGCCCGCTCGGTCCGTGGCGAGGTCATCAGCTCCACCTTCGACGAGCCGGCGACCCGCCATGTCCAGGTCGCCGAAATGGTGATCGAGAAGGCCAAGCGGCTGGTCGAGCACAAGCGCGACGTGGTGATCCTGCTGGACAGCATCACCCGTCTGGCCCGCGCCTACAACACCGTCGTGCCAAGTTCGGGCAAGGTGCTGACCGGCGGCGTCGACGCCAACGCCCTGCAACGGCCCAAGCGCTTCTTCGGCGCCGCCCGCAATGTCGAGGAGGGCGGCTCGCTGACCATCATCGCCACCGCGCTGATCGACACCGGCAGCCGCATGGACGAGGTGATCTTCGAAGAGTTCAAGGGCACCGGCAACTCCGAGATCGTGCTGGACCGCAAGCTCTCCGACAAGCGCACCTTCCCGGCCATCGACATCTCCAAGTCGGGCACCCGCAAGGAGGAGCTGCTGGTCGACAAGGGCACCATGTCGAAGATGTGGATCCTGCGCCGCATCCTGATGCCGATGGGCGTGACAGACGCGGTCGACTTCCTGGTCGACAAGCTGAAGCACACCAAGTCGAACAACGAGTTCTTCGAAAGCATGAACCAGTAGGCGTTCTGCTGGATCCGCCCTCTCCTGCGGGAGGGGGCGGCATGGAAAGAACGGCATGGAAAAAGGGCGGGGACCTTTCGGTCACCCGCCCTTTTCCTTATAGGTTCCGATCCGTCGAATCAGAACGGGCGGATCAGAACGGGGGCTGCTGCGGCGCGGCCTGCTCCGCCGACTGGCGGTGATACAGCTCGGCGAAGTCGATCGGGTTGATCATCAGCGGCGGGAAGCCGCCTTCGCGGGTCGCGCTGGAGATGATGGCGCGGGCGAACGGGAAGATCATCCGGGCGCCTTCGATCATCAGCACCGGGCGGTGATGCTCCTCCGGCAGGCCGGGGAACTGGAACAGCGCGCCGTAGGCCAGCTCGACCAGGAAGGCGACGGACTCGCCCTGACGGGCCTCGCAGCGCAGGTTCAGCGTCAGCTCATAGATGTCGTCGCCGACCTTCTGGCCCTGGACGTCGACGCCGATGTTGACCTGCGGCTGCGGCTGGTTGGGCAGCAGGCTCTGCGGGGCGTTGGGGTTCTCGAACGAGAAGTCCTTCACATACTGCGCGAGGACATGCATCGGCAGCGAGGACGTCTGCTGCTGCTCGGCGCCGTTGCTCATCTGATCGGACATAACGGACTCCTAATCGCCGGCTCCGTTTCCGGCCCCGGTCCCGGCTTGGGACAGGGCGGGGGAGGCGGGCCGGCACGGATGTTGGATGACGGGATTTGGTTCGCGACGGTTGTGCCTTCGCCCAGGGGGCTGGCTATCATGGATCGGGCGTCCTGCCAACGGAAACCGCCGGCCCGCCGGCCGGTCAGCGCCGCTCATCCGGGCGGTGCTTGCCCCATTGGGAATCGGTCAGCCGGGGCGCCTCGCCCCCGTCGGTTTTTTCTGCCGGCGTGACGTCGCGGTAATCGCCGTCGATCACGCCGGGAGCGGGCCGGAACGGGTCATCGGCGCGGCGGGAAGCTTCGGTACCGAAATCGGCGGTGCCGAATCCCTGGCCCCCGAATCCCTGGCCCCCGGCTCCACCGACGCCGCCGGCCGTGGTGGTGAAGACCGGTATCCCGGCCCCCAGCCGGCCGAACAGCCAGCGGCCGATGCCCCGGCGCAGCGGCCGGATCAGCAGGATGATGCCGAGGATATCGGTCAGGAATCCGGGGATGATCAGCAGGATGCCGGCCAGCACGGCGCAGAAGCCGTCCAGCACGGTGCCGATCGGCGCCTCGCCCCGTGCCGCCGCCGCTTGGGCGCGGGTCAGCGCCGCCAGCCCCTGGTGGCGGACCAGCAGCGTGCCCACCACCGCCGACAGGATCAGCAACCCGATGGTCGGCCCGGCGCCGATCCAGTCGCCGACCTGGATGAATCCGACGATCTCCAGGATCGGCAGAAGAAGGATCAACAGCAGGGGATTCATGGTGTCCTTGCTCTTCGGGCTCGCTGCCCCTATCTAGGTTTGGATAGGTCGTCCGGTCAAACACCGGCGGCCTGATCCGGTAGACGCCTGGTCCGGTAGACGGTTGTTCGTCGGTTGGTATTGGCGGGCAGGCAACACGTAATGCCGCCGGGCCGCAAGGTCCAGGGGCGGGCCGGATATGCCGGCCATTCGCCTCCGGCACAGGCTTCATGACACGTCGTTTTGGAAGGAACGGATGATGGGAGACGGGTTCGTGTTCATCGAGATCGTGATCTTCGCGATGATCGCGGCCTTCCTCGTCTATCGGCTGCGCAGCGTTCTCGGCCGCCGGACCGGGGAGGAGCGGCAGCGTCCCAACCCCTTCAGCGCCGCTCCGGGTGCTGCGAAGCCCGACAATGTCGTGAGCCTGCCGCAGCGCAACCAGCCGCGTCCCGATGCCGCACCCGGCCAGGACGTGATGGCCTCGGACGAGCCGCTGTCGCTGGCCGCCTCCATCGACCAGATCCGCGCCGCTGATCCGACCTTCGACGAGAAACATTTCCTGGACGGTGCCAAGGCCGCCTTCGCCATGATCGTCGATGCCTTCGCCCGTGGCGACACCGCGACGCTGCGCCCGTTGTTGGCCGACGATGTCTATGACGGTTTCGCCCGCGTCATCCGCGATCGTCAGGCCGCCGGCGAGCAGCATGAGACCCGCATCGAACAGGTGCGCGAGGCCGAGGTGGTGGAGGCCAAGCTGGACGCCGGCCGCACCGCCCGCGTCACCGTGCGTCTGGTCTCCGATCAGGTGAATGTGGTGCGCGACCGCAACGGCGCCGTTGTCGATGGCGATCCCAAGGCGCTGGTCGAGAACACCGACGTCTGGACCTTCGCCCGCGATCTGCGCTCCCGCGATCCGAACTGGGCGCTGGTCGAGGTGCGGCCCGTCCAGTGATGGACGGCCACTGAAAATGGTTTTCCGCGACCGTACCGGTTTCAGCGCCCGTGGTTTCAACGCCACCGCCCTCCTCGGGGCGGTGGCGTTGCTGTTTTCGGCCTGTACCCCGAAGGAGGAGGCGAAGCCGCCGCCCGACGCCCTGACCCTGGCGCCGCTGACCTTCGGCGACCTGCCGGGCTGGCGGACGGATCCGGTGGCCCAGGCGGTGCCGGCGCTCGCCCGGTCCTGCGCCCGGTTCAAGACCCAGCCGGCGGACCAGCCGGTCGGGCCGAACGGGGTGGCGGGCAGCATCGGCGACTGGCAGGGCCCTTGCGCCCGTCTGGCGGATCTGCCGCCGGGCGACGATGCCGCCGCCCGCGCCTTCTTCGAGGCCAGCTTCATCCCCTATGCCGCCGGCAACAACGGCACGCGCGAGGGGTTGTTCACCGGCTATTACGAGGCCGAGCTGGAGGGCAGCCGGCGGCCGGATCCGGCCTATCCGGTGCCGCTCTACCGCCGGCCGCCCGATCTGGTGATGGTCGATCTCGGCGACTTCGCCGACCGCTGGAAGGGGGAGCGCACCGCCGGCCGGGTGGTCGACGGCAAGCTGAAGCCTTACGAGGATCGTGCCGCCATCGTCGCCGGCTCGCTCAAGGGCAAGGGACTGGAACTGGTCTGGGTAAGGGACCCGATCGGCGCCTTCTTCCTGCAAATCCAAGGGTCGGGGCGGATCCGGCTGGCGGAGGGCGGCGAACTGCGCGTCGGCTATGCCGGCCAGAACGGCCACAAATATGTGGCCATCGGCAAGGAGTTGATCGATCGCGGTGAATTGAAGCGGGAACAGGTGTCGCTTCAGACCATCCGCGACTGGCTGGCCGCCCATCCCGATCAGGCGGCGGCGGTGATGAACCTCAACCCGTCCTATGTCTTCTTCCAGCCGCTGACCGGCGACGGTCCCAACGGCGCCCAGGGCGTGGCGCTGACCCCTGGCCGCAGCCTGGCGGTGGATTCCAAATTCATGCCCTATGGCGTGCCGGTGTGGCTGGATGCCGAGGACCCGGTCGATGCCGGGCAGCGGCTGCGACGGCTGCTGGTCGCGCAGGACACCGGCGGGGCGATCCGCGGCCCGGTGCGCGGCGACATCTTCTGGGGCCATGGGCCGGAGGCGGAGCGCCGGGCCGGGGTGATGAAGAGCCGCGGGACCTATACGCTGCTGCTGCCGAAGAGCGTGAAGGTGGTGGCGGGCGGGTAGGGGGACGGCAAGGGGGAGTGTTTCACGTGAAGCGGGGGGGGGCACGCGAAGCGAGCCCCCCACTCCCTCACAGGATGAACTTCGACAAATCCGCGTTCTTCGCCAGCCCGCCGACCCGCTCGCGGACCAGGGCGGCATCGATGGTGACGGTCTCGCCGGCGCGGTCGCTGGCGGCGAAGCTGATCTCCTCCAGCAGGCGCTCCAGCACCGTGTGCAGGCGCCGCGCCCCGATATTCTCGACCGAGCTGTTGATCTCCGCCGCCAGCCGGGCCAGCTCGTCGATGCTGTCGTCGGTGAAGACCAGATCGACCTCCTCCGTCTTCATCAGCGCCTTGTACTGGCGGATCAGGCTGGCTTCCGGCTCGGTCAGGATGCGCTTGAAGTCGTCCTGGCTCAGCGCCTTCAGCTCGACCCGGATCGGCAGGCGGCCTTGCAGCTCCGGCAGCAGGTCGGACGGCTTGGCGACATGGAAGGCGCCCGACGCGATGAACAGGATATGGTCGGTCTTGACCGACCCATGCTTGGTCGAGACGGTGGTGCCCTCGATCAGCGGCAGCAGATCGCGCTGCACGCCCTCGCGGCTGACATCGGCGCCACGGGCATCGGAGCGGGCGGAGATCTTGTCGATCTCGTCGAGGAAGACGATGCCGTTCTGCTCGACGGCGCGGATCGCCTCCGCCACCACCTTCTCCTGGTCCAGCAGCTTGTCGGATTCCTCGGCCATCAGCACGCCGTGGCTTTCGGAAACCGTCATGCGGCGGGTCTTGGTGCGGCCACCCATCATCTTGCCGAACATGTCGTTCAGGTTCAGCATGCCCATCTGGCCGCCCGGCACGCCGGGAATGTCGAAGGTCGGCATGCCGGCCGGGGCCCCGGTGTCGGCGACCTGGATTTCGATCTCCTTGTCGTTCAGCGTGCCTTCGCGCAGCATCTTGCGGAACTTGGCCCGCGTCTCGGCACTGGCGCTGTCGCCGCACAGCGCGTCGAGCACCCGTTCCTCCGCCCGCAGCTCGGCCTTGGCGGCGACCTCCTTGCGCAGGCGCTCGCGGGTCAGGCCGATGGCGGCCTCCACCAGGTCGCGGACGATCTGCTCGACATCGCGGCCGACATAGCCGACCTCGGTGAATTTGGTCGCCTCCACCTTCAGGAAGGGGGCCTGGGCCAGCCGGGCGAGGCGGCGGGCGATCTCGGTCTTGCCGACGCCGGTCGGGCCGATCATCAGGATGTTCTTCGGCAACACCTCCTCGCGCAGCCCGTCGGGCAGCTGCTGCCGGCGCCAGCGGTTGCGCAGCGCGATGGCGACGGCGCGCTTGGCTTCATTCTGGCCGACGATGTAGCGGTCGAGTTCGGAGACGATCTCGCGCGGGCTGAAGGCGGCGGTGTCGGGGGAGACGGTCGGGCTGGTCATGACGCTCACAGCTTTTCCAGGGTGACGTTTTCGTTGGTGTAGACGCAGATGCCGGCGGCGATTTTCATCGCCTTGCGCGCCACCGCCTCCGCCTCCATCCCGTCGATGTCGATCAGCGCGCGCGCCGCCGACAGGGCGTAGGAGCCGCCGGAGCCGATGCCGATCAACCCGTCCTCCGGCTCCAGCACGTCGCCGTTCCCGGTCAGCACCAGGCTGACGCTCTTGTCGGCCACCGCCATCATCGCCTCCAGCCGGCGCAGGTAACGGTCGGTGCGCCAATCCTTGGCCATCTCCACGCAGGCGCGGGTCAGCTGGCCGGGATATTGCTCCAGCTTGCCCTCCAGCCGCTCGAACAGGGTCATCGCGTCTGCGGTGGCGCCGGCGAAGCCCGCCATCACCGTGCCGCCGGCCAGCCAGCGGACCTTGCGCGCGTTGGCCTTCATAACCGTCGGGCCGACCGAGACCTGCCCGTCGCCGGCGATCACCACCTGACCGTTCTTGCGCACGGAGAGGATGGTGGTGCCGTGCCACTGGATGGGATCATGTGGATTGGACGCTGGGTAGGTCATGCGGAAACCATGTTGGAAAAGGAAAGGTTGAAAAAAGGAAAGCCGCCCGCCACCCCCAACGATGCCGCACCGATGCGGATGACGCATCTCTCGAGCCCCCATGGGCGTGGCGGCGGGACATCCGGTCTATGTGGGAGGGGTGCGGTCGCCGTCAAGCGTCTCGCCCTGCGGCGCCTCGTCCTCCCAATCGGCCCAGTCCGGTGAAGTGCCGGTCCCGTCGCGACGCGCCTTGCCGGGTTTGGGCCGGGCAGTGGATGTGGTGGAAGTGGGGACAGGTCCCGCCGGATCCGCCCCCAGCCGGTCGAGCAATGGGCCGATCGCCAGGAACTCCACCAGCCCGGCCGGGGTGGTGACGGAACGCCCGGCCGACGGCGCCACACCGATCAGCGCGCCGCTTTCATCCAGCAGCGGGTCGCCGGCCTCCGTCACCGCTGTGAACAGCGCGGCGGCGCCCAGATCCGCCTGGATCAGCGGGCCCGCGCGGTCGGTGCCCGGTGGTTCGCCGGCCGGCGGACCACCGATGATGCCGCCGACGATGCCGGCGATCTCCTGTCCGCGCCCACCGGGCACCGCCCGCACCGGGTCGCTGACGCGTGGGGTTGCGATGCGGACGGGCAGGGCGGGGAGCCGGGCCGGCACCCGGACCAGGGCGAAGCCGCCGGCCGCGTCGCGCCCGACCACCCAGCCGGTCAACTCCACCCCACGGGCCGGCCGCACCGTGACGGTGGGGTCGGATCCGGGCAGGGGAGCCAGCAGCACCGCCTGGACTTCGCCCGCCACATCGGTCTCCCCGATCACCAGCCCATGCCCACCGCCGACCGCGATCCGCGCCGCCGTGATGCGGCCGGATCCGGCCCCCATGCGCAGCGGCAAACGGCTCCCGGCGGCCGGCGCGGGCATGGCGGCCGTGGCCGGGGCGGGGGCAGGGGCGGGGGCAATCGACTGAACCGCCGGTGACAGCGTGATGGGGCCGGATCCGGCCGGCATGGCCTCGGGAAACGCTGCCGTGGCCGGGGTGGGCGGAGTGCCGCCCGACAGCAGGGCGCGGAAGCCGCCATCGGCGGCGAGCGCCTCGACCGCCGCGGCGAAGGCCTCCTCGATCAGCATGGTGTCGCCCTGCGGCACGCCGCGTTCCTGCCGCGCCGCGCCGGTGGTGACGAGACGCTGCACCAGCCCGCCGCCGCGCGCGTCGTAGACCGTCCATTCGACCTTCACGCTGCCGCTGCCGGAACTGCCCTTGTCGCCGCCGGTCAGCCAATTGATGCGGTGGCAGAGTTCCAGCCGGACATCACGCAGGTCGCCCTGGATGGTGAAGCGGGCGCGGCTGCGGTTGCCGTCCGGGCTGTCGGGACCGCCGGGCCGGCCGACCACGTCGAAGCCGGCGGCGGTCATCGCCTCGCTGAAGCGCTCCTCGAAGGTCGAGCCGCGCCGCATGTTGACGCCGCTGGTCCAATAGACATCGTCGTAGGGCGGGGCGCAGTCGATGCCCCAGACATAGCGGCCGATCTGCATCCCGCGCCGCATCGACCCGATCGCCATCTCGCCGAAACGGACGGGCGCCGTGGTTCCGGCGGCGACCGGCGGCGCCGTCTTCACCGGCGGCGGGGCGGGAGACAGGCCGCCGCAGCCGGCCGCCAGCAGGCCGGGAAGCAGCGCAACGGCAAGAAGGACCGGGCGCAGAGGATTCGTCATATGCGGATATGCACGTTATGGCTGTATAAAAGTCTATCCCGCACACCTTCGCAGGACAATCGCCGGAATGGACAGGGCACGCATTGTTGGTGCCGGATGCTGGCGTGTGCGGATGCTTCCTGCTACAAAACCGCCATGGACCAGACCCCCATCAACGGCGGCCGCCGCGCCTCGATCGAGCGGAACACCACCGAGACCCGGATCCGGGTCTCGCTGAACCTTGACGGCAGCGGCGTCTATGACGTCAAGACGGGGATCGGCTTCCTCGACCATATGCTGGAACAGCTGTCGCGCCACAGCCTGATGGACCTGACGGTGCTGGCCGACGGCGACCTGCACATCGATTATCACCACACCACCGAGGACAGCGGCATCGCCATCGGCATGGCGGTGGCGAAGGCGCTGGGCGACCGCAAGGGCATCCAGCGCTACGGCCATTCCTATGTCCCGATGGACGAGACGCTGACGCGGGTGGCGCTGGACTTCTCCAACCGGCCCTACCTGATCTGGAAGGTGAATTTCACCCGCGACAAGATCGGCGATTTCGACACCGAGCTGTTCCGCGAATGGTTCCAGGCCTTCGCCATGGCCGCCGGCGTGACGCTGCATGTCGAAAACCTGTATGGCGAGAACAATCACCACATCGTGGAAAGCTGCTACAAGGCGCTTGCCCGCGCGCTGCGCGCCGGGGTGGAGATCGACCCGCGCAAGCGCGACGCCGTGCCCTCCACCAAGGGCACGCTCGGCGGATCGCTCTGACGGCGGGGAGTTGAAGCCCCCCCCCTCCGCCGTCCTATCGGAAGGTTTGTCACGTCCATGGAAACGGTCGCGCTGATCGATTACGGCTCCGGCAACCTGCGCTCCGCCGCCAAGGCGATCGAGCGCGCGGCCGGCGAAGCCGAAGCCTCCTACACCGTCCTCGTCACCTCCGACGCCGATGCCGTCCGCCATGCCGACCGCATCGTGCTGCCCGGTGTCGGCGCCTTCGCCGACTGCAAGCGCGGCCTGTCGGAGGTTCCCGGCATGCTCGAGGCGCTGGAGGAGGTGGTGCACCGCCGCGGCCGTCCCTTCCTCGGCATCTGCGTCGGCATGCAGTTGATGGCCGAGCGCGGGCGCGAATATGGCGTGACCGAGGGGCTGGGCTGGATTCCGGGCGAGGTGGTGAAGCTGGAGCCGGCGGATCCGGCCCTGAAGATCCCCCATATGGGCTGGAATGAGCTGAATGTCCGCCATCCGCATCCGGTGCTGGCCGGGTTGCCGGAGGGGGCGCACGCCTATTTCGTCCATTCCTACCAGTTCAGGCTGGCCGATCCCGCCATGCTGATCGCCTCGGCCGATTACGGCGGGCCCTTCGCCGCGGTGGTCGGGCGCGACAATCTGGTCGGCACCCAGTTCCATCCGGAAAAGAGCCAGGCGACCGGTCTGGCGCTGATCGCCAATTTCCTGCGCTGGAAGGTCTGAGCCGATGGCCGAGATCGCCATCGACAAGGCGGATGCCCTGAAGACCGCCGACCTGCACGACCTGTGCGACGCGGCCGACGACGCCATTCGCGCCGGCGGCGGCTTCGGCTGGGTCGCGCCGCCGCCGCGCGACGTGATGGAGCGCTACTGGAAGGGCGTGCTGATGGTGCCGGAACGCGTGCTGTTCATCGCCCGCCTGGATGGGGTGGTGGCCGGATCCGCCCAGCTGGTCAAGCCGGCGCGCAACAACGAGGCGCAGGCCCACGCCGCCCAGCTGACCACCAGCTTCGTCGCCCCCTGGGCGCGCGGCCACGGCCTCGCCCGCCGGCTGATCCAGGCGGTGGTGGAGGAAGCGCGCGCGGTCGGTTTCAAGGTGCTGAACCTCGACGTCCGCGAAACGCAGGAGGCGGCCATCGCGCTCTATGAATCGCTCGGCTTCAGGCGCTGGGGCACCCATCCCTTCTACGCGCTGGTGCAGGGCAAGCCGCTTGCCGGACATTTCTACTGCAAAGACCTTGAGCCGGCCCCACAGCCGCCCGCCCAATAACCGCCCGCCCAATAAAGGCCAGCAACGCCATAGGAAGACGCCCGCGATGATCATCTACCCCGCCATCGACCTCAAGGACGGTGCCTGCGTCCGCCTGCTGCGCGGCGAGATGAGCCAGGCCACGGTCTTCAACACCGATCCCGGCGAACAGGCCCGCCTGTTCCAGAGCCAGGGCTTCGAATGGCTGCATCTGGTCGATCTCAACGGCGCCTTCGAAGGCAAGCCGGTGAACGGCGCCGCGGTCGAGAGCATCCTGAAATCGGTCACCATCCCGGTCCAGCTCGGCGGCGGCATCCGCGATCTGGAGACCATCGGCATGTGGCTGGAGAAGGGCATCAGCCGCGTCATCCTGGGCACGGTGGCGCTGCGCGATCCGGAGCTGGTGAAGGCGGCCTGCCGCGAGTTCCCGGGCAGGGTCGCGGTGGGGATCGACGCGCGCGAAGGCTATGTCGCGGTGGCCGGCTGGGCCGAGACCTCCGACATCAAGGCGCTGGATCTGGCGCTGAAGTTCGAGGATTGCGGCGTCGCCGCCATCATCTACACCGACATCAACCGCGACGGCGCCATGGGCGGCGTGAATGTCGAATCCACCTCCGACCTCGCCTTCCACCTGACGACGCCGGTGATCGCGTCGGGCGGCGTGTCCTCCATCGAGGATCTGAAGGCGCTGAAGGTCGAGGAGGATACCGGGATCGAGGGCGTGATCTGCGGCCGCGCGCTGTATGACGGCCGGATCGACCCCAAGGAGGCGCTGGCCCTGCTGTCCGCCCCCGCCGTCGAGGATGCCGACTGATGCTGAAGATGCGCGTCATCCCCTGCCTGGACGTCAAGGACGGCCGGGTGGTGAAGGGGGTCAATTTCGTCGATCTGGTCGATGCCGGCGATCCGGTGGAACAGGCCCGCGTCTATGACCGCGAGGGGGCCGACGAGCTGACCTTCCTCGACATCACCGCCAGCCATGAGAACCGCGACACCATCTTCGACGTGGTGCGGCGGACGGCGGAGCAGGTCTTCATGCCGCTGACCGTCGGCGGCGGCGTGCGCACGGTCGACGACATCCGCAAGCTGCTGCTGGCCGGCGCCGACAAGGTGTCGATCAACACCGCGGCGATCCACCGTCCGGAGTTCGTGCGCGAGGGGGCCGAGAAATTCGGCGCCCAGTGCATCGTCGTCGCCATCGACGCTAAGAAGGTGGCTCCCGGCAAATGGGAGGTCTTCACCCATGGCGGGCGCAACGCCACCGGCATCGACGCGGTGGAATGGGCCAAGCGGATGGAATCGCTGGGGGCGGGCGAAATCCTGCTGACCTCGATGGACCGCGACGGCACCAAGAGCGGCTTCGACCTGGAATTGACGCGGACCGTGGCGGATTCGATCCGCGTCCCGGTGATCGCGTCCGGCGGCGTCGGCACGCTCGACCATCTGGTCGAAGGCATCCGCGAGGGTCATGCCACCGCCGTGCTCGCCGCCTCGATCTTCCATTTCGGCACCTACACCATCGGGCAGGCTAAGGCGGCGTTGAGCGCGGCCGGCATCCCGGTGCGCCCGGCCCGCGCGGTGGAGGCGGGAAATGGCTGACAAGAAGACCGCCGCCCAGTCGGCCCCCTTGTCCGCCCCCTTGTCCGCCCCCCTGTCCGCCGAGGTGCTGGACCGGCTCTACGTCACCGTGCTCGCCCGCAAGGGGGCGGATCCGGAGACCTCCTACACCGCCAAGCTTTACAGCCGCGGCACCGCCAAGATCGCCCAGAAGGTGGGCGAGGAGGCGGTGGAGGCCATCCTGGAGGCGGTGCGCGGCGACAAGGCGGCGCTGGCCGCCGAATCCGCCGACCTGCTCTATCACCTGCTGGTGCTGTGGGCCGATGCCGGGTTGGATCCGGCGGAGGTCTGGAGCAGGCTCGCCCACCGCGAGGGCACCAGCGGCATCGACGAGAAGAAGTCCCGTAAAGCTTGAGTGGGGCTTTGCGCGGGACACCCCAGCAAGAGGACGCATGCGATGGCCAAGAGCTATGACGCAAACAACGTGTTCGCCCGCATCCTGCGCGGCGAAATCCCGTGCAGGACGGTGCATGAGACCGACCATGCGCTCGCCTTCCACGACATCGAGCCGCAGGCGCCGACCCATGTGCTGGTGATCCCGAAGGGCGCCTATGTCGACATGGATGATTTCACCGCCAACGCGTCGGAAGCCGAGATCGCCGGCCTGTTCCGCGCGGTTGGCGAGGTCGCCCGTCTGGTCGGCGCCGACGGTCCCGGTTACCGCATCCTGTCCAATTGCGGCGAGGCGGCGCACCAGGAAGTGCCGCATCTGCACATCCACCTGTTCGCCGGCCGCGATCTGGGGCGGATGATCGGCAAGGCTTGACGGGGACGGGCGCTTGACGGGGGAGGACAGGTGGGGGCGCCGACAGTCCTCCGTTACCGCCGCCGCATCACCGTCCGCCGCCGCGTTCCCTTCTTCGGCGGCACCGCGTCCAGGATCGCCAGAATCGCGTCGATCCGCTCCTCGTCCAGCTCGCCGATCCGTTCCGACAGCAGGTTGGCCAGCTCCGTCGCCCGTGGGCTGAGGCCGGCGGTGTCGACGGTCACGCGCGGGTGGGACAGATCCGCCAGCCGCTCCAGCTCCTCCGCCTCGTCCCAGATGATGTCGAAATAGGCGCAGATCTGGCGCACCAGCTGGGGCGAGGGCTGGCCGCGCTTGCCATGTTCCAGCGCCGACAGATAGGCGGACGAGATGGACAGGTCCGTCGCCATCTGCTTCAGCGTCACGCCCCTGGCGTCGCGCAGCGACCGGACCCGTTCGCCGAACGGGGTCATGTGGAGTCCCTGACTGTGTGGGACCTAAAGCCCTCCAATGCTTCCATAAGCATCGGATGGGCTTTAGCCTTTTGATTTCTCGTACGATTCACGCTTCGGACGATTTCGTCCGAAGCGATCGCGCTCTAGTCCTTACGGTCGCGCCGCCTTTTGATCAAGACATACAGCGCGCCGTCGCCGCCATGTTTGGGTTGGGCCGGCTGGATCGCCAGCACCATCGGGCGCAGGGCCGGATCCGCCAGCCAGCGGGGGGTGGCCTGACGCAGGACGCCCAGGCTGCCGAAGCTGCCCTTGCCGGTGATGACCAGCACGCAGCGCCGCCCCTCGTTCCAGGCGCGGTGGACGAAGCCGGCGAGCGCGTGGTGGGCCTGCGCCTGGGTCATGCCGTGCAGGTCGATGCGGCCGTCGATCTCCAGCTCGCCGCGGCGGAAACGGTCGCCGGTGCGGCGGTCGATGTTGGCGGTGGATCCGGGCGTCAGCGGCGGCTGGGAATGCCGGGCGGGCCGGTGTGGCGATGGATGCTGGCGTGGTGTCGGCGGCGGGGCGAGGCTGGTCGCCACCGGCTCCTCCACCAGCTCCGCCATGGTCGCCAAAGGCTCCGGCTCCAGCTCGACCTCGCGGCCGGGCATCGGTTCGGCGTCGCGCATGGCGATCCGCCACAGGCGCCGCTCGTCGGGCGTGGGCAGTCGTCTGCGGGTCATCGGCGCGGAACCTTCTGCGGAAGGGGAAACAGGGGTTGTGTCGACGGATAAAGCCCGCTGGCCCGCCCCTGTCAATGTGTGTCGCCGCAGCGCGAAGAAAAAGGCCGCCCCGGCTTACGCCTGCGAATAGGCCGCCGCCGCCGCCGCCTGTTCCTCGGTCGGGCGCACGCCGGTGTAGAGCACGAACTGTTCGAGCGCTTGCAGGGCGATTACCTCGGCGCCGGTGATCACCGGCTTTCCGGCCTCGCGCGCGGCGCGGATCAGCGGAGTTTCGGCCGGCATGGCGACGACGTCGAACACATGGGCCGCCGCCGCGATCAGCCCCGGCTCGAAGGCCAGGGTGCCGGCCTCCGGTCCGCCGGCCATGCCGAGCGGCGTGACGTTGACCAGCAGCGACCCTTCGGCGATACCGGTGGTGTCCGGCTGCCAGGGCAGGCTGTATTCGGCGGCCAGCCGGCGGCCGGTCTCCTCGTTGCGGGCGATCAGCCGGCCGTTGGTGAAGCCGGAATCGCGCAGCGCGCACAGCACCGCGCGGGCCATGCCGCCGCTGCCGCGCAGGGCGAAGGGAAGACCGGGCGAGACGTCGTGGCGGTCGAGCAGCGTGCGGACGGCGAGATAGTCGGTGTTGTAGCCGCGAAGCCGGCTTCCGCCGGCGTCGTCCCTGTCGTTGACGATGGTGTTGACCGATCGCAACCCCGCCGCCGACGGGTCCAGCTCGTCGAGGAAGGGGATGCAGGCCTCCTTGAACGGCATCGACACCCCGCAGCCCCGGATGCCCAACGCCCGGATGCCGGTGATGGCGCCGGGGAGATTGTCGGTGGTGAAGGCCTTGTAGGCGTAATTGAGCCTCAGCGCCTCATAGAGGTGATTGTGGAAACGGGTGCCGATGTTGCTCGGACGGCCCGAGAGCGAGATGCACAGGCGCGTGTCTCTGTCGATCTTGTGCGGCAACAGGGCCTCTCCTCGAGATTTCACGTCTGGGCCGTCCGGGCCTTCCTGTGTCTGGCGGATCAGCCGCCCGCCTTCAACGCGTCCAAACGTCCCTTCAACAGAGTGTATTCGGGATCGCTCGGCTTGAACTGGGCGATCAGCTTACCCCAATGGGCTTCCGCCTCGTCCTTGCGGCCCGCCATCATGGCGTCGAGGCCGAGCAGCCACAGCGCGTCCTTGTTGTCCGGCTCCGCCTTCAGCGCCAGACGCAGGGCGGCGGTCGCCTCCTCCGGGAAGGGCTTGGGCGTCGTGTTGCGCGGCTGGGTTTGCAGCACCGTGTTGGCATAGGCGATCTGCACGTCGGCGCGCTGCGGCGCGCGCGCGCGCGCCTTGCCGGCGGCGTCCAGCGCCTTGGCGGTGTCGCCGAGCACGCCGTAGGAGCGGGCGAGCTTCAGCCAGCCGTCGATGTCGGACGGATCGGACTCCAGCCGGGCGGCGAGGTTGGCGACCATGCCGCGGATCATCTCGTCCTGGCCTTGGGCGCCGGCCTGCGCGTTCGGGGCCGCCGGCTGTTCCCGTTCCGGCGGCGTCTGTGCCGTCTGATCCTTCTGTTCCGGCGGCAACGGCTGCGGGGTGACCTTGGCGGGGTCGAGCTTCAGCGCCACCGCGGCCTCGCGGATCTGGTCGCGGACCACCGGCACCCATGGCGCATCGGCGGGAGACTCCGCCATCAGCGCGCTCCAGCGGTCCAGCGCCCCTTGCTGGTCGCCGGCCTGGAAGCGGGCGAGCGCCGCGAAGAAGCGGGCGCGCGGGTCCTTGGGTTCCTTGGCCAGCACGGCGTCGAAGGCGGCCACCGCCTCTTCCGGCACCATGCCGTCATTGGCGGTGACCAGCGTCTCGCCGAACAGGCCCTGGACCTCGACATCGTCCTTGTTCAGGGCGACGGCACGGCGCAGGGCGTCGGCGGCGTCGCCGTTGCGGCCCATCTTGGCATAGGCCTGCCCCAGGATCAGCCAGCCTTGCAGATCGGCCGGGTTCTCGGCCAGCTGCGCCTTCAGCTTGTCCATCGCCGCCAGCACGCTCTTGGACGGGCCGCCGCGCTCCTGGTCCAGATTGCGCGAGGCGAGCGGCTGGGCCGGCAGATCCGGGCGGCCATAGACGCCATAGACGCTCAGCGCCCCCAGCGGCAGGACCAGCGCCAGCAGCAGGGCGAGCAGGCGCGCGCTGCGCGGGGTAGCCGCGGCCGCCGCCCCCTCGTCCTTTTCGACGGTCGCCAGCATGCGCCGGGCGATCTCCGCCTTGGCGGCCTCGGTCTGGGCGTCATTGATCAGGCCGCGCGCGCGGTCACGCTCCAGCTCGTCGAGCTGGTCGCGATAGACCTCGCGGTCGAAAGCGTTGCGGTCTGGGGCATCGCGGTCTGGGGCGTCGCGGTCGGAAGCGGGGCCGGATCCGGGGGCGGCGGCACCGGAGCGCAGCAGCGGCGGCACGATCAGCAGCAGCACGGCCACGGTCAGGGCGGCGGCGAAAATCCAGAACAGCATCAGTCTTCTTTCCGCAGCAGGGCGTCCAGCCGCCGCCGCTCATCCGCGCTCAAGGGCGCGGTGTCGGCGCCGGCGGCCACACCGCGCCGCCCGCGCAGGAACAGGAAGGTGCCGACCGCTCCCAGCAGCAGCACGGCGAAGGGGCCGATCCACAGCACCACCGTGATGGCCTTGAAGGGCGGCCGCAGCAGCACATAGTCGCCATAGCGGTCGGTGACGAACTCCATCACCTTGCCGTCGCTGTCGCCGGCCTTCAGCCGGTCGCGCACCAACAGGCGCAGGTCGCGGGCCAGCGGCGCGTTGCTGTCGTCGATCGACTGGTTCTGGCAGACGAGGCAGCGCAGCTCCTGGCTGATGGCGCGGGCGCGGGTCTCCAGCGCCGGATCCGCCAGCACCTCGTCCGGCTGCACGGCCAGGGCCGGGGACAGGCTGGACAGCGCCAGCAGGGCGGCGAGAAGGAGGCGCTTCATCAGCCCTGCCTCAGATGCTTGATCATCGGGAGGATCTGGTCCTCCACCACCTGCGGGGTCAGCGGGCCGACATGCTTGAAGCGGATCCGGCCCTTGCGGTCGATCAGATAGCTTTCCGGCACGCCATAGACGCCCCAGTCGATCGACACCCGGCCATCCTGATCGGCACCGATGGCGGCATAGGGGTTGCCGTTGCGCGACAGCCAGGTCAGCGCGTCCTCCGGCTTGTCCTTGTAATTGATGCCGAAGACCGTCACCCCCTGTTCCCGCGACAGGCGGGTGATGATGGGATGCTCCGCCTTGCAGGGGATGCACCAGGAGGCGAAGACGTTCACCAGCGTCACGTCCCCCGCCAGCTTCGTCGAGGACAGGCCGCCGGTCGCCGGTTGGCCCGGAACCGCCGGCAGGTCGAAGGTCGGGGCCGGCTTGTCGATCAGGGCCGACGGGATGTCGCGCGGGTCACGCTCGAACCCCAGGTAGAAGGCGATGCCCACCCCGATGAACAGCAGGAAGGGCAGCAGGTAGAGAAGGCGGCGCATGGTGTCTTGGTCCTCATTCGGCCGGCAGCGGGGCCGATTTTCCACCGGTCTTGCCGGCCGCGCGGCGGCGTTCGGGCGCGCCGACGCGGAAGCGGCGGTCGGTCAGGCTGACCAGCCCGCCCAGCATCATCCCGACGCCGCCGATCCAGATCCAGGGCACCAACGGGTGGTGGTAGATGCGGACGATCCAGGCGGTGCCGTTCTGCGTCGGATCGCCCAGCGCCACATACAGGTCCGAGAAGACCGTGGTGTGGATGGCCGATTCCGTGGTGGTCATGCGGGTGGTGGTGTAGCTGCGGCGTTCCGGCTCCAGCGTGGCGACGGGCCGCCCGTCCCTCGTCACCGTGAAGACGCCGCGCTCCGCCTTGAAGTTCGGGCCGTCGACCAGCCCGACGCTGTCGAAGCGGAACTCGTAGCCGGCAAGCATGGCGCGGTCGCCCGGCCTCATCGCCGTGATCGATTCCGTCTGCCAGGCCGAGGTGCCGGTCATGCCGAGGATCGACAGGCCGAGGCAGGCGTGGGCGATGGTCATGCCCCAGGCGCTGCGCGGCAGATGCGCGGCGCGGTTCCAGCTGTTCCTGAACGAGGTGCGGAACAGGGCGATGCGCTCGGCGAACTCCACCAGCGAGCCGACGAAGGCCCAGGCGGCGAGCGCCATGCCGACCAGGGCGAGCAGCGGCCCGCCGCCGGCCTGGACATAGGCGGTGACGGCGACCGCCGCCACCGCGGCGGCGCCGGCCACCCACAGCCGGGTCAGCGCCGCCCCCAGATCCGCCCGTTTCCAGGACAGGAAGGGGCCGACGACCATGGCGATCACCATCGGGATGGCGATCGGCACGAAGGTGGCGTTGAAGAATGGGGCGCCGACCGACACCTTGCCCAGCTTCATGATGTCGAGGAACAGCGGATAGAGCGTGCCGATGAACACCGTCGCCGTCGCGGTGGACAGCAGCAGGTTGTTCAGCACCAGCGCCCCTTCGCGGCTGATCGGCGCGAACAGCCCGCCCGCCTTCAGCGTCGGCGCCCGCAGGCTGTAGAGCAGCAGCGAGCCGCCGGTGGCGACCGCCAGCAGCGCCAGGATGAAGATGCCGCGCCGCGGATCGACGGCGAAGGCATGGACCGAGGTCAGGATGCCCGAGCGCACCAGGAAGGTGCCCATCAGCGACAGCGAGAAGGTGACGATGGCCAGCAGGATGGTCCAGCTCTTCAGCGCGTCGCGCTTCTCCACCACGATGGCGGAATGCAGCAGTGCCGTGCCGGCCAGCCAGGGCATGAAGGAGGCGTTCTCCACCGGATCCCAATACCACCAGCCGCCCCAGCCCAGCTCGTAATAGGCCCACCAGGAGCCCATGGCGATGCCCATGGTCAGCATCGACCAGGCGGCCAGCGTCCAGGGCCGTACCCAGCGCGCCCAGGCGGGATCGACCCGCCCCTCGATCAGGGCGGCGACGGCGAATGAGAAGGCCATGGAGAAGCCGACATAGCCGGCATAGAGGAAGGGCGGGTGGAAGGCGAGGCCGGGGTCCTGCAACAGCGGGTTCAGGTCGTTGCCGTCGATCGGCGCCGGCACCACGCGGATGAAGGGGTTGGAGGTGATCAGGATGAACAGCAGGAAGCCGACCCCGATCAGCCCCTGGACCGCCAGCACGCGCGCCTTCAAGGTCGGCGGCAAATTGCGCCCGAACAGGGCGACGGCGGCGCCGAAGACCGTCAGCATGACGATCCACAGCATCATCGAGCCCTCGTGGTTTCCCCAGACGCCCGATACCTTGTAGAGCATCGGCTTGGCCGAGTGGCTGTTCTGCACCACGTTCAGCACGCTGAAATCGGACACCACATGCGCCCAGGTCAGCGCCGCGTAGGCGATCAGCACCAGCATCATCTGGGCGATGGCCGCCGGCACCGCGACGCCCATCCAGGCGGTGTTGCGGGTGGCGGCGCCGACCAGCGGCGGCACCGACTGCACCAGCGCCACGAACAGCGCCAGCACCAGCGCGTAATGGCCGAGTTCGGGGATCACGGTCCCGCTACTCCTTCTTCGCCGTCTTGGTCGCGGACTCCGCCGGGTTCTTGTAGACGCCCGCCTGTTTCAGCGCCTCCGACACCTCGGGCGGCATGTAGTTCTCGTCATGCTTGGCCAGCACCTCGCGCGCCACGAAGACGCCGCCGCTCAGCCGACCCTCGGCCACCACGCCCTGACCCTCGCGGAACAGGTCGGGCAGCTGGCCGCGATAGCGGACATCGACGGTGTTGACGGTGTCGGTGACGCGGAAGGCGGTGGTGACGCCATCCGGCTGCTTGTGCACGCTGCCCTGTTCGACCAGCCCGCCCAGGCGGAAGTTGCGGTCGCCGACATGCTGCGCCTGGAGCTGGCTCGGGCTGTAGAAGAAGACGATGTTGTCCTGGAAGGCGGTCAGCGCCAGGGCGGTCGCCGTGCCCAGCCCGAGAAGGGCGAGGCCCAGCATGTAGAGGCGGCGTTTCTTGCGGGTCATCCTTCGCTCGCTTCCGCCGGCGTTCCGGCGCTTTGATCGGCCGCTTTCCGGCCGGCGGTGCGGGGGCCGTTGCGGCGGCGCGCGGGACGGGCGCTTTCCAGCGCCTTCAGCGTCGCCTCGGCGTTGCGCAGCCCCTTCCAGGTGGCGGCCAGCAGCCCCAGCAGGACGATGGTGGCGATGGCGTAGGCCGGCCAGACATAGGCGGCGTATCCGCCCATATGGAGAAATTCGTTCATGGCGCTCACCCCCGCATCCCGTCATTGACGGCACCATCGCCCGCGACCGACAGGCGCAGCGTCTGGATTTTGCGCTGCGCGATCTCGGTGCGCACGCGCAGCATGACGACCGACAGGAAATAGGCGGTGAAGGCGGCGGCCATCACCAGCAGCGGCATCAGCATGCTGGGGTCGATGCTGGGCCCGCCCATGCGCATCACGCTGGCGGGCTGGTGCAGCGTGTTCCACCAATCGACCGAGAATTTGATGATCGGCACATTGACGATGCCGACCAGCAGCAGGACGTTGCCGGCCTTCATGCCGCGCTGCGGATCGTCGAAGGCGTTCACCAGCGCCATGTAGCCGAGATAGAGGAAGAACAGGATCAGCACGCTGGTCAGCCGGGCGTCCCACACCCACCATGTGCCCCACATGGGTGCTCCCCACAGCGACCCGGTCACCAGGCACACGAAGGTGAATCCGGCGCCGATGGGGGCGGCGGCCTTGGCGAACAGGTCGGCCAGCGGATGCTTCCACACCAGGCCGCAGGCCGCGGCGATGGCCATGTTGGTGTAGACGAACAGGCTCATCCAGGCGGCGGGGACATGGATGTACATGATCCGCACCGTCTCGCCCTGCTGATAGTCCGGCGGCGAGCTGAACAGGCTGAGCCACAGCCCGAGGATCGTCAGGATCACGGTCGTCCCGGCGCACCACGGCAACAGCAGGGCCGACAGGCGCAGGAAGCGGGCGGGGTTGGCGAAACGATGCATAGGACGATGGCCCCGGTACGGATGACCCTGGTCAGGCTTGCCGACGATATAAGCGCATGTATCGCGGACTGCGAGGGGTTTCGCCTTGATCTCGGTCAGGAGGATGCGCCATTCGTTCGTGATCCAATACCAATGTGTGAGAGGCTCGGGACCGCTGCCGTCCCTCGCATCATCTCCTGTCCGGACGCCGGCGGCGGGGTGTTTCTTCCCCGCCGGCCAATGAATTTTTCGAGACCGGGCGCGGCCGCCCGCCGCGTCCGTTCATGTCGGCGTCCGGTCCGCCCGAACCTCGTCCCGATGGGGAGCGAAGACGCGCAGGCGGTGGCCGTCCGGGTCCTGTGCGACGAAGGTATGACCGAAATCCATCGCCGTCGGCGGTTGCAGGATGGTCAGGCCGCGGGCGCTCCAGTCGGCATGAAGGCCGCGCACCGTCGTCTCGTCGGCGACGGTGAAGGCGATTTCGCTGCCCCCCGGCATGGTCGCCGCAGGTTCCACCGTATGGCGCGACCACAGGCCGAGCATCAGCCCGTCACCCGCCTTGAACATGGCGAAGGTGGCGGAGGATTCCACCGGCGGCCAGCCCGGAAGATCGGCATAGAAGGCGGCGCTGGCGGCGGGGATAGCGGACATCGCTGGCGGTCAGCGCCAGGATGCGGTCGGTGCGGAAATGGCGGAAGGACTGGCGCAGCTCGCACCATGCCACCATCACCCGCGCCCGGTCGAAGAAGCCGAGCGCGAAGGGCCAGACGGTGCGCCGGCTTTCCGACCCGTCGCGGTCGCGATAGGCGATCTCCAGCTTGCGCCCGTCCTGTAGAACCGCTTCACCCTTCAAGAAAAAAGGCACCCTCCCGCAGGATGGCGCCTTTTTCATGGACCCGGCGAGGGAAGGGCCGCAGCCCCACCCCGCCGTCACATTCGGACGGATCACTCCGCCTTCTTGGTCAGATCCTCGCCGGTGGCCTGGTCGACCTGCTTCATCGACAGCTTGACCTTGCCGCGGTCGTCGAAGCCGATGACCTTGACCTTCACCGAGTCACCCTGCGACACGACGTCCGACACCTTGCCGACACGCTGCTGCGCCAGTTCGGAGATGTGGACGAGACCGTCGCGCGAACCCAGGAAGTTCACGAAGGCGCCGAAATCGACGACCTTCACCACCTTGCCGGTGTAGACGACGCCCATCTCCGGCTCGGCGACGATGCCCTTGATCCACTCGATGGCGGCATCCGACTTCTTCTGGTCGACGGCCGAGACCTTGACGGTGCCGTCGTCGTCGATGTCGATCTTGGCGCCGGTCTGCTCGACGATTTCGCGGATCACCTTGCCGCCGGAGCCGATCACGTCGCGGATCTTCTCCTTCGGGATGTTGATGACGGTGATGCGCGGGGCGTTCTCGTTGACGCCTTCACGGGCGCCGGTCAGCGCCTTCGCCATCTCGCCCAGGATGTGCAGGCGGCCGTCCTTGGCCTGGCCCAGCGCGATCTTCATGATCTCCTCGGTGATCGAGGTGATCTTGATGTCCATCTGCAACGCGGTGACGCCGACCTCGGTGCCGGCGACCTTGAAGTCCATGTCGCCCAGGTGATCCTCGTCACCCAGGATGTCCGACAGGACGGCGAAGCCGTGGTCTTCCTTGATCAGGCCCATGGCGATGCCGGCGACCGGACGGGCCAGCGGCGCGCCGGCGTCCATCAGCGACAGCGAGGTGCCGCAAACGGTGGCCATCGAGGAGGAGCCGTTGGACTCCGTGACTTCCGACACCACGCGCAGCGTGTAGGGGAAGTCTTCCTTCTTCGGCAGCAGCGGATGGATGGCGCGCCACGCCAGCTTGCCATGGCCGATCTCGCGGCGGCCCGGCGAACCCATGCGGCCGGCTTCACCCACCGAATAGGGGGGGAAGTTGTAGTGCAGCATGAAATGCTCGCGGTACTCACCCTCGAGCGCGTCGATGATCTGCTCGTCCTGGCTGGTGCCCAGCGTGGTGACGACCAGCGCCTGGGTCTCGCCGCGGGTGAACAGGGCCGAGCCGTGGGCGCGCGGCAGCACGCCGACCTCAGACACGATCGGGCGCACGGTCTTGGTGTCGCGGCCGTCGATGCGGCGGCCGGTCTTCAGGACGGCGCCGCGCAGGATGTCGGCCTCCAGCTCCTTGAACTCGAACCCGATCGACTGGGCGTCGAATTCCTCGGCCAGCGTCTCGAGCGCCTTCGCCTTGGCGGCGCCGACCTTCTCGTAACGCGACTGCTTGACCGTCTCGGTATAGGCGGCCTCGACGGCGGCGCCGACGGTCTCGCGCAGGCGGGCCTTCAGGGCCTTGCGGTCATAGGCCGGCTCCGGCAGGTCCCACGGCTCCTTGGCGGCTTCCTCGGCCAGGTCGATGATCATGTTGATCACCGGCTGGAAGTTGCTGTGACCGAACATGACGGCGCCGAGCATGACCTCCTCGGTCAGCTCCTTGGCTTCCGATTCGACCATCAGCACGCCTTCGGTGGTGCCGGCGACGACCAGATCCAGATCGGTGTCCTCGACCTGATCCATGGTCGGGTTCAGGATATACTGGCCGTTCTTGTAGCCGACGCGGGCGGCGCCGATCGGACCCAGGAACGGGATGCCGGAAATCGTCAGGGCGGCCGAGGCGCCGACCATCGACACGATGTCCGGGTCGTTCTCCAGGTCATGGCTCAGCACGGTGCAGATGACCTGCGTCTCGTTGCGGAAGCCATCGGCGAACAGCGGACGGATCGGACGGTCGATCAGGCGGCTGACCAGCGTTTCCTTCTCGGTCGGGCGGCCTTCGCGCTTGAAGAAACCGCCGGGAATCTTGCCGGCCGCGAAGGCCTTTTCCTGGTAATTGACAGTCAGCGGGAAGAAATCGACGCCCGGCTTCGGCGCCTTGGCGGCGACGGCGGTGCACAGGACGGTGGTGTCACCATAGGTGACCAGAACCGCGCCGTTGGCCTGACGGGCGATCTTGCCCGTTTCCAGGACCAGCTTGCGGCCGCCCCACTCGATTTCCTTGCGATGAACAGTGAACATGGATTCTTTCCTTCCATCCGACACCCTGGAACGGCCGGATTGCCGCCCAAGGCCGGGGCCATCGGTCGTAGGACCCCGCGAGAAAACTTGAGATGTGATGTTCGACAACAGGACCAAATCAATCAAGACAAAGACGTCGCGGATGCAAAAAAGGCCGGTCCCCGAATGATCGGGCCGGCCTGTCCGTCACGAAACGCTCAAGATCGAGTTTCTATTGCCAATAACCAATGAGGTGTTCCGGAACGATACAGGTGGAGAATGAAAAATACTCTTCCCGCCGTGTTTCCGGGGAAGCCCCCGGCCGGTGGCCGGCCAGGGGAACCCGTACCCGTCGGCGGGACGGCGCGGCTTGTCAGCGGCGCAGGCCCAGACGCTCGATCAGAGTGGCGTAGCGCGACTGATCCTTCTTCTTCAGGTAGTCGAGCAGACGGCGGCGCTGACCGACCATCACCAGCAGACCACGGCGGGAGTGGAAGTCCTTCTTGTGGCCCTTCAGGTGCTCCGTCAGGTTGCTGATGCGCTCCGTCAGGATCGACACCTGGACCTCGGGCGAACCGGTGTCGTTGGTGCCGCGGGAAAATTCCTTGATCAGCTCCTGCTTGCGCTCGGGCGTAATCGACATCGGGGTCTCCTAAATCATGTGAGGTTGAGCACGCGCACCGGACGGACCTCCGCCCCCTCGACACGGGCCAACGCAACCGGCGTTCCGCCGAAAAGCGCAATGACGGTGCAATCCCCACCGTCAGCACCCTGAACCGCCATCAGGCGGTCACGATCCTGCCGGGTGAGGAGAGCGACCGTCTGGCCGTGCCTCAGTCGGTGCGCTTCCGCTTCCGTCAGGGCCAGCGCCGGGATGTCGTCCAGCGCGGTCTCGATCGGCAACAGAAGTCGTTCGACGGCCGCACCTTGCTCCATGGCGGCCAGTTCGTCCAGGGAAATCGCGCGCTCCAGCGTGAAGGAGCCGACGCGCAGACGGCGCAGCAGCCCGACATGGCCGACCGTGCCCAGCGCCTCCGACAGGTCGCGGGCCAGCGAGCGGACATAGGTGCCCTTGCCGCAATCGACCTCGAACAGCGCATGGTCGGCGCACGCTTCCTCGACCAGTTCGAAGCGGTCGATGCGCACGGTGCGGGCGGCCAGATCGACCACCTCGCCGTCGCGCGCGATGTCATAGGCGCGCTCGCCGTCGATCTTGATGGCGCAGAATTGTGGCGGCACCTGCCGGATCTCGCCGAGGAAGGCGGGCAGGGCGGCGCGGATCGCCTCGGTCGACGGCCGATGGTCGGAGCGGGCGATCACCTCGCCCTCGCGGTCGTCGGTGCTGGTGCGCTCGCCCCAGCGGATGGAGAAGCGGTAGGTCTTGGCGCCGTCCATGGCGTAGGAGACGGTCTTGGTCGCCTCGCCCAGCGCGATCGGCAGGATGCCGGTCGCCAGAGGGTCCAGCGTGCCGCCGTGCCCGGCCTTCTCGGCGTTCAACAGGCGGCGCACCTTCGACAGCGCCTGGGTGGAGGTCATGCCTTCCGGCTTGTCCAGCACGACCCAGCCATGGATCGGCGTGCCCTTGCGCTTACGAGCCACGACGGCCGCCCCGGCTCTCGTCCTTGGTTTCTTCCTCGCCCCCGTCCTCGCCTCCGTCGTCGTCCTCGTCCCCCTCCTCGTCCCCCTCCTCGTCCCAGGAATCGTCCTCGTCCTCATCCTCGTCATGGTCGTCGTCGCCATTGACGCGGCCCAGCGGATGGCCGCTCAGGTCGCGGGCGACCTCCGGGCTGTGCAGGATGCTGTCGATGCGGTGGGCGTAGTCGAAGGAGGTGTCGCCCTCGAAACTCAGCGTCGGGGCATGGCGCAGGTTGACCATGCGGGCGACCTGCCCACGCAGGAAGGCGGCGGCCCGTTTCAGCGCGACCTGGGCCTCCTCCATCCGCTCGCCGCCCAGCGTCGAATAGAAGACGGTGGCGTTGGACAGGTCGGGGCTGATCCGCACCTCGGTGACCGTGACGTTCAGCGAGGCCAGCTCCGGATCGTGGAAGTCCCCGCGGCGGAACAGGTCGGCGAGGGCGTGGCGCAACTCCTCGCCGACGCGCAGTTGCCGTTGGGACGGGGGTTTGCCGGCGATGAACGCGCCGCGCTTCTTGCTGGCCATGGTCCGTGTCTTTCGTCGATGTCGCTTGGCCGGGCTGCGTCAGCTCTCCGGCCGGTCACATGGGGGTCGGGGAAGCCGTCGGTCTCCCACCCCAATATAGGAACAGGGCGCAGGATGTGGATCCCGCGCCCCTGAAAGCCAAGATGGCCACCCGATCCGTCCCGGCAGACCGCCGGAAGGGATCGGGTGAACCGAAGAGATCAAAGCTCGCGAGCGATTTCCTCGATCTCGAAGGCTTCGATCTGATCGCCGGCCTGGATATTGTCGTAATTCTCGAAGGCCATGCCGCACTCGTAACCCTCGCGCACTTCCTTGACCTCGTCCTTGAAGCGCTTGAGCGTCTTGAGCGTGCCTTCGTGAATGACGACGTTGTCGCGCAGCAGGCGGACGCCGGCGCCGCGCTTGACGGTGCCCTGCGTGACCATGCAACCGGCGACCTTGCCGACCTTGGTGATATTGAACACCTCGCGGATGGTCGCGTAGCCGATGAAGCGTTCCCGCAGCGTCGGGGACAACAGACCGGTCAGCGCCGCCTTCACGTCGTCGATCACGTTGTAGATGATCGAGTAGTAGCGGATTTCCACGCCGTCGCGCTTGGCGAGGTCGCGGGCCTGCGGGTTGGCGCGGACGTTGAAGCCGATGATCATCGCGTTGGACGCGTTGGCCAGCGTGATGTCGGACTCGTTGATCGCGCCGACCGAGTTGTGCAGGACGCGGACCTTGACCTCGGTGTTCTCGGCCGTGAGCTTCTCCAGCGAGCTGGCGATGGCTTCGATCGAGCCCTGCACGTCGCCCTTGATGACGACCGGCAGTTCCTTGGCCTCGCCGGCCTGGATGCGGCTGAACATGTCCTGCAACGACCCGCGGGCCGAGGCCGCCACCACCGCTTCGCGCTTCTTGCGCTGGCGGAACTCGGCGATCTCGCGGGCACGGGCCTCGGACTCGACGACGGTGAAGTCGTCGCCGGCCATCGGCGTGCCGTTCAGGCCCAGCACCTCGACCGGGACGGCCGGGGCCGCCTCGTTGACGGTCTGGCCGCGGTCGTTGATCAGGGCGCGGACGCGGCCCCATTCGGCGCCGGTCACGAACACGTCGCCGACCTTCAGCGTGCCGCGCTGGACCAGCACGGTGGCGACCGAACCACGGCCGCGCTCCAGCTTCGCCTCGATGACGACGCCTTCGGCGGCGCGCTCGGGGTTGGCCCGCAGTTCCAGGATTTCGGCCTGGAGCAGGATGGCCTCTTCCAGCTTGCTGAGGTTGCGCTTGGCCTTGGCCGACACCTCGACGTCGAGCACGTCGCCGCCCATCTCCTCGACCACCAGCTCGTGCTGGAGCAGCTCCTGGCGGACGCGCTCCGGCTTGGCGTCGGGCAGGTCGCACTTGTTGATGGCGACGATGATCGGAACCTTGGCCGCCTTGGCGTGGCGGATGGCCTCGATCGTCTGCGGCATGACGCCGTCGTTGGCGGCGACCACCAGCACGACCACGTCGGTGACGTTGGCGCCGCGGGCACGCATCTCGGTGAAGGCGGCGTGGCCCGGCGTGTCGATGAAGGTGATCTTCGAACCCGACTCCAGCTGCACCTGATAGGCGCCGATGTGCTGGGTGATGCCGCCGGCCTCGCCCGACACCACGTCGGTCTGGCGCAGCGCGTCGAGCAGCGAGGTCTTGCCGTGGTCGACGTGGCCCATGATGGTGACCACCGGCGGACGCGGCACCAGGATGGCGCCCTCCTCCTCGGTGGTGCGCAGGCCGATCTCGACGTCGGACTCGGCGACGCGGCGGACGCGGTGGCCGAACTCGGTGATCACCAGCTCGGCGGTGTCGGCGTCGATGGTCTGGTTGATCGTCGCCATCACGCCCATGCGCATCAGCGACTTGATGACGTCGGCGCCACGCTCGGCCATGCGGTTGGCCAGCTCCTGGACGGTGATGACCTCCGGCAGGACGACGTCACGGGTGACCTTCGCCGTCTCCTGGCGGCTCATCTGGCGCAGGCGTTCGCGCTCGCGGGCACGGCGCACGGCGGCCAGCGACCGGGTGCGGTCGCCGCCATCGTCGCTGAGCGCCTGCGAGACGGTCAGCTTGGAACCCTTGCGGCGGTCGGCGCCGGCCGGAGCCTTGGCGGCGGGCCGGGCCGGAGCGGCCTTGGCGGGAGCGCCGCCACGACCACCCTTGCGGCGGTTGTCCTCCTCCTCCTCGACGGCGCGGGCGGGGGGGGCGCCGGCGCCCGGCAGGGGCCGGCTCGGCGCCGCGTCGGCGGCGGGACGGGCGGCGGCACCGCCGGGGCGCTGGTCGGCGCCCGGACGGGCACCGGCGGGACGCGCGCCGTCACGGGCCGGAGCGCCGTCGCGGCCGCCATCACGGCCACCCTCGCGGCGCGGCGCCGGTTCGGCCTCGCGGCGCTTGGCCTCCTCGGCCTCCTTGCGCTTGGCCTCTTCCTCCTTGCGGCGGCGTTCGGCCTCGGCGGCGATCTTGCGATCCTCCTCCTGGATGGCGCGCATCTCGTCCAGCTCGCGCTGGCGCAAGGTCTCGGCGTCCAGGATGACCGGCGGCATTTCCGGCGCCGCGGATGCCGGAGCGTCGGGCGTGGTGGAGGCGGCGGCCGGCGCCGCGTTGTCCGCCAGGGCTGCCGCGGCCGCGGCCGCTTCCTCGGCGGCGCGGGCGGCGGCCTCGGCGGCGCGGGCTTCGGCGCGGGCCGCTTCCTCTTCGGCCTCGATGCGGCGCTGTTCCTCGAACGCCGCGGCGCCGCGAAGCGCGCGCAGACGCGATTCCAGCTCCTCCCGGGTCAGCTGGCGCCCGGCGGGGGCTCCGCCGCCACGGGGCCGCTGGCCCGCCGCTCCACGGATGGGCAGGCCCTGGGCGGCCTGGCGCGCGGCGGCGCCGCCGTCGGCCACGCCGGGCACGGCGCCCTTTTCAACATGACGCTTGCGCTTGACCTCTACGGTCACCGCTTTTGACCGGCCATGGGAGAAGCTCTGCCGGACCTGGGTCTCGACCGGCTTCTTCGACTCCAGCTTTCCTTTGCTGGCGCCGGTTAGGTGCAAGACTTTCTTCTGGTCCTGGTCGTTGCTGTCGGTCATCGGTTCCCGAATGGTCAGACGTTACATCGCAGGCCGGCCGGCCGTATCGCCGACTCCCAAGCCCTTATCAGAATCCCGGTGCGCGTTCCGGTCCCCTTGGGGGCCTTTCAACCCCTTCAGGCGTGCCGCATCGCGGGCCAGCCCTGCGGCCAGCCTGCCCCGCGCCACCACGGCGTGCACCGCGTGATCGCGCCCGAGCGCCGCGGCCAAGGCCGCGGATTCGAACAGGTCGATCACCGGCAGCGACGGCGCGAGCGCCGTCACCTTGCCGCGCTGGTCCAGCGAGCCGTCCGCGGCCTCGACCAGCAGGGCCGGCGGGGGACCCGCACGGCCGACCTGGTTGGCCCTCAACGCCTCGCGCACCTTCTCATACCCCGCCAGGACGTGGCTGGCACGGCGGGCAAGGCCCAACGCGTGCAGACAGCGGCGTTCCAGCAGCCGTTCAAGCCTCTCGGCCAGATCGGGCGGTACTTTCACCCCCCGACGGGCCGCCTTGGCGAAAACGGATTTGCCCATGGCCTTCGCCAGGGCATCCCGATCGGCCGTGACCCAAAGGCCGCGGCCGGGCAGACGTTCCTCCAGATCCGGCACCACCTCGCCGTCGGGGCTGATCACGAAGCGGATCATGCCCTCCTTCGGCCCGACCGTGCCCGACGCGATGCAGCGGCGCAGAGGCCCCTTCTCGTCGTCGGCCGGCAGATGCTCCGTCCCGGCACCCTCGTCCTGTGCCAATTCCTGATCCGGCACCGCATCCGCGGCGGCGGTCGGTGTCCGTTCGTCGTTCCGTTCGGTCATCCGATCGTCATCCGCTCGCGCGGTCCCGAATAATCGTTCCTGTCGGGCGCAGTTCCAACCGGCATTGCCGCCGGTCAGGCCTGCGCGCCCTGACCATCCGCCGAGCCTTCGGCGGTGGCGCCCTGTTCCTCACCCTCGAACCAGTGGGCGCGCGCGGCCATGATGATCGCGTTCGCCTCCTCCTCCGAGGGGCCGTCCTTGCCGAGGATCTCGACCAGCTCGTCGCCGGCCAGATCGGCCAGATCATCCAGCGTCTTCACGCCGTTCTCGCCCAGCTTCACCAGTTGCGTGGCGTTGAAGCCAGTCAGCTCGGCGACGATGTCCTCGACGCCCAGCTCCAGACGGCGCAGGTTGGCCTGCTCGTCCTGCACGTCGAGGAAGGCGAGCGCGCGCTGCTTCAGCTCGTCGGCGACCGACTCGTCGAAGCCTTCGATCTCGGCCAGCTCCTCGGTCTCGACGAAGGCGATCTCCTCCACCGAGGTGAAGCCTTCGGCGACCAGCAGATGCGCGATCACGTCATCGACGTCCAGCGCCTGCATGAACAGGGCGGAGCGGTTGTGGATCTCCTCGGACCGGCGCTCCGACTCCTCCTGTTCGGTCAGGATGTCGATGTCCCAGCCGGTCAGCATCGAGGCGAGGCGGACATTCTGGCCGCGGCGGCCGATGGCCAGCGACAGCTGGTCGTCGGGCACCACCACCTCGATGCGGTGGTTGTCGTCGTCGAGAACGACCTTGGCGACCTCGGCCGGGGCGAGGGCGTTGACCACGAAGGTCGGTGCCTCGCCGTTCCACGGAATGATGTCGATCTTCTCGCCCTGAAGCTCGCCGACGACCGCCTGGACGCGGCTGCCGCGCATGCCGACGCAGGCGCCCACCGGATCGATGGAGCTGTCGTGGCTCAGAACGGCGATCTTGGCGCGGCTGCCCGGATCGCGGGCGACCGCCTTGATCTCGATGATGCCGTCGTAGATTTCCGGCACTTCCTGGGCGAACAGCTTCGCCATGAACATCGGATGGGTGCGCGACAGGAAGATCTGGGGCCCGCGCGGTTCCTCGCGGACGTCGAAGATATAGGCGCGCACACGGTCGCCGTTCTTGAAATGCTCGCGCGGCAGCAGCTCGTCGCGGCGCAGGATCGCTTCGGCGCGGCCCAGATCGACGGTGACGTTGCCGTATTCGACGCGCTTGACCAGACCGTTGACGATCTCGCCGTTGCGGTCCTTGTACTCGTTGAACTGGCGCTTGCGCTCGGCGTCGCGCACCTTCTGGACGATCACCTGCTTGGCGGTCTGGGCGGCGATGCGGCCGAAATCGATCGGTGGCAGCGGATCGACCAGGAAATCGCCGAGCTTGGCGCCGGCCTTGCGGCGCTGGGCGTAGGGCAGGGTGACCTGGGTCGCCTCGTTCTCCACCGTTTCGACCACCTCCAGGTGGCGGGTCAGATGGATGTCGCCGGTCTTGCGGTCGATGCGGGCGCGGATGTCGTGCTCGTGGCCATACTTGGAGCGGCCGGCCTTCTGAATCGCCTGTTCCATCGCCTCCAGGACTTCGTCCCGGTCGATGTTCTTTTCGCGGGCGACCGCGTCAGCGACTTGCAGCAGTTCCATCCGTTACACTTCCTGGGTCGGTCTTGCGTGATGCCGGTCTTGCGTGATGTCCGGTCGGCGGGATGTCGGTGGCGGGCTATTCGTTCGGCGATCGGGGGGCGCGTCGCGGCGTCTTCGTCCTCGCGGACGGGCCGGTCAGTTGTGCGGCCCGTCCTGCTGCTCCTGGCTGGCGCGGATCAGATCGTCCGTCAGCACCAGCTTGGCGCGCAGGATGTTGTCGAACTCCAGCCGGGCGGCTCCCTGTTCGGTATCGATGCACACGAGGCCGTCCTCGACGCCCTTCAGCATGCCCTTGAAGCGCTTGCGGCCATCGATGGCCATGCGGCTTTCCAGCCGGGCTTCGAAGCCGGCGAAGCGCTCGAAATCCTTGAGCCGGGTCAGCGGCCGGTCGATGCCGGGCGAGCTGACCTCCAGCGTGTAGGCCTCGCGGATCGGGTCTTCCACATCGAGAAGGGCGGAGACGGAGCGGCTGATGTCGGCGCAATCCTCGACAGTCATGGGCGCGCCGTCGGCGCGCTCCGCCATGATCTGGAGAACCGCCCGCTGGCCGCCGGAGATCTGTACGCGCACGACCTCATAGCCCATGGCTTCGACCGACGGCGTGATGATCTGTTCGATGCGACCTGTAGCGTCCATTCCACCTGACCCAAAGCCTGCGGCCGGGATCGAACCGGACGAGGTTTCCACAACAGAAGGTTTAAGAAGCGCGTGCTTCCACACGCTCATAAAAAAATAAGTGGGCAAAAGCCCACCCGCAAAGCGTCTCGCCGGCCCGGTTGCCCGGGCCGCCGATCCGTATGGGTTCACAGAGGGTCAATATAGTCATTCCGCCCGATGCCGCAAGCCTTTTCGGAAACACGCCGTTCCTTTACAAGCGGAACTGGTGCCGGCGGTGTCGGAAAGGGGCTGGAATGATCCTGGAAGCGGCGATTCTAAACGTCAGGCCGGGCGAACGGGACGGGTTCGAACTGGCGATGGCCGAAGCCCGTCCGCTGATCGCGGCTTCACCCGGCTTCCGTGGCATGGAGGTCCGGCCCTGCCTGGAGGATGGCGGCCGTTACCTGCTGCTGGTGTGGTGGGAGCGCCTGGAGGACCATACCGAAGGATTTCGCGGCTCCGACCGCTATGCGGAGTGGAAGAGGCGGCTTCATCACTTCTACGACCCGTTCCCGCTGGTGGAGCATTTCGCCGCTCCGTTCGCCGCGATGCCGGATCCGCTGGAGAAGCCGCCGCGGCCGGTCACGCGCGGGGACGGCGGACGAAACGCATGAAGACCGGCTTGCGGCCGGCGGCGATCGCCTTTTCCTCGTAGCGGGTCGCCGGCCAGTCGTCGGGGCGGACACGCCAATCCGACGGGCGGCGGGCCGTCCATTCGAAATCGGGATGCTTCACCGTGTGTTCCAGCATCCAGCGCACCAGCCCCATGTCGTCGCTGGCCAGGCGCAGCTCCGCCCCGTCCTTCAGCACGCGGGCCAGCCGCGGCAGATTCTCCGGCCCGATGAAGCGGCGGTCGGCGTGGCGCTTCTTCGGCCAGGGATCGGCGAACAGCACGAAGGCGCGGCCGATGGAGGCGTCGGGCAGGGCGTCGAGCAGCGGCCGGGCGTCGTCGGGATGGACGCGCACGTTGCGCAAGGTCTCGTCCTCGACCATGCCGAGCAGGCCGGCGATCCCGTTGAGGAAGGGCTCGGCACCGATGACACCGACATCCGGATGGCGCCCCGCCTGCCAGGCGAGGTGATGGCCCATGCCGAAGCCGATCTCCAGCCAGACCTCGCGCTTGGGCGTGTCGAACAGGCCGGCGGGGTCCAGGCCGTCGCCGGGTTTCGGCATCGGGATCTGGAGCCGCGGCAGCAGATCCTCGATCAGGCTGGTCCGGCGCTTGCGCAGGGGACGGCCCTTGCGCCGGCCGAACAGCCGGTTTCCGGTTTCGGTCTGCGGAGCGTTGTCTGTCTGTTGGTCGGTTTTGCTGTCGGTCATGGCGGCTGATGCGGTTCGAAGAGCGGGGTCGGCACGAAACGGGCTTATACAAAAAGACAGCGGAGGCCGTTTCCAGCCTCCGCCGTCCCTTCGATGTCGGTGATGCGCCGGTTGGGGCGATCAGAAGGCGCCGCGCAGGGCCTCGACCAGATCGGTCTTCTCCCAGGAGAAGCCGCCGTCAACCTCCGGCTCGCGGCCGAAATGGCCGTAGGCGGCGGTGCGGGCGTAGATCGGCTTGTTCAGGCCGAGATGCGTGCGGATGCCGCGCGGGCTGAGGTCGACCAGCTGTTGCAGCACGTCGGACAGGCGGTCCTCGTCGACATTGCCGGTGCCGTGGGTGTCGACATAGACCGACAGCGGCTTCGACACGCCGATGGCGTAGGAGACCTGGATCGTGCACTTCTCCGCCAGCTCGGCCGCGACGACGTTCTTGGCGAGATAGCGGGCGGCATAGGCGGCGGAGCGGTCGACCTTCGTCGGATCCTTGCCGGAGAAGGCGCCGCCGCCGTGCGGAGCGGCACCGCCATAGGTGTCGACGATGATCTTGCGGCCGGTCAGGCCGGCGTCACCGTCCGGGCCGCCGATGACGAAACGGCCGGTCGGGTTGACGTAGAGATTCTTCGGCTCGCACATCCAGCCTTCGGGCAGGCAGTTGACGATGTGCGGCAGGACGATCTCGCGAACGGCCTCCTGGTCCAGCCCCTCGGCATGCTGGGTCGACAGCACGATGGCGGTGGCGCGGGTCGGGCGGCCGTCGATGTATTGCAGGGTGACCTGGCTCTTGGCGTCCGGGCCCAGCTGCGGCGCGGCGCCGGAATGGCGGGCCTCGGCCAGCGACTTCAGGATGGCGTGGCTGTAATAGATCGGGGCCGGCATCAGCGCCGGGGTCTCGCGGCAGGCGTAGCCGAACATGATGCCCTGGTCGCCGGCGCCCTCGTCCTTGTTGCCGGCGGCGTCGACACCGACGGCGATGTCGGCGGACTGGGAGTGGACGAAGCACTTGACGTCCATCTTCTCCCAATGGAAGCCGTCCTGCTCGTAACCGATGTCCTTCACCGCGGCGCGGGCGGCCGCGACCAGCTGGTCCGCCTTGATGCTGTCGGGGCCGCGCACCTCGCCGGCCAGGACGACCTGGTTGGTGGTCGCCAGCGTCTCGACGGCCACGCGGGCCTGCGGGTCGTGCGAAAGGTAAAGATCGACGATGGCGTCGGAAATGCGGTCGCAGACCTTGTCGGGATGACCTTCCGACACGGACTCGCTGGTGAAGACGTAGTTGAGCTTTGCCACGGGAAACCTCGGCATTCGGCGGCACGCTATTTCATGAGCCGAAACGGCAGACCGGTACAGCGGCCGCAGACACCGGTCCAACACCGGTTGTGGCAAGGAATCCAGCCGTGGTCAAGAAGACTACCGGCAGTAAGGCGATGGACCGATCATAGAACGGCTCCACACGAAGGGGTGGGCACGGCCGCGCCGCGCCTTCCCCGTTCGGTGGGTATACAGGCCGTGAAACGATCGGCGGAGGTTACTCGGCGGCTTCGGCCACGGCGGCGCTGGCGACCGCTTTCGTCAGCTCGAACAGCCGCTTGCGCACCGACGGGTCGTTGATCTTGTAATAGGCGCGGACCAGTTCGAGCGTCTCGCGCTTGGCCATCGGATCGGGCTCGTAGGTGTTGGCGGACCGCTCGTCGGACGCGCCCGCCTCGTCGTCATCCTCGACGCGGGCGGCGGCCGCTTCGGCCGGCATGTCGTCGAAGAAGAAGGAAACCGGCACGTCCAGAACGCGGCTGAGGTCGAACAGGCGGGACGCGCCGATGCGGTTGGCGCCGCGCTCGTACTTCTGCACCTGCTGGAAGGTCAGGCCGATGGCCTCGCCCAGCTTCTCCTGGCTCATGCCGAGAAGAGTGCGGCGAAGACGGACGCGGGAGCCGACATGGACGTCGATGGGATTCGGCTTTCCGGTCTTCGGACGGCCGGCACCCGCACGGCGCCCGCGCGGCGCCCCAGTTTCAGTCTGCATCTCGTTTATCCCTGTAGAGGTTGTGCAACCTAGTTACGACATATCCACGTATGCAGTCAAGCCCGGTTCGGTCAACCCGTTTACACGAACTTAACCTACATGGGGGGCCCGATTGCCCGTATTGCTGGGTTACCGGTGATATCGCGAGGACAAGGCCGTCAAAAAACAGCCAAGAAGCACTAAGCCGAAAATCCAGTCGCCCATACGGGCATAGGCTGTGACGCCGTCCGGCGCTTTCGGCAATGTGGTATCGATGAAACCTCGCTCTCCCAGTGAGAGCAAGTGTCGCACACGACCGTACGAGTCGACCACCCCGGATATTCCCGTATTCGCCACCCGGACCAGCGGCAGCCCTTCCTCGACCGCGCGGACCTGGTTGATGGCGAAATGCTGGTGCGGGCCGGCGGTGCGGCCGTACCAGGCGTCATTGGTCAGATTGAGGAGCCAGCGCGGGCGGTCGGCGCCATCGACCACGGCGCCGGGAAAGATGCTCTCGTAACAGATCAGCGGGCTGAAGGAGGGCAGTCCGGCCACATGGCTGTCCAGATGCAGGGTGCGCGGGCCGGTGCCGGGGGAGAATTCCGCCCCATTGCCGGCGATGGCGCCGACCGGCAGCCATTGCCGCAGCGGCATGTATTCGCCGAAGGGAACGAGGTGGAACTTGTCATAGTCGGCGACCACGGCGCCGCTGCCGTCCACCGCCACCATGCCATTGAAATAGCGGCGCTCGCCATCGGCACCCAACGTGGTCCGCGGCGCCCCGGTGATCAGCAGCCCGCCCGGCGGCGTGACCGAGGCCATCGCCTGGCGCACCCGCGCATCCTCCTCCACGAAGAAGGGGACGGCGGTTTCCGGCCAGATGATGAGGTTGGGCGGCGGGGCCGAAGGGTCCGAGGGCGGGGCGGCGGACAGGGCGAGATGGCTCTGGAAATTCTGCACCCGTTCGCTCGGCGCCCATTTCAGCCGCTGGTCGATCGCCGCC
The DNA here is from genome assembly GCF_000010725.1 of Azospirillum sp. B510. NCBI lineage: Bacteria > Pseudomonadati > Pseudomonadota > Alphaproteobacteria > Rhodospirillales > Azospirillaceae > Azospirillum > Azospirillum sp. B510. The sequence continues at coordinate 3,271,698 of NC_013854.1, read as the reverse complement.
TGGACCAGCCGCAGCCGGATGCCCGGCACCGGCTCGTCGATCGCGCCGGCCAGCCGCCAGGCGCCCCAACCGCCCAGCAGCGCCAGCAACGCCAGACCGGCGGCGACGGCGGCCCGGGCGCGGCGCGGCGTTGTGTCGCGGTCGGGCAAGGTGGCGGGCAGGGCGGCCACCAGCACGGTCAGCAGGGTCAGCCCATAGATGCCGACCAGCGAGGCGGTTTGCAGCACCGGCAGCACCCCGACCCAGCCATAGCCGGCCAGGTTCCACGGGAAACCGGTGAAGACATGGCCGCGCAGCCATTCCCACAGGCACCAGCAGGCCGCGAACAGCAGCGGCCGCGCCAGCCCGGCGCCGAAGCCGCGCCGGCGCAGCAGCTGGAAGGTCAGGGTGGCGCCACCGCTGAACATCGCCAGCAGGATCGGCAGCCCGACCGCCGACAGCGGCAGGGCCCACCAGAAACGCTCGATGTCAGTGAACAGCGCCGCGCTGATCCAATAGAGACCGAGAAGATGATGGCCGAAGCCGAAGAACCAGCCGACGGCGAAGGCGCCCCGCGTCGTCGCGACCCCCTGCAACAGCCAGAGCAGGCCGGGAAAGGCGATCAGCAGAACCGGCACGACATTGGCCGGCGGCAGCGCCAGGGTGGCAAGCCCGCCCAGCAACGCCGCGGCGGCCAGCCGGCGCCAGCCGGCCAGTGCGGCCAGCCGCGCGGAAACGCGGCCCAGCCGGGCCGGGACGGGCAGGGTGTCGGTGGCGGTCAAGGCGGAAACTCCGGCAGCGGCGGGGCGGGCGGCGCCATAGGTAATGTGGCCGGGCGGGAGCGCCAAGGCTGTTGTTGGGCTAGGCTGGGTTGTGAAAGTGGGGGCGTCGTGCCGCCCCCATCCCGTTACGCCGTCTCCGCCAACTCCGAACTGTTGGCCGGGACATTGTGGACGCGCAGGCGCTTCAGCCGGCGGGAGTCGGCATCGACGATCTCGAATTCCAGGCCCGAGGGATGGACCAGCCGTTCGCCCAGCCCGGGCACGCGCCCGGCGATGGAAACCACCAGGCCGCCCAGCGTGTCGATGTCCTCGCGCTCCTCCTCGGTCAGCACCGGGCCGACACGGTCCTCGAAATCCTCGATCGGCAGGCGGGCGTCGGCGATCAGGCTGCCGTCGGGACGTTCGAGCAGCCGCGGCGCTTCGGTCTCGTCATGCTCGTCCTCGATCTCGCCGACGATCTCCTCCACCAGATCCTCGATGGTGACGAGGCCGTCGATGCCGCCGAACTCGTCCACCACCAGGGCCATGTGCTGGCGGGTCTGGCGCATCTGGACCAGCAGATCGAGCACATGCATCGAGGGAGCGACGATCTTCGCCTCGCGGATGATGCCGGACAGGTCCGGGTTCCGGCTCAGACCCTCGGCGGAGACGGCCTGCTTCGCCAGCAGGGTCATGACGTCCTTGATGTGGATGATGCCGACGACGTCGTCCAGCGTCTCGCGGAACACCGGCAGGCGGGAATGGCCTTCCTCGGCGACGCGCTGGACCAGGGCGGGGAAGGGGGTGTCGATGTCGACGGCGATGATGTCGGCGCGCGGCACCATGACGTCGGCGACGGTGCGGTCGCGCAGCTTCAGGATGTTGGTCAGCAGCGCGCGCTCGCCGGTGCCCAGCGAATCCTCGCCGTCGGCGCTCGCGGCATCGTCCAGGCCGGCGATCAGCTCTTCGATCGTGCCGCGCAGGGAATTGTCCTCGCGGCCGCCCCACACGGTGCGGAGCCACCCCTTGAACAGGTGGCCCAGGGAATGGTCTTCGGCCCCGTTGTCATCACGGGGCGTGCGACTGTCGGATATCTCGCTCATCGGTCCGGCGGTTGGTGGTTGGCGGCATAGGGATCGGCGATGCCGAAGCTGGCGAGAAGCCGGGTTTCCAGCGCCTCCATCTCCTCGGCCTCGTCGTCCGTCTCGTGATCATACCCCAGCAGATGCAGAACACCATGCATCACAAGGTGGGTCAGGTGGTCTTCGAGGCTTTTCCCCTGTTCGGAGGCCTCGCGCACGACCGTCTCAAAGGCGAGGATGACGTCGCCCAGCATCACCGGCATGCCCTCTTCCGGCTCCGGCTCCTCCGCCTCGGTCAGGGCGAAGGACAGGACGTTGGTCGGCTTGTCCTTGCCGCGATAGTCGCGGTTCAGCTGATGGACCAGCGCGTCGTCGGCCAGCACGACCGACAGCTCGGCCGGGCCTTCCTCGTCGTCATAGGTGGCGGCGAGCGCCGCGAGCGCCGCGCGCTCGGCCAGCCATTCGGCATCCCCGGCCCAATCGCCGGCTTCACGTGAAACAGTGATATCGACGGCGGTCGTCATTCCGGTTCCCCAACAGTCGCACTGCTGTTGATTGTCGTTTCGGTATCGTAACTAGTGCGGCGGGCCTGCTTGCGCACCGCTTCGCGGGCGTCGGCCTGATCATAGGCGCGGATGATGCGGGCCACCATCGGGTGACGGACGACATCGGCGTCGGTGAAGCGGACGAAGCGCACGCCCTCCACCCCGCGCAGGATGTCCAGCGCGTCGCGCAGGCCCGAGCGGGTGCCCGTCGGCAGGTCGATCTGCGAGATGTCGCCGGTGACGACCATCCGCCCGCCCTCGCCGAGACGGGTGAGGAACATCTTCATCTGCATCGGCGTGGTGTTCTGCGCCTCGTCCAGGATGACGAAGGCGTTGCCAAGCGTCCGGCCGCGCATGAAGGCGAGCGGTGCGATCTCGATCTCGCCGGACTCCAGCCGCTTCTTCACCTGTTCCGCCGGCAGCATGTCATGCAGCGCGTCATAGAGCGGGCGCAGGTAGGGATCGACCTTCTCCTTCAGGTCGCCGGGCAGGAAGCCCAACCGCTCCCCGGCCTCGACCGCCGGGCGTGACAGCACGATGCGGTCGACCTGGCCGGTGGTCAGCAGAGCCACCGCCTGGGCCACCGCCAGATAGGTCTTGCCGGTGCCGGCGGGGCCGAGACCGAACACCAGTTCGCTCTCGGCGAGTGCTTGCAGATAAGCGGCCTGGGTGGGCGAGCGCGGGGTGATCGGGCCGCGCCGACGGGTGCGCAAGGCGATCTCGGCGCGGGCGACGGTCGCCGGCTGGCCGGCGGCGCGCGGCTGCTCCTCGCCACCCGCCGTGGCGGCGAAAGCGGGGGCGGCGAAAGCGGGGACCGCGGTCGCCATGCGGATGGCGCCGTCGACCTCGCCGCCATCGATGGTCTGGCCACGGGTCAGCCGCTGGTACAGGCCGTTGAGCGCCGTCTGCGCCGTCTCGGCGGCCTCGGGCGGGCCGGAGATGGTCAGGGTGTTGCCGCGGGAGATCAGCGAGACGCCGAGAAGGGATTCGATGCGGGCGAGGTGGCGGTCATGCTCCCCGTACAGCATCGGCAGAAGCCGGTTGTCATCGAATTGGACGTCGATGCGCCGTTCGGGCAGACCGTTCAAGCGCTTGCCTCCAGGGTTACGGCGGGCTGGAAGGGAGAGGCGGCGGGGGGCGCGCCGGTGGTGGTTTCCGTGGTCACCACGGTGCCGGCGAGGCTGTTGGGCAGGGCGGCGCCGATCCGCACCTCGACGATGCGGCCGAGCAGCCGCTCGTTCGCCTCGGCATGGACCGACTGCATCCAGGGGCTGCGGCCGAGCAGCTGGCCGCCGCGGCGGCCGACCCGGTCGAACAGCACCGGCACGCTGCGACCGACGAAGCCATGGTTGAAGGCGACCTGCTGGGCGTTCAGCAGTTGATGCAACGCCGCCAGCCGGGACTCCTTCACCTCGTCCGGAACCTGGGATCCCTCGACCGAGGCCGGGGTACCGGGACGCGGGCTGTATTTGAAGGAGTAGGCCTGGGCATAGCCGATGTCGGTGACCAGCTTCAGCGTCGCCGCGAAATCGGCGTCGCTCTCGCCGGGGAAGCCGACGATGAAGTCGCCGGACATCGCCAGATCGGGCTTGGCGTCGCGCAGCCGGTCGACCAGACGGCGGTAGTCGTCGGCGCTGTGCTTGCGGTTCATCGCCGCCAGGATGCGGTCGGAGCCCGCCTGTACCGGCAGATGCAGATAGGGCATCAGCTGCGGCACCTCGGCATGGGCGCGGATCAGGTCGTCGGCCATGTCGCGCGGGTGCGAGGTGGTGTAGCGGATGCGCTCCAGCCCGTCGATCTCCGCCAATTGCCGGATCAGCCGGCCGAGGCCCCAGGTGGCGCCGTCCGGCCCGTCGCCGTGCCAGGCGTTGACGTTCTGGCCCAGCAGGGTGATCTCGCGCGTGCCGCCGGCGACCAGCCGCTTCGCCTCGGCCAGGATCTGGCCGGCGGGGCGGGAGAATTCGGCGCCGCGGGTGTAGGGCACCACGCAGAAGGTGCAGAACTTGTCGCAGCCCTCCTGCACCGCCAGGAAGGCGGAGACGCCTTGGGACCCCGCTTCCTCCGGCAGGAGGTCGAACTTGGATTCGGCCGGGAAGTCGGTGTTCAGCACGCTGCCGGCGGCGCGGCTGGCCTTCGCCACCATCTCCGGCAGGGTATGGTAGGTCTGCGGGCCGAAGACCATGTCGACGAAGGGGGCGCGGGCGACGATCTCCTCGCCCTCCGCCTGGGCGACGCAGCCGGCGACCGCCAGGATCATCCGGCCGTCCTCGGCCTCCGCCTTGCGGTCCTTCATCTGGCGTAGCCGGCCCAGCTCGGAGAAGACCTTCTCGGCCGCCTTCTCGCGGATGTGGCAGGTGTTGAGGATCACCATGTCGGCGCCATCCGGCTCATCGACCGGTTGGTAGCCCAGCGGTGCCAGGACGTCCGCCATCCGGGCGGAGTCGTACACGTTCATCTGGCAGCCCCAGGTCTTGATGAACAGCTTCTTGGTCAACCCGCACCCTTCCGCATTCTTCCGCATTGAACAAAGACGAATAGCGCGCTCACGATGCTGCGTGGCGCGCGGCACGCCGTCGGTCCGGCGTCGCTCCTGGAAAGATGGTATCGCGTGTGGGGCGAATCGAGTCAATCCCGCTTCGCCCCACCCATGTTTGCAACCGGACGCTTTCCGCGATCCGAAATCGTCAGGCGGTCCCGGCCTGAAGACCGCCGCGCCGGAACCAGTCGGTCCGGCGCACGCGGTCGGTCCACAGCCGCTCCGCCGCCGTCCGGCCGAACAGGGAACCGAACGGGGCGGGGGGCTCGCCCGCCAGCACCGGCGTCGCGCCGAAGCCGGCATCCGTCATGTCCGCCGCTTCCGGCTTGCCGATCATGCCGGAGGCGCCGGCAAGCGCACCCTCGACCAGTTCCAAGGCCAGGAACCGGTTCATGTCGACCGGACCCGGCATCTCCATGCCCAGCGTCAGGGCGCGGGAGAAGCCGAACCGCTCGTAATAGGGGGCGTCGCCGACCAGGATCACCGACTGGTGGCCCAGCGCCACCGCCTTGTTCAGGCTCATCCGGATCAGCTTGCTGCCCAGCCCGCTGCCTTGCAGATGGGCGGCCACCGCGATGGGGCCGAGCAGGATCGACCGGGTGGTGCCGCCGACCAGGATCGGCCAGTAGCGGATGGTGCCCACCACCACCTCGCGCCCATGCTCGTCATGGTCGATGGCGACGAGGTTGAGGGCGGCGATGGCATCGACGCCGTCGCGCAGCTGGTAGGCGGTCTTGGCGAAACGGTCGGGACCGAAGGAGACGTCCAGCAGGGCTTCGATGGCGGCGGCGTGCTTGGGCTCTTCGACGGTGATGATCATGCGTTGGGCTCCCGGCGGGAAGAAGGTCTTCTCAGAAGTCTTCTGAGGGGCGGATCGCGCCGCCGCCGGAAGGGCCGGGGGGTGTCAGCTCCCCGTCGCGCCCTTGGCGTCCGCACGCGATCCAATGACGGCCGCAACCGCGATGCGCGGTGCGTGGCTCCGTCGTCGGATGCGAAGGGCGTGCGAACGAGACATGGACAAGGCTCATCGGCCGTTGCTGGGACTTGCGCATATATCATCGTCCCCCCCCCGTCGCAAGACCAGGAAGACCCTGATCCAATGCATGACTGTCTCCAGTTCGATGCGGGCTCAAGGCAGGCCCGGCGCGGTCATCGCGCGGCGGCGCCGCGGGATTGTCGGGCCCGGTTCTGGACAGTGCGGAGGGGGGGCTTTATTCTGAACGCCAGCGCCGCCCGGCCGCCCGGAACCGCATCTCCGGACCCTCAGCCGCCGGCCCGTCTTCGGCCGGTGCCGTTCGTCGGGCCGGTCATCGGATTTTCCGCCATGTACACCGCCGTCACCCGCGACATCCGCGTCACCGTCCAGCCCGTGTTCCTGGAGGACCAGTCGGCTCCGGCCGAGGGGCGCTTCGTCTGGGCCTATCACGTCCGCATCGAGAACGAGGGCAGGGAGACGGTGCAGCTGCGCACCCGCCATTGGCGCATCACCGATGCCATGGGCCGCGTGCAGGAGGTGCGTGGACCCGGCGTCGTCGGCGAACAGCCGGTGCTCGAACCGGGGGAGCATTTCGAATACACCAGCGGCACGCCGCTCGGCACGCCGTCGGGCATCATGGCCGGCAGCTATGGGATGGAAGGGGCGGACGGCCGCGCCTTCGACGTGACGATCCCCGCCTTCTCGCTCGACAGCCCGCATCAGCCGATGCGCCTGAACTGAACCGGCAAAGCCGGACGCGGGCAAATAATACAATAGAATTCGTGTGAATATTGGAAAGATTCAACAGGCGGCTTTGACAAGCCGCATGGCCGGCCCTACCTTGTCCTCGAGATTGAAGGCCATAGGAGGCGACCCTTCCGGGGGTTTCCGAAGGGTGTCAGGCGACGGAAACGGGATGGGCGTCATGCCTCCGTGTGGACGGAGGGTCCTGTCGTCTTGTCGGCCGTTCGGTTGATCCGCCGAGGCTCCGGTTCCGTACTGATGCCAGACACGATGGGCGTGTTGCGTGGCCCACGGCGGTTTCGCGCAGGGCGTTTCCCGGTAATGGAAAGGATGTTCCCGTGACGGCTACCAAGACCCCGGCCAAGCCCCCGGTTCTCGACAATGTGTTCCGCGGACCCGGCCTGTCGCGGCCGGATGCCACCGCCGATGCCGCCCGCCCGTCCCGCGCCGAGGCGGAGGAGGCCGTGCGCACCCTGATCCGCTGGGCCGGCGACGACCCGACGCGCGAGGGGCTGGTCGGCACGCCGGACCGCGTCGTCCGCTCCTATGATGAATTCTTCGCCGGCTATGGCATCGATCCGGTCGAAATCCTGTCGCGCACCTTCGAGGAGACCGACGGCTACGACGAGATGGTCGTGCTGCGCGACATCCGGGTCGAATCCTACTGCGAGCACCACATGGTGCCGATCATCGGCAAGGCCCATGTCGCCTATCTGCCGCGCCGCCGCGTTGTCGGCATCTCCAAGCTGGCCCGGCTGGTCGAGGCCTATGGCAAGCGCTTGCAGATCCAGGAGAAGATGACGGCGCAGATCGCCAACACCATCGACGAGGTGTTGCAGCCCGAGGGCGTGGCCGTGGTGATCGAGGCGCAGCACCAGTGCATGACCACCCGCGGCGTCCACAAGACCGGCGTGACCATGGTGACCAGCCGCATGCTGGGCGCCTTCCGCAGCGACCCGTCGACCCGCCGCGAATTCCTGACGATGATCGGCAACCCGTCCTCGCGCGGCGGGGAGTGAGCCTTCCCCCTTTCCCGGACTGCGGGAGAGGGCTTTACACCCCCGGTATCGCCTGCCAAGCTCCCGCCGCTTTTTCCAGTGAGCGGTGCGGAGCATGGCGGCGAAGGTGACACCGGCGGTCAACGCGGCGAAGGCGGCGGGTGTCGCCTTCCGGCTGATGGAATATGAATACGACCCGTCGGCCGACGCCATCGGCCTGCATGCGGCCGAATCGCTCGGGCTCGACCCGGCCATCGTCTACAAGACCCTGATCGTCCAGCTGGAGCCGAAGGCGCTGGCCTGCGCCGTCATCCCGGTCGCGGCCAAGTTGGACCTGAAGGCCATCGCCGCGGCGGCCAGGGCGAAGAAGGCCGATCTGGCCGACCCGGCGCTGGCGGAGAAGACCACCGGTTTCCTGGTCGGCGGCATCAGCCCGCTGGGCCAGAAGAAGGCGCTGCCGACCTTCATCGACGTGAGCGCCGAGGCGCTGCCGGAAATGGTGGTGAATGGCGGCCGGCGCGGTTTGCAGATCGTGCTGGCGCCAGCCGATCTGGCCAAGGCGACGAAGGCGGCGGTCTGCGCCATCGTCGCGCACTGACCGGACTGTCAGGTGCCGAAATAGGGTGCGGGCGCTGGTGGTGACCCCGGCAGGACTCGAACCTGCTGCCTCAAGTTTAGGAAACTCGCGCTCTATCCTGATGAGCTACGGGGCCACTTGCGCCGCACCTTAACGGTTTCGCCGGCAAGGTGAAAGGGGCTTTTGGCGGATGCGCCGCTTCACCCTCAGTCGGAATAGCGCTCCTCCAGCCAGGGGTCGGCGTGGTTGTTGTAGCCGCGGACCTCCCAATAGCCCTTGCGGTCGCCGGCCAGCAGCTCGATCCGCTTCACCCACTTGGCGCTCTTCCAGAAATACAGCTTGGGCAGCACGACGCGCACCGGGCCGCCATGGTCGCGGCTGATCGGCTGGCCCTCCCAGCTGGTGGCGAGCAGCACGCCGTCATCGTCGAAATCCGACAGGGCGACGTTGGTGGTGTAGCCGTCGAAGGAATGGAAGACGACGAAGCGCGCCTCCGGCTTCGGCCGGGCCAAGTCCAGCAGGCGGCGGGCGCTGATCCCCTCCCACCGGTTGTCGTAGCGTGACCAGGTGGTGACGCAATGGATGTCGGAGACGAAGCTCTCCTGCGGCTGGGCCTGGAAATCCGCCCAGCTCCAGGACAGCGGGTTCTCGACCAGCCCGTCGACCGAGAGCGTCCAGTTGGCGGTCGTCACCTTCGGCGTGATGCCGAGATCCAGCACCGGCCAGTCGGTGACCAGACGCTGGCCGGGCGGCAGCCGCTCGCGCGCCGGGTCGGCGGTCACCCCGGTGAGCGCGCGGCCGTCGCGCGCCCATTGCTCCTTGGTGGCGACCAGCTTGTCGCGGAGGCCGCCGTCCCGGCCGATCCCCTGATCCGGTTCCAACCCGGCCCGCCCGTCCGCTTCGGGCCCCTCAGCTTCGGGACCGTCCGCTTTGGAGGATGTGTCGCTCATGGTCCGTCCTTTTCCGTGTTTCCGGCTGTTCCGGCAGCTGTTCCGGCATGGGTCCCGCTTAAAAAAGGAACAGACAGTCGGGTTGGCAAGCGCAAGCCGGAGAACTAACTTCGCAAAACCGGGCATGGTTCAGCCACACTTGTGCGCCAGGGTGCCGGCCGAAGGCTTCGCCCGTTCCCGCCGATCCTGTTTCCCATCCCGCCCCCCGATCCCGTTCCCGAGACCACCCGAGTGAATTGCCGATGATCCGGTCCGCAACGCCCGCCGCAAACCCGGTCGCACGCGCCTGGCGTTTGTTCCTGTCCGGCGGCCTGGCCGTCCTGCTGCTGGCGGCTCTGCTCGCCTCCGGGACGGCGGGACCGGCCGCCGCCGCCGCCGCTCCCGCCGCCTCTCCGGCGCCGGCCGCCACCCCTGCCCCTGCCGCCGCCGGTCAGGCCGCCGCTCCGGTGGTGGTGGACGAGGCGACCGTGCAGCAGCTGGAGGCGCTGGTCGGCACGCTGGAGAACCAGGACGCCCGCGGCCAGCTGGTCACCCAGCTGCGCAACCTGATCACCGCCCAGCGCGGCCTCGCCCAGGCCAAGCAGGCGGAGGGGGAATCAGCGCTGCCGCAGACCATCGGCGCCCGCGCGCTGGCCTTCCTGGCGGCGCGGATGGACGTGGTCAGCCGCCAGCTCGTCCAGGTCGCCAATATCTTCTCCGACCTGCCGGGGGCGCTCTCCTGGGTGCAGCGGCAGGTTGAGGATGACATGGCGCGCGAACGCTGGGTCCAGATCGGCATCCAGCTGGCGCTGATCCTCGGCATCGGCGCGGTGGCCGCCCGCGGCATCGCCTGGCTGCTCGGCCGGCCGCGCCGGGCGCTGGCCGCCCGTCCGGTCGGTTCCCCCCTGCTGCGCATCCCGATGCTGCTGGGCCGGGCGCTGCTGGAACTGGCGCCGATCGTCGGCTTCATCGTCGTCGCCTACACCATCCTGTCGGTGAGCGAGCCGGCGCCGCGCGTGCGGCTGGCGGCGCTGGCGGCGGTGAACGCCACCGTCATCTTCCAGGCGCTGCTGATCCTGGTGCGCATGCTGTTCGCGCCCGACGCCCCCAACCTGCGGCTGGTCCACACCAGCGAGAACGGGGCGCGGCGCTGCTACATCTGGTCGCGCCGCCTGATCGCGGTGGCGGTCTACGGCTATTTCATGGCGGAGGGGGCCTATGTGCTGGGCCTGCCGCTCGGCGCCTATGGCGCGCTGCTGAAGCTGCTGGGGGTGGTGATCGCCGGCATGCTGATCGCGCTGATCCTACAGAACCGCGCTGGCGTCGCCGACTGGATGCGCGGCAACCCGCTGTCGGGCGACGGTGACCCGCTGGCGACCGCGCGGCGCGAGGCGGAGGGGCAGGGGGCCGTCCTGCGCAGCGCGCGGCGCCGATTCGCCGAGATCTGGCATGTGCTGGCCATCCTCTATGTCGTGGTCACGCTGGGCGTCTGGGTGCTGAACGTCTATGGCGGCTTCGAGTATCTCGCCCGCGGCACCGCGGTGACGATCGTCGCCGTCGTGGCGGCGCGTCTGCTGGTGACCGGGCTGAACCGGGCGCTGCGCCGCGGCCTGACCATGAACCGCGAGCTTGCCGGCAACCTGCCGCAGCTGCACATCCGCGCCTTCCACTATCTCCCCATCGTCCAGCGCATCGGCAAGGTCATCATCTGGCTGGTGGCGCTGGGTGCGGCGTTGAACGGCTGGGGCATCGACACGCTGGGGCTGGTCGAATCCGCCGCCGGACGCCGCGTCGTCGGCAGCGTGGTCTCCATCGGCCTGCTGCTGGCCGGCGCCGTCATCGCCTGGGAGGTGGTGAGCGCCCTGATCGAGCATCTGCTGCGCGCCACCGACCGGAACGGCACCCGCATCGAACGCAGCGCCCGCATGCGCACGCTGCTGCCGCTGCTGCGCAACGCCTTCCTGATCCTGCTGGTGACCATGGTGTCGCTGATCACCCTGTCGGAGCTGGGGGTGAACATCGCGCCGCTGCTGGCCGGTGCCGGCGTGGTCGGTCTGGCCATCGGTTTCGGGTCGCAGACGCTGGTCAAGGACATCATCACCGGCCTGTTCATCCTGTTCGAGGACACGGTTTCGGTCGGCGACATGGTGGATGTCGGCGGCGGCCATTCCGGCACGGTGGAGGCGATCTCCATCCGCTCCATCCGTCTGCGCGACGGGGCGGGCGCCGTCCATTCCGTGCCCTTCAGCGCCGTCACCACCGTGAAGAACATGAGCAAGGACTTCTCGGTCACCGCCTTCAACATCATGGTGTCCAACCGCGAGGATCCCGACCGCGTCATCGCCGTGCTGAAGGAGACGGGCGCCGAGGTGCAGGCCCAGCCGCAATTCGCCGCCGACATCCTGACCCCGCTGGAGGTGCTGGGCGTCGACAAGCTGTCCGACACCGGCATCATCGTCCTGGCCCAGTTCAAGACGCGGCCGACCCGCCAATGGGGCGTGACCCGCGAGTTCAACCGGCTGCTGAAGAAGAAGTTCGACGAGCTGGGCATTTCCATGCCGACCCAGTCGATGCAACTGGTCGTCGGCCAGAACCCGACCGACCGCGCGCTGGCGGAGGCGCTGAGCCAGGGGTCGTAAGGACGGGGGCTCCGGCATCGGGGCTTCGGGCACCGGACCGTACGGACAGGGAACCGCCCGGCCTCGCCGGGCGTTTCCCTTTGTCCGTCCGATGACCGGGAGCCCGCATCAGAATGCTCAGCGACGCCTTTTCCCGTTTCGCCCGCTGGATGGAACGCCAGTCCGGCCGGCCGGGCGCCTTCGTCACCGCCTTCGCGGTGGTGCTGGTCTGGGGCGTGACCGGACCGCTGTTCCACTTCTCCGACACCTGGCAGCTGGTGATCAACACCGGCACCACCATCGTCACCTTCCTGATGGTGTTCATCATCCAGAATGCCCAGAACCGCGACACCCAGGCCATCCATCTGAAGCTGGACGAGCTGATCCGCGCCACCCGTTCCGCCCGCAACGGCATGATCGACGTGGAGGACAGGCCGGAAACCGAACTGGCCAAGGTGAAGCGCGGCTTCGAGCGCCTCGCCAGCACGGCCGAATGCCTGGACCACCGCATCGACGAGAAGGTCGGGCGCGCGGTGGAGCGCGAAGTGGAGCGCGAGTTGGACGAGGAGCTGGACGAACGCGGGTTGGCGAAACCGGCGGATCGGCGCTGAGGGGAGCGGCGTTATCCGGCGGGAGCCGGCGGGCAGGGCGGGCGGCGCCAGGCGGTGAGCGCGTCGCCCAGCGCGCGGGCGAAGGTGGAGCGCTCCTCCGGCGACAGGAAGGAGCCGACCCCGACCGACCGGCCATGCGAACTCAGCGTGACCTGCCCGGGCGGACCACGCCGGTCATGCGCGGCGGGCTCGGTGTGGGTGATCCGCAGCCAATGGGGATGGAAGGACCAGCGGCGCTCCGGCGTCTTCCAATGGACCCGCTCGACCGTCAGCGCCGTTTCGGTCAGCCGCACCCGTTCATAGTGACGGGCGGAGCGATAGCTGACGCGGAAGGCCAGCCACAGCGCGAACACGTCCAGCCCGCAAAAGGGCACCACCGGCCAGGCGCCATGCGCGACGAAGATGCCGGCGACGATCAGGTTCATCAGCACGACCACCGCCATAACGACCCGGAAGCCGGAGCGGCCCAGGCTGCGGTGCGGGTGGAGGACGGCGTCGAAGAACACGCGCACCGACCCGCTGTCGCCGCGCTCGTTTCCGACCTCGGCTTTTCCGACCTCGGCGTTTCCACCATGGGCGTTTCCACCGTGGGCGTTCGCGGGGGTGGGACCGTCTCCGGGCTGGGGGCCACTGCTGTCGATGGGCATGGACGCCATCCTACCCCAGCGCCGCCCGGCAATAAACCGTGAGGACGGCGGGGTTATGCCGCCTTCGACACCATCGGCAGCACGCCGCCGTTCAGCACCCAGGCCATCGCGCCGTCCAGCTTGGCGAAATCGCCGGCAGGGCCGCCGTCCAGATCCTCGATCGGGTCGGGAACCTCGGCCTGGACGAAGATGCGCGCCTGATCGTCGACCCCGGCGGCGATCAACGTCTCCGCCATCACCGAAGCCCAGTGCCAGTCGGTCATCACCACCGCGCAGCGGATCTGGCCACAGCGCCTTGCCAGCTTCATCAGGCCGATGACGATCTCCGGCCGGAACTCGTCGACCTGGAAACGGTCGAATTCGACGAGGCCGCTCCATGGCGTGCCACGGGCGCCAAGGGTGGCGCATTGCAGCTCCACCTGACGGGCCACGGCGTCGCGCTGCTCCATCGACAGGGCGCCCTGCAACCGGACATGCAGTCCCCAGTCCTTTACTTCCACAAGATAAGACGCGGTCATATCGAAAACACCCTTATCCGATCCGAACGCCACGACCAGGATCATCCGTGGTTCAATTACAGGCATTCAAACGGTGTCTTGGCAGTGAGCAAATCATACGCCACTGCGGAATGGGTGGGAAAGCGGTATTCCTGCGACCAATTCTGTTGTATTGCCGTCACTTATTCCAAATTTTGTCGCAATTTGCGACGCAACGCCGCAGTTTGCCCGGAAACTCCGGGAGCTGGCGGGTCATGTTACGATCCTGCCGTCTTCGCGCGCCCGGCCTCTGGCGCAGGCTGGGCCGTTGCGGTTATGGTGACCGTCATGAAGCCCGCCGCCGTCCAGGAATTCTTCCGCCGTCTGTCCGCCGCCAATCCGGAGCCCCGGAGCGAGCTGGAATACGTCAATCCTTATACGCTGCTGGTCGCCGTGGTGCTGTCGGCCCAGGCGACCGATGTCGGGGTGAACAAGGCCACCGGCCCGCTGTTCCAGATCGTCACCACGCCCCGGCAGATGGTGGCGCTGGGCGAGGAGGGGCTGCGCCGGTACATCAAGACCATCGGCCTGTTCAACACCAAGGCCAAGAACGTCATCCGCCTGTCGGAACTGCTGATCGAGCGCCATGGCGGCGAGGTGCCGCGCGACCGCGAGGCGCTGGAGCAGCTTCCCGGCGTCGGCCGCAAGACCGCCAATGTCGTCCTGAACGTCGCCTTCGGGGAGGAGACCATCGCGGTCGACACCCACATCTTCCGCGTCGGCAACCGCACCGGGCTGGCCCCCGGCAAGACGCCGGACGCGGTGGAGGCGAAGCTGTTGAAGACGGTGCCGAAGCTCTACCGCCGCCACGCCCACCATTGGCTGATCCTGCACGGCCGCTATGTCTGCAAGGCGCGCAAGCCGGATTGCCCGGTCTGCCCGGTGGCCGATCTCTGCGGCTTCAAGGACAAGATCATCGCCTGAGCGGCGGCTGGGCCTGAGCGGTGGCCGGGGACCCTTGGTCCTTCCGGGAATGCGGACGCCCGGCATGGCGGGAGCCAGCCGGGCGTTCGCTTGCGTTCCTTACCGGCGGGGAGCGCCGGCCGGAAGCGCCGGTCAGACGGTCTCGGCCGCCGGGACCTGGGCCACCGCGGCCGGGGCGGCCGCCGGAGCCTGAACGGCGGCGGGCTTGCTGCCATACAGCTGGATGTCGCCGATCAACTGGCCGCCGGCCTCGACCGCCAGTTCGCCGAAGCGGATCGAACCGGTGATCTTGCCGCCGGACCGCACGGTCAGGCGGCCGCGGACGGCGATGTCGCCTTCGAAGCGGCCGGCGATGTCGGCCTCCTCGATGTCGACCGAGCCCTTGAACAGGCCGGTTTCGGCGATCTCGACCAGACGGCCCTCGCGCAGCTTGGCCTCGACCGTGCCTTCGACGACCAGCACGTCGCAGGAGCCGATCTCGCCGGCCAGGGAGATGTCGCGGCCCACGGTCAGGCGGCGCTGTTCCGGAACCGGCGGGGAAACCGGGGCCTGGACCGGCGCCTGGGCCGCTGCCTGGCCGAGGGGGGCCGCCGGGGTGGCGACGGGGATCGACGGCTGGCGCGGGGCGGAGCCCGGCATGTCGACGACCCGGCGTGGCACGTCGGTCTTGAAACCGGCGCCGGGCATGGCCGGCGCGGCCGGGGGCTTGGGAATGCTGTTCATGTCGGGTCCCTTCGAGGCGGAAGGCGTGTCGGGATAGGCCGGAGAGACGTGCTCGGCCAGGGCATGGGCCATGCTGGGGGCGGCCGCTCCGGCCGCGACGGCGGAGGCCGGGGCCGCCGGCCCCCCCGGGACGGGGGCGTTGAGCGAGGCGAGCGGCGACGAGACGGCGCCGGCGTCGCCGGGGGTCTGCGGACGGATGGCCGGCTGCGGCGGGGCGGGGCTGTCGGCCTTGGGCGCGGCGGGCGGTGTCTTGCGTCCGAACAGCATGAGCGGTTCCCCCAATCTGGACATACGGGTGGCGGGATGGCCTGGAAGTCGAGAGGCCCGGTGCCGGAAGCGCGCCGCCGGGCAGGCGACGGCGGTCGGCCGTGCCGCCTAGCGGCGTATCACGGTCGTCCGGCCCGCCGCAAGGGGCGCCGACATGGACTGTAGGACATGAACCATGAAGGCGCTGGCGACGACCGGGACCAGCAAATTGACGAAGGGGATGGTGGAAAGAAAGGCGATGACGACGCCGGCCAAAAAAGGTTTCAGCGGTCTGGCCTGCCGCATCGCCCGCGCCATGGCGCGGTCCATCCGCCGATGGGCGACCATCTCGAAATATTCCCGTCCCAGCAGATAGCCGTTGACGGTGTAGAAGATGATCAGGTTCAGGCCGGGGGCGAACAGGTAGACCGGCAGCGCCAGCAGGTTGACCGCCAGCACCAGCAGCAGGAAGCGCAGCGCCGTCGCCAGCTCCTCCAGCCAGCCGGCCCGGCGCGGGGCGGGCAGGAAGGGATAATGCCGCGCCTCCACCCGTTCCAGCACCTCGTCCAGGAAGAAGCTCGACACCGTGCCGACGGTGGCCGGGAACAGCAGCCAGGCGAGCACCAGCACCCCCAGCCCGCCCATCACGTCGATGGTGGCGTCGACCCAGCCATAGCCGGTCAGCGGCGTCACCGACAGCGCCCACCACGCGCCGCCGGCCAGCAGGGCATAGGCGAGCAGCGAGACGAACACCCCGATCCACACCACCCGGCGCACGCGCGGGTCGGACAGCTGGGTGAAGGCAAGCACGAGGGCGCGGATCATCGGCGGTCCGTGAGGCGGTGGAGGGAAGGGGGAACGGCCGCCCGCATATCTACGGTGGCCGGGCGCCGGGTTCCAGTCCCGGCCGCGGTAATTCACCTCTCCGGTCACCGCACCCTCGGGCCCCGCGCTTGTGGTGTCGGCGGCGGCGCGTATACTCGCGCCGCACTTTCGCCTTCCCCGTTCGACCCGTCAGGAGAGCCCATGGCCCCGTCCACACATGATGCCGCCTACGACGTCACCGGCATCGGCAACGCCATCGTGGACGTGATCGCCCACGCCGACGACGCCTTCCTCGCCGCCAACACCATCGAAAAGGGGGCGATGACGCTGATCGACGCCGCCCGCGCGGAGGAGCTGTATGGCCGGATGGGGCCGGGCGTCGAGGTTTCCGGCGGTTCGGCCGGGAACACCATGGCCGGCATCGCCATGCTGGGCGGCCGCGGCGCCTATATCGGCAAGGTCGCCAGGGACCAGCTGGGCGACGTGTTCCGCCACGACATCCGGGCATCGGGCGTCGCCTTCGACAGCGCGCCCCTGGTGGGCGGGGCGCCGACCGCCCGCTGCCTGATCCTGGTCACGCCGGACGCCCAGCGTTCAATGAACACCTATCTCGGCGCCTGCGTCGAGCTGGGTCCGGAGGACATCGACGAGGCGCTGATCGCCGGGTCGCAGGTGACCTATCTCGAAGGCTACCTGTGGGATCCGCCCCGCGCCAAGGCGGCCTTCCGCAAGGCGGCCGAGATCGCGCATGCCGCCGGCCGCAAGGTGTCGCTGTCGCTGTCCGACAGCTTCTGCGTCCACCGCCACCATGCCGAGTTCGTCGATCTGGTGGAACGCCATGTCGACATCCTGTTCGCCAACGAGCATGAGATTGGCGCCCTCTATGGCACCGACCGCTTCGAGGACGCGCTGGCGGCGGTGAAGCGGCTGGGCAAGACGGCGGCGCTGACCCGCAGCGAGAAGGGTGCCGTCATCGTGTCGGCCGGCGAGGTGGTCGAGGTGGTGGCGGAGCCGGTGGAGCGGGTGGTCGACACCACCGGCGCCGGCGACCTCTATGCCGCCGGCTTCCTGTTCGGCCACACCCGCGGCCTGTCCCCGGCGGTCTGCGGCCGTCTGGGCGCCGTCGCCGCGGCGGAGATCATCAGCCATGTCGGCGCCCGGCCCGAGGTGAACCTGCGCGAGCTGGTCGCCGCCAAGGGAATCGCCTAAGCGCAATTTGCGTATCAGATCGCGAGGAGATTGCCGGCCGCATCGCATTTTGCAACTGCGGCCGGTCCGGCTGCTCAATTCAATTGATCGTCCACCACCGGCCGTTCCGGCACCGTGATCCTGGCGCACAGCAGCGCCATCGCCGTGCCGCTGTCGGGGGCGGCGACCGCCCAGCGCTCGGGCCGGTCCGGCCGTGGCACGCTCAGCAGCCACAGCTTGTCCTTCTCGCCGAAGCGTTCATTCATCAGCGTGTATTCCCGCGGACCCTGGCGGCGCAGATCGTTCAGCCGGGTTTGAAGCTCCGCCGCCTGGGCGTTGCGCACCGAGATGGCCTCCTCCGTCTGGCGCAGCTCGATCTCGTTCCGGCGCAGGTCGCGCCGCAGCGATTCGGTGGTCAGGATCAGCTCGGTCTGCCCGTGCTGGAGCTGGCATCGGCGGCGCTGGACGGCGGCGATCCGGTTGCCGATCCGCACCACCGATACGGTGATCCAGCTGAGGCAGGCCATCAGGATCACCATCTCCAGCACGAGCAGCAAGGGCGTCTGCGTGCTCATCATCCCCTCCCCCTCCGTTCCGGCACGTTCCTTGCTGAGTGCCTTCCGCCCGTGATGCAGCAACGGGCGTGCCACAAGGGCGGGCGCAGGGCATAGAGGGAACGGCGTGGCGATGGAGGTGGTGCGGACGATCCTCGACTCGGCGGTGCCGCTGGTGGCGGCGCTGGCGGTGCTGTGCCATCTGTGCTGGGTCGGCATCCGGCGGAGCTGGGAGCGGGTGTCCGGGCTGGACCGGCTGCGCCAGTCGGTGCTGCCGCTGAAGGAACGTAAGCTTGCGGAAACCGAGGCGCTGGCCGACCTCGCCTTCCGGCTGGAGCGGGCGAAGGTCCGCCTGTCCGCCGCCGAACAGCGGATCAGCCATCTTCAGCGCCAGATCGACACGCTGGACAAGGAGCCGCCGGTTTTCCTGCACATCCTCGGCACCCCTGGCGGCAACCGCCGCGGTTTCCGGGCGGAGGCGCAGTTCGACACCAACGCCGCCGCCGTCGCCCGCGCCGCCGGAAAGCCGGTGAACCCGGCATGGCGGTACGGCAACCTGATGGTGGTGCATGCGCTGGACCTGTCCACCGCGAGGCGGGAGGCCGAGCATGTCTTTCCGCACAAGGGCGGCTACAAGGTCTTCTTCCACGCCCCGGTGTCCTGAGGACCATCCCGGTCCCCAACCCCGGCGTTGCGGTCTTCCGCCACCGCGCCGGCTCGGGTAAGCTGCCGATCGGCCGCCCATCCCGAACATCCCGACAGACAATCCCCCATGCAAGTCTACCTGCCGATTGCCGAGATGTCGGTCAACGCGCTGCTGGTGCTCGGCATGGGCTGGCTCGTCGGTTTCCTGTCGGGGATGTTCGGCGTCGGCGGCGGCTTCCTGATGACGCCGCTGCTGATCTTCATCGGCGTTCCCCCCGCCATCGCCGTCGGCACCCAGGCCAACCAGCTGGTCGCCGCCAGCGTGTCCGGCGTGCTGGCCCACTGGCGGCGCGGCAATGTCGACGTCAAGCTGGGGGTGGTGATGCTGGGCGGCGGCGTGCTCGGCACGGCGGTCGGCGTCTGGGTCTTCGGCATCCTGCAACGGCTGGGTCAGATCGACATCGCCATCACCCTGTCCTACGTCTTCTTCCTCGGCACCATCGGCGGGATGATGCTGGTGGAAAGCAGCCGCGCCATCCTGCGCCGGCGGGCGCCGACGGCCAAGCGGGGCAAGCTGCACCGCCATATCTGGCTGCACGGCCTGCCCTTCAAGATGCGGTTCCAGCGGTCCAAGCTGTACATCTCCGCCCTGCTGCCGGCGGGGATCGGGGCGGTCGGCGGCATGCTGGTGGCGATCATGGGCATCGGCGGCGGCTTCCTCCTGGTGCCGGCGATGATCTATCTCTTGAACATGCCGGCCGGTCTGGTCGCCGGCACCTCGCTGTTCCAGATCATCTTCACCACCGCGGCGGCCACCCTGTTGCAGGCCGCCACCAACCAGACGGTCGACGCCATGCTGGCGCTGCTGCTGCTGATCGGCGGCGTGATCGGCGCCCAGTTCGGCACCCGGGCCGGGTCGCGACTGCGCGGCGAGACCGCCCGGCTGGCGCTGGCGCTGATCGTGGTGGCGGTGGCGCTGAAGCTGGCCTGGGATCTGTTCTCCCGTCCCGACGACCTGTTCACCCTGACCATGGGGCTGAGATGAGCGGGGGGCTGGGATGATGCCCCTGTGGACGAAACGCCGGCTGGCGCAGGGGGCGGCGGCGCTGACCGGGCTGCTGCTGGGCGGCCTGGTGGCGGCGACGGTGTGGGCGCAGCAACTGGTCGCCGACCTGTCGAGCCATCTGATCGCCATCACCACCGGCTTCACCGGGACGGAGGTCGTGCTGTTCGGCACCACCGATGGGGCGGGCGACGTCGCCATCGTCGTCACCGGCCCGCGCGCGCCCGCCACCGTCCGCCGCAAGCAGCGGGTGGCCGGCATGTGGATGAACACCGACAGCCTGCGCTTCGACCAGGTCCCCAGCTTCTACACGGTGGCGGTCAGCCGGCCGCTCGACCAGCTGGTCGGCCGTCCGGTGCTGGAACGCCACCAGCTGGGCCTGCCCTATCTGCAACTGCCGGCCGATCCCGGTCTGATCGCCGGGGTGCCGTCGGACGAGCTCGCCGCCTACCGCGGCGCGCTGATCCGCAACAAGCAGCGCCAGGGCCTCTATGCCATCACCGTGGGACAGGTCGCCTTCCTGGGCGAACGGCTGTTCCGCACCAACATCTATTTCCCGGCCAATGTCCCGACCGGGCTGTACAATGTCGAGGCCCTGCTGATTCGTGACGGCGAGGTGGTCAGCGCCCAGACCACGCCGCTGGTGGTGTCCAAGATCGGGTTCAGCGCCGAAGTCTCCGACTTCGCCCGCAACCGTCCGGTCACCTACGGGGTGGCCGCCGTCATCGGCGCCATCGCGGCCGGCTGGGCGGCCGGCGCCGCATTCCGCCGGGTCTAAGGCCGAGAAGGGGATCGAGATGACCGACGCGACGCAGTCCACGGGTTCCGGGGCGCAACCGCCCAAGCCGGTGCGCATCTTCCTGGTGGTGGTCGACGACAGCCCGGAGCTGAAGGTGGCGCTGCGCTACGCCTGCCTGCGCGCCCGCAAGTCGGGCGGCAAGGTGGCGCTGCTGACCGTTCTGGAAAAGGGCGAGATGCAGCACTGGCTGGCGGTGGAGAACCTGATCCGCGAGGAACGGCGCGCCGAGGCCGAGCAGATGCTCCAGAAGCTGGCGCGCGAGGTCAACCAGCTGACCGGCACCCTGCCGGCGCTCTATGTCCGCGAAGGCAACCGCACCGAGGAGGTGCTGGCCCTGATCGGCGAGGAGCCGAGCATCTCCATCCTGGTGCTGGCCGCCGGCACCGACCCGGAAGGCCCCGGCCCGCTGATCTCCTATTACACCGGGCGCGGGCTGGGGCGGCTGCGCATCCCGCTGACCATCGTCCCCGGCGGGCTCAGCAACGAGGCGCTCGACGCGATCACCTAGAGTGCGATCGGTTCAGACGGACTCTGGGCTCCGGCACGCAGGTAAGGATAGGGCCGGCGCATGCCGGATGCCGAATACCCACACAGTCCGGGTCCTTGATCCGTCCGGCGTTTCGGCCCAGATTTCCCCCAATCGTGCCGCGGCCCAATCCCGGGCGCGCCGGCGGTTCCATTCCGCCGCCGATGGAGGACCAGACCATGTTCATTCAGACCGAGCAGACGCCCAACCCGGCGACTCTCAAGTTCCTGCCGGGGCGTGACGTGCTCGGACGCGGCACCGCCGACTTCACCGGCCGCGAGGATGCCGCCCGTTCGCCGCTCGCCCAGCGCCTGTTCGAAATCGAGGGCGTCGTCGGCGTCTTCCTCGGCGCCGACTTCATCACCATCACCAAGACCGACGCCCGTGACTGGTTCCTGCTGAAGCCGTCGATCCTCGGCGTCATCATGGAGCATTTCACCGCCGACCGTCCGGTCCTGCTGGAGGAGGGCGGCGACGGCCATGCCGCGGCGGCGAGCGCCGACGACGAGGAGATCGTCGAGCAGATCAAGGAGCTGCTGGACACCCGCGTCCGTCCGTCGGTCGCCCAGGATGGCGGCGACATCACCTTCCAGGGCTTCGAGCGCGGCGTCGTCTATCTGGCGATGAAGGGGGCCTGCTCCGGCTGCCCCAGCTCCACCGCCACGCTGAAGCACGGCATCGAGAACATGCTGCGCCACTACATTCCCGAAGTGGTCGAAGTCCGCGCCGTCCAGTAAGGATCGCCTTTGGGGCTATATTGGGCCGATGCCGGTCCGCCCTTGATGTGGCGGGCCGGCATTCCCATGCTGGCTCGCATGATCATCTCCGCCAGCTACAAGACAGACATCCCCGCCTTCTACGGGCGCTGGTTCCTGAACCGCCTCGACGCCGGCCATTGCCGGATGGTCAATCCTTACGGCGGCCAGACCCATCGCATCGACCTGACCCGGCCGGCGGTGGATGGGTTCATCTTCTGGACCAAGAATCTGGGGCCGTTCCTCGGCGCGCTGGACAGCGTGGCGGAGCGGGGCTTTCCCTTCATCGCGCAGTACAGCGTCACCGGATTGCCGACCGCGCTGGAGCGCTCGGTCCCGGCCTGGGAGACGGCGGTCGGTCATCTGGCGCGGGTGCGCGACCGTTGGGGGCCGCGCGCCGCGGTCTGGCGCTACGACCCCATCCTGCTGACCGACGCGACGCCGCCGAACTGGCACCGCGGGAGTTTCGCCCGGATCGCGCGGGCGCTGCGCGGGGTGACGGACGAGGTGGTGGTGTCCTTTCTCCAGCCCTACCGCAAGACCGCGAGCAACCTCGCCGCCGCCGGCATCGGCTGGCGCGATCCGGCGGCGGCGGAGAAACGCGCGCTGCTGGCGGAGTTGGCCGGGATCGCGGCGGGGGAGGGGATGGCGCTGACGCTCTGCACCCAGCCCGAGCTGGTGGGCATCCCCGGCACGGCGCCGGCCCGCTGCGTCGATGCGTTGCGGCTGTCGGATGTCGCGGGGTATCCGGTGGCCGCGCGGGAGAAGGGCAACCGGCCCGGTTGCCTGTGCGCCGAAAGCCGCGACATCGGCGATTACGACAGCTGCCCGCACGGCTGCGTCTATTGCTACGCGGTTGCCGATCGCGGGACGGCGCAGCGGCGTTTCGCCGCGCATGACCCGGATGGGGAATTTCTGGTAGCGCGGCGGGTGGCGCCTTCCTGAACCATCCTTACGGACAGACCTTCCGCACCGTCTCGACCAGCTTTTCCGGGTTGAAGGGCTTCACCAGCCAGCCGGTGGCGCCGGCTTCGCGGCCGGCGGTCTTCTTGGTGGGGTCGGCTTCGGTGGTCAGCAGCAGGACCGGGGTGGCGCGGTTGGTGGCCGAGGCGCGGATGGCGCGGGTCAGGGCCAGCCCGTCCAGGCCCGGCATGTTCAGGTCGGTGATGATGCAGTCGAACCTGCGCTGGTTGACCAGGGCCAGACCGGCATTCCCGTCCGGCGCCTCCGCCACCTCATAGCCGGCGCCTTTCAGCGTGAAGCCGACCATGTCGCGGATGGTCTTGGAATCGTCGACGGTCAGGACATTCTTGGGCATGGTCGGCGGCTCCGCTTGCTCGGCCCGGAAATCGGTCCGGGAAATCAACGGGACAGGCCTAGGCACTTTACCGCCGACCGTCAACCTCTGGTATCCCGTATTTCGAATAACGGAACCCCCCGGCCCGGCGGCATCGCCGTCGAACCGGGGGGCTGTTGGAAATCAACCTGTCACGCCTTCGTATCGACATGTTGCGCGCCGGCGTCGCCGCCCTTGGCGACGCCGACCATCGCTTCGCGCAGCAGCCGGCCATGGATGGTGTAGCCGGGTTGCAGCACCTGGACGACGGTGCCGGCCGCCTTGCCGGTATTCTCGATCTCGAACATCACCTGATGGAAGTTGGGGTCGAACGGTTCGCCGGCCGGGTCCAGCTTCTTGATGCCGGCGCGGTCGAAGGCGGCGAACAGTTGGCGTTCGGTCGCCTCGACACCGACGGCGAGGCCTTTCAGCATCTCGTCCCGCTCGCGGCCTTCGGCCGGCACGGCGTCGAGCGCGCGGCGCAGATTGTCGGCGACCGACACCAGTTCCTTGGCGAAGCTGGACACCGCGAACTTGGTGGCATCCTCGCGGTCACGCTGGGCGCGGCGGCGGGTGTTCTCCGTCTCCGCCATGGCGCGCAGCAGCTGGTCCTTCAGGCTGGCGACTTCGGCCTCCAGCTTGGCGACGCGGTCCTCGGGAGAACCGGAGCCCGCCTGGCCGGCATCCGTCTGGCTGGCGGCGGCGGTGTCGGCGGTGGTCTCGGTCGGCTCGGCCGTGGCGTCGGAGGGCTTGTTCTGCTCTTCGCTCATGGTTTTCTCAATTCTTGCTTGGTCAAAGGCGGAGGGGGGTGGGAGCGATGGTCAGCCGATCAGCCGGCTGACCACCTTGGCGGTGTAATCCACCAGCGGAATGATGCGGGCGTAATTCAGGCGGGTCGGGCCGATGACGCCGATGGCGCCGATCACCTGCTCGCGGCTGTTCTGGAAGGGCGAGATGATCATCGAACAGCCGGAATGGCTGAACAGCACATTCTCCGCGCCGATGAAGATCTGCACGCCGTCGCCGCGCCCGGTGGCGTCCAGCATGCGCAGCATCGTCTCCTTGGTCTCCAGCGCCTCGAACAGGCCGCGCACGCGTTCCAGGTCGGAGAGCGCCGTGACGTCCTCCAGCAGGCGGGACTGGCCGCGGACGATCAGCTGGCCGGCGTTGGCTCCGGCGCTGCCGGCCCAGGTGGCCAGCCCGGCGGCGACCACCTTGCGCGACAGCTCGTCCAGCTGGGTCTTCTGCTGTTCGATCTCCTGCATGACCTCCTGCCGGGCCTCGTCCAGCGTGCGGCCGGCGAGCTTGGCGCTGAGGAAGTTCGACACCGTTTGCAGGGTGGAGGTCGGAACCCCCAGCGGCACCTCGATCACCCGGTTCTCGACCAGCCCGTCCTCGTTCACCAGGACGACCAGGGCGCGGCCGGGGCCGAGCGACACGAACTCGATGTGTTTCAGCGGCCGGTCGGTCTTGGGCGCCACCACCAGGCCGGCGCAGTGCGACAGGCCGGACAGCATGGTCGACGCCTCGCCCAGCACGTCGGCGAAGGCGCGGCCGGAGGCGGAGCATTTCGCCTCGATCGAGGCGCGCTCGTCCTCGGTCAGCGACCCGATCTCCAGCAGGCCGTCGACGAACATGCGCAGGCCGGCGTCGGTCGGGATGCGGCCGGCCGAGGTGTGCGGGGCATAGAGCAGCCCCTGCTCCTCCAGGTCGGCCATCACGTTGCGGATGGTCGCGGGCGACAGGGCCATGCCAAGCCGCCGCGAGATCGTGCGCGAGCCGACCGGCTCGCCCGACGCGACATAGGCGTCGACGATCAGCCGGAAGATCTCGCGCGATCGCTGGTTCAGCTCGTTGATCATGGGCCGTTGATCATGGACTAGGGCGGTCGTGCTTCCGTTCGGGCTCGGCGGTCGCGGACGGGGAAGTCCGTCAACCGGTCCGAATTTAGGCAGGTCCGACCGCCGAATCAACTTGCGGGGCGAAGAAGCTCCGCGGCGCCGTGACCGCCCCTTATTCTTCCGTCAGGAAACCGCGGTACTGGGCGGCGATGGCGCCGACCGCCGCCTCGTACAGGCGCCGGCCATGCTCGGGCCGGGCGAGGCCGGGGGCGGAGCCGATGCGGCCGTCGGGATAGCGGCGGCGGAAGTCGCGGGCGTCGTGGAAGCCGCCGGCCGGCGCCTGTTCCGGCTCCATCGCCACGGTCTTGATCGAGTCGGGATAGGCGTATTGGGTCAGCGCCACCTCGCTGGGGGTGGCGTGCGACCCCTCCTTGCCCTGGTACAGCTCGCGCGACAGCCGGCCGACCTCGGCATTCTCCCACCAGTTCACCAGGGCGCAGCGCAGGTCCGGCGCCTCGCGGCCGCGCTGCGCCCGGTTCTCCGCATGGATCTCGTAGAAGGCGGCGCGGATGGTGGCGATGTTGCCGCCATGGCCGTTGACGAAGAAGAAGCGCGCGAACCCGTGTTCGACCAGCGAGCCGACATAGTCGCGCAGCACGGCGATCAGGGTGGACGGCTTCAGCGTCATCGAGCCGGGGAATTCCATGTGATGGACCGCCATGCCGACCGGGATCGTCGGGCCGACCAGCGCGCCGGTGGCGTCGCCGACGCCCCGCGCGATCACCTCGGCGCAGATGGCGTCGGTGCCGACCAGTCCGTTCGGCCCATGCTGCTCGGTCGAGCCGATCGGCATGATGATGCCCTTGGAGGTCTTCAGATAGGACTCGACCTCGCTCCAGGTGCTGAGATGCAGTTGCACGCGTGCCTCTTCCCGCCGGGGTGATTGGTCAAACCAACATAAGCCGGCGGATTTTCTTCACCAACCCCGTCCGGCGTGGCGGGAGCCATGCGACGGACGCTTACGCGGTGTGGCGGGCTCAGGTCCGCTGCCGGTGCGGAAGCCTCAGCAGGACATCGGCGATGCCGCCGCCGGCGAGCAGGGCCGCCACGAACAGCAGGGCCGACAGCCCGTCATTGCCCAGCAGCACCAGGGCCGGGCCGGGGCAGATGCCGGCCAGCCCCCAGCCCAGCCCGAACAGGGCGGCCCCGCCGACCAGACGGCCATCGATGTGCCGGCGGTCGGGCAGGGCGATGGGGTCGCCCAGCGCCGCGACCGGTTTGCGGCGGGCGATGGCGAAGGCCGGGGCGGCGACGGCGATGGCGCCGGTCATGACGAAGGCCAGGGTCGGATCCCAGGCGCCGGCGACATCGAGAAAGGCCAGGACCCGCGCCGGATCGGTCATTCCGGCGATGATCAGCCCAAGCCCGAAGACGAAGCCGAAGAGGATGGCGGTGAGGCTGCGCATGGCCGCTCTCCTACAGATGGCGGGTGACGAAGACCGTCGCGGCGGCGACGGCCATGAAGGTCAGCGTGGCGACCAGCGAGCGCGGCGACAGGTTGGCCAGCCCGCAGACGCCATGCCCGCTGGTGCAGCCCGAGCCGATGCGGGTGCCGATGCCGACGAGCAGACCGGCGGCGATCAGCAGCGGCAGCGGCAGCAGCGCGAAGGCCGGCGCCGGTTCGATCCCCCACAGACGGGCGGCCAGCCCGGCGGCGAGCAGGCCGGCGACGAAGGCCCATTGCCAGGGGGCCGCCCCCGGACGAACCGCGCGCGCCAGGATGCCGCTGATCCCGGCGATCCGCCCATTCACCAGCAGCAACCCCGCCGCCGCCGCGCCGATCAGCGCGCCACCGGCCAACGCCTCGATCGCACCAGCTATCGTACCCGCCATCGCATCCTCTCGGTTCCAGTTCCGGCGGTTGTAGCCGCCCCCGCATCGTCATGGCTCGCCTTTCTTGCATAAATACTTTCTAATATAAAGGCGTTTGGTGACGATGCGGGGATGCGGGGGTCAGAACCGCCAGGCTAGTCCGCCGCCCAGCGCGACCTCGCTCAGCCGGATGTTGGCCTCGCCTCCGCCGAACGCGCCGGGAATGGAGCCGGAGCCCTTGACCGACGCCGGCAGCCCGTACAGGCCATAGACGCTGACATCGATGTCCTTGGTGGCGCTCCAGGTCGCGCCGGCGGTGATCTGGTGCTGGATGGCGCCCGGCGCCAGGATGTTCAGAAAGGTCTGGCCGCGCGGGATCGGCTGGGTGGTGTAGCCGTAGCCGGCGCGGACCTGCCAATCCGGCCCGATGCGGTAATTCGCGCCGATCTTGATCGAGGTGGTGTCCTTCCAGCCGAAGCCGGGGCCGTCGTCGGAGCCGAGGGCCTTGCCGGTGAACAGGCGCTGGAAGTCGTTGCCGACCGCCCCGACATCGCTGTAGGCGATCCGCCGCACATCGACGGCGATGTCGAGCGCCTCCGACGCCTTCACCGCGATGCCGACGCCATAGGCGGCGGGAACGTCGAAATCCCCCTGGTCGGCGAACAGGCCCCGGTATTTCCGCAAGCTGCCGCCATGGCTCTTCGATTGCCAGGAGGCGCCGACCGACAGCCAGGGGGTGAGCTGGCCCAGCCAGCCGATCCGCAGCCCGGCGCCCCAGGCATCGTCGCGGTCCTTGTTCGACACCGCCGAGGGCTGTTCCGACAAGCGGGCGAAGGCGCCGATGCCCTGGGCCTTGAAGCGCGTGTTGACGATGTTCAGCGCGATGCCGAGGCTGTGGCCCTCGGCGATCCGGTAGGCGACGGTCGGCGACAGGAACAGCTGCTGAAGATCGACGCCCGCCTTTCCGGTCGCCCCGAACCGGGCATAGGGATTGTCGCGGTAGTCGGTATTCATGCCGCCATTGCCGTAGACCGCCAGCCCGACCGCCAGCCGGTCGTCGATCTGGCGGACATATCCCAGATCCGGAATGTAGAACGCGCCCTTGTCGTTGCCGCCGAAGCTCTGGTCGGGGCCGAAGCCGTTGCCGCGGATCGTGCTGCTGCGGGTCGGGCGGAAATATTCGGCGCCGATATCGAACCGGTTGCCAAGCGCGGTCGCGCTGGCCGGGTTCACGGCGATGGACAGGGCCTCCTTGGGATAGGCGATGGCCGCCCCGGCCATGCCCTTGGCTTGGGTTCCCACCCCATGGGTGAAATAGCCGTCGGTCGCGGCGGCGGTGTGCGGGACGCTTGCGGCCAGCACCAGCCCGGCGATGGCGGAAAGATGGAAACGACGCATGGGCCTCTCTAACCTTTGTGTGTTTTAAAAATTTATACGATAAAGATATGCACATAAATTCTATAACTCTACTAGATAAATGAATTTTAAAACGGGAATCCCTATGCGAGCCCGGAAATACACCTTGGGATGAAAACCGTCGCGGCCATCCTCGCCAAATGGGATTGACCGTTCCGTTCCACTCCCGTCATACATTCGCAGTCAAAGAGGTTGCACAACGAGGGTCCGCCTTGGTCGCCCGCATCAACACCGTCGCGTTCCAGGGCATCGAGGTGCTGGGGATCGACGTCCAGGTCCAGATGTCCGGGGGAATCGTCGCCTTCACCGTCGTCGGCCTGCCCGACAAGGCGGTCGGCGAAAGCCGGGAGCGGGTTCGTGCCGCCCTGCATGCGCTGGGGCTGGCGCTGCCGGCCAAGCGCATCACCGTCAATCTCGCCCCCGCCGACGTGTTGAAGGAAGGCAGCCATTTCGACCTGCCGATCGCGCTCGGCCTCTTGACGGTGATGGGCGTGCTGCCCGACGCGGAGATCGCCCGCTATGTCGCGCTGGGGGAGCTGGCGCTGGACGGCGCCCTGACCCCGGTGGCCGGCGTGCTGCCCGCCGCCATCGATGCGCTGGCCAACGACCGCGGGCTGATCTGTCCGGCCGCTTGCGGCGGGGAGGCGGCCTGGGCCGGTCCCGATCTGGACGTGCTGGCGCCGGCCAACCTGCTGGCGCTGATCAACCATTTCAAGGGCACCCAGGTGCTGACCCCGCCCAAGCCGCGGATGCAGGAACGGGACGCGCCGCCGCCCGACCTGCGCGACGTGAAGGGCAACGAGACCGCCAAGCGGGCGCTGGAGGTCGCAGCCGCCGGATCGCACAATCTGTTGATGATCGGCCCGCCCGGATCCGGCAAGTCGATGCTGGCCGCCCGCCTGCCGGGCCTGCTGCCGCCGCTCGACCCGGCGGAGGCGCTGGAGGTGTCGATGATCCACAGCGTCGGCGGTCTGCTGGAGGAGGGGCGCCTGCTGCGCCAGCGCCCCTATCGCGCCCCGCACCAGTCGGCCAGCCTGCCGGCGCTGGTCGGCGGCGGCACGCGGGCCAGGCCGGGCGAGATCTCCCTGGCGCATCAGGGCGTTCTCTTCCTCGACGAGCTGCCGGAATTCCCCCGCGCGCTGCTGGAGGCGCTGCGCCAGCCGCTGGAGACCGGCAAGGCGGTGGTCAGCCGCGCCAACCACCATGTGACCTATCCGGCCCGCGTGCAACTGGTGGCGGCGATGAATCCCTGCCGTTGCGGCCATCTCGACGATGCCTCGCTCGCCTGCGCCCGCGCGCCGAAATGCGCCGCCGACTATCAATCGAAGATCAGCGGGCCGCTGTTCGACCGCATCGACCTGCATATCGATGTGCCGGCGGTCAGCCCCGCCGATCTCAGCCTGCCGCCGCCGGCGGAGGGCAGTGCCGACATCGCCGCCCGCGTCGCCGTCGCCCGCGCCGTCCAGGCCGAACGCTATGGCGGCTTCGGTCCCTACCCGGCTGGCCGGGCGGTGCGGACGAATGCCGAGGCCGACGGCGAACTGCTGGAGAGGGTGGCCTCGCCCGACGGTCCCGGCCGCGCCCTGTTGACCGAAGCGGCGGAGCGGCTGAAGCTGTCGGCCCGCGGCTATCACCGGGTGATGCGGGTGGGGCGGACGCTGGCCGATCTGGACGGGGTGGAGGGGGTCAGGCGCCGCCACATCGCCGAGGCGCTGAGCTACCGGCGGATCGCGCCGGGGCGGTGAGAGAGCTGGTTCCCGTCGCGGTCATCTCCCCGACCTGACCTCCCCTGTGCGGCGGGGGAGGGAAAGGGACCGCGGCGAAGCCTTGGCGAGGGCGGGGCCACCCGTCCAGGGTCCCTCTCACGGCCCCTCGAACACCGGCGGCTTGGCCGCTCCCGGACAGACGGTGGCCGGCACCGTCTCCTGTTCCACGAAGGTCACCGCGGCGGCCATGGCGCAATCCTCGCTGGAGGTCACGATGTGGCTGGCGGCGCGGAAGACCAGATGGCGGCTCTTGGGCAGGGTGGCGGCGGCACGGTCGCCCCATTCCGGCGGGGTGACGGGGTCGTAGGCGCCGGACAGCAGCAGCACCGGCACCGGACTGGCGACCGGCAGCCGTTCCGACGGCTCCTGATGGCCGGCGGGCCAGAGGCGGCAGACGCGCTGGCCGGGATCGTCGGCGGCGACCAGGCCGTAGGGGGCGTTGCGGCGGGCGCCGTCGGCGCGCTTCAGCGGGTCGGCGGTGTTCACCGACTCCCGGCATTCGACGGAGAAGGCCAGCCCGTCGGCGACC
Source organism: Azospirillum sp. B510 (assembly GCF_000010725.1). Lineage (NCBI taxonomy): Bacteria > Pseudomonadati > Pseudomonadota > Alphaproteobacteria > Rhodospirillales > Azospirillaceae > Azospirillum > Azospirillum sp. B510. The sequence goes on along the minus strand of NC_013854.1, from coordinate 3,241,151 downwards.
TCCGGATCGCCCAGCCAATTGGTCGGCGCCCATTCGGCGAGGGCGGAATACTGGTTGCGGACGGCGCGGTCGATCATCGCCGGCACGGCCGGCACCGCCTCGCTGACCGCCATCGCCTCCAGCCCGGCGGCGATCGCCGCCCCCCCGGCCAGCCGCAGGACGCGGCGGGTTTCATGGTCGCCGACCACGATGTCGACAGGGTTGCGGTCGAGTCGCTCGACCAGGCCGAGGAAGCGCTTTTCCAGATCGGGAAAGGCCGAGCGGCAGGCCCGGTTGGCGGCGCAATCGTCGAACAGGCGGCGGTAGCTGCGTTGGGCCAGCCAGGCCATCTCCTCCTGCGCGTTGACATCGGGCGGATAGACGCTGTCGAGAACGGCGGTGCGGACACGCCCGCCCTGCCGCCTCAGGATCTCGAGTCCGACCCGCGTGCCGTAGGAAACCGCGAACAGGTTCACGCGCTGGGCGCCCAGCGCCGTGGCGATGTCCAGCGCGTCTTCCGCGGCGACCGGGGTGGAGAATTGGGTGGTGTCCAGCCCCGCCGTTTGCAGCCTCGTGGCGCAGGCGCTGACGGCGGCCCGCTCCGCCGCCGCCCGCTGTTCGCGCGTCAGGGGGCGGGTGCCGCGGGTGGCGCCGACGGCGTCCAGCTCCGGGCAATCGGTGTCCGGCTCCGCCCGGCCGACACCGCGCGGGTCGAACAGGATCAGGTTGCGCGTGTGGCGGAAGGGGGCCGACAGCTCCCACCACACCTCCATCCGTTCCTCCGTCGCCTCGCCGCTGCCGAAGGGGGAGGCGCCGGGGCCACCCTCCAGGAACAGCACCGGGTCGGGGGCCGGCTGGCGGGCGGTGCTGAGCAGGACGGCGACCGGCAGGCGCAGGCCGCGGCTGTTGGGACGGTCCCGCCGTTCCGGGACCGTCACCGTTCCGCACAGGGCGGCTTCACCGTCCGGCACGGTGAACCAGCAGGGGCCGGGGGTGAAGCGCGCCTCCGCCGCCGCCGGGGGCGGTCCGCCCGCCATGGTGGCGCAAGCAAGCAGGACCGCAATCGCGGCCGGCAGCCGGAACGGCTGTGCGCGGACTTTGCGGGCGGTCATGGGCTTGATCCGATTGAAGTCTTGCTGCGGCCCCCTTGTTTGACCGAGGCGCGCCGGCTTGTCCAGGGGGCAGCGCCACGAAGGCGCCGCCAAGACCGGGAGGCGTCTTCCCCCATGGCAGAGCGCACTTGAGCCGGTTCAAATATCCTGGCCGTGATGACAAGAAATATACCGAGAGAGAAACATAATTTCTCTCCGGGATAATAAATAAAAGCTAACAGCCTTCAACAAATTCATCAGGGTTAGACCTGATTTGCGTAGCGTCTCAATAAATAGGATTGTCGATAAGAGCTATGCATCTATGAATAATCTCCAATTTATAATGGAAAACATAGTAGATACGGCGGCTGAATAGTTAATTATTATTAACCGTTCAGGGATTCTTGAGGAAACTCGGGCCCGTTCGCCGGAACGGAAAGTTGATACCGGTTTGACAATTTTCACAAAACACAGCCAGCGAACCGCTTCACCGGGGAACAGATAGATGAAAATGACGATGGGGATCGCCTTGGCGGCGATGGTGGGGCTGACCGGAAGCCCGGCTCTGGCCGACATGACGGCCAAGGATGTGCAGGTCATCGCGAAGACGCTGGGCTTCACCGTCCCGCCGCTGACCGGCGCGGTGAAGGTGGCGGTCGTCTTCGATCCCGCCTCTCCCGCCTCGCAGAAGGATGCCGACGACCTGAAGGGCATCCTCGGGTCAGGGCTGGCCGTCGGTGCGGCGACGCTGTCGCCGGTTCTGGTGCCGATCGCCCAGCTCGATGCCGGGCTGAACGGCACCGGTCTGGTCCTGGTGACCAGCGGTCTGTCGGCGCAACAGGAGCGGGTGTTCGCCGCCGCCAAGGCCAAGAAGCTGATCAGCGTCTCTCCCGATGCCGCCTGCGTCCGGTCCGGACATTGCGTGATGGGCATCAAGAGCGAGCCGAAGGTGGAGATCGTCATCAACAAGTCGGCGGCGGACGCGTCCTCGGTCAGCTTCGCCCCCGCCTTCCGCATGATGATTTCCGAGATCTGACGGCGCCTCCGGTCATTCCGCGCCTTTCCACGTCCGACGATTTTCAGGTGATAGCCATGAAGACATCCATTGTCCGGGCCATGTGCTCGGCTGCCGCCCTGCTGTCGCTTTGCCTGCCGGCCGCGGCCCAGACCATCGATTACGGCGCCTTGGAGCAATTGTTCGGCGAGCCGGTCACCACCAGCGCCACCGGCAAGCCCCAGCGCGCCAGCGACGCCCCGGTCAGCATGGAGATCATCAGCGCCGACGACATCCGCAAGAGCGGCGTGACCAACCTCCCGGACATCCTGCAACGGGTGGTCGGGCTGGACGTGGCGCGCTGGTCGACCAGTTCGGCCGATGTCGCGGTCCGCGGCTACAACAGCCCCTCAAGCCCGCGCCTACTCGTGCTGGTCAACGGTCGCCAAGTCTACATGGACCATTTCGGCGTGACCTCCTGGGGCACCATCCCGGTCGAGCTTGGCGAGATTCGCCAGATCGAGGTGGTGAAGGGTCCCAACACCGCGCTGTTCGGCTTCAACGCCGTGGGCGGCGTGGTGAACATCATCACCTACAGCCCGCTCTACGATGACGTGAACAACGTCACGGTGCGCGGCGGGACCCAGCATTACGGCGAGCTGTCGGCGGTCAAGACCGTCAAGATCGGTGACAAGGCCGGCCTGCGGCTGTCGGCCGGCGGGTCCAATTTCCATGAGTTCGACACTCCGACCATCGCTTCGAACGGCAGTGGGCCGTTCACGCCGATGCGGCGGTCCTTCAGCGCCGACGGATTGATACAGCTCACCGACAACTCGCAGCTCGGCGCCGAGCTGACCAAGGTTCATACTCGACAGAACGCTGCAAGTCCGGGATTCCAATCCGGTTCCTCGGACTTCGACACCTGGTCGGCCAAAGCCAGCTATACGGCCAACACCAGCCTTGGGCTGATCGAGGCGGTGATCTATCACACCGATCTCGATCATGACACGAAGATCGACCTGAACAGCAACGTGACCGTGGCGAAATTGCAGGATCTGTTCAAGGTCGGCACCGACCACAGCTTCCGGCTGTCCGCCGAATGGCGACGCAATCAGATGGATTCGACCAACCAGCGCGGTGGCCGGGTCTCCTACGATGTCTATTCCGCCGGCGGCATGTGGGACTGGGCGATCAACGAGAAGCTCAGTCTGGTCAACGCCCTGCGGGTCGATCATCTGAAATTGAGCCGCAGCGGCACCTTTGCCGGCCCGATCTCCTTCACCAACGCCGATTACGACCGTTCGCTGACCCAGCCCAGCTTGAACAGCAGCCTGGTCTACAAGCCGACCGAACTGGATACGCTGCGGCTTTCGGTGGCGCGCGGCGTGCAGACGCCGAGCCTGGTCGAATATGGCATCATGAATCGCGAGGGGGCGCTGTGGACCTACGGCAATCCCAAGATCAACCCGACGCTGGTCACCAACTACGAGCTTGGCTATGACCGCGCGATCTCGGCCATCGACGGGACCTTCCGCGCGTCGGTCTATTACCAGACCAACCGGGACATGAAGTATAACGCCCGAATCCTACAGCTCGGCAATCCGACGGTGGTCATGTTCGACAATGCCGGCAATTCGCGGATGGTCGGCGCCGAGGCGAGCCTGAAGGGCAAGATCGATGAGAATTGGAGCTGGAAGGCCGGCTACGCCTTCGAGAAGATCAAGGATGACTTCTCTTCGGTGACCGCGGAATTCCAGCACAGCACCCCGCGCCACAAGGTTTCCGCCGAGGTGAACTACACCAACGGCCCGTGGGAGGCCAACCTGTTCGCCCTCTACGTCTCCGAGACCGAGATGCTGCGCGGCGACCTCAACAGGTTCGTCCAGGTCCCCAACTATCTCAGCCTGTCCGCCCGCGTCGGCTACAACATCACCAAGGACGTGCAGGTCGCCCTGTCCGGCATGAACGTCAACAAGAGCGAGCAGCGCACGAGCTCCCTGCGGACCGAGGAACGGCGCGTCTTCCTGACGCTCAGCTCCAAGTTCTGACCGCGAAGCGGGAACGGGGTGGCGGATGACCGGGACCGGGGGCGCCTGTGCGCGCCGGTCCCACGCCTGCCGTCCCACGTCCGTGCATGACATCCCGCCCGCATGAAATCCCGCCTGCGTGAAATCCCGATGAGGCGACGCACATGATCCTCGCACGACCGACCTTGTCCAACCTGCCCTTCACGCTGAAGTTCCTGGTCGCGCCCAGCGTCGCGATGGCGCTGATGTGCGTTCTCGCCTATGTCGGAAACACCGGTTTCAACCGGCAGGTCGACCAGACCAACATGATCGTCGATCGCAATCTGGAATCGGCGATCCGGCTGTCCGACGTCGCGTCCCGCGTCCAGGCCGCCAATGGCGAGCTGTTCCGCATCATGAGCCGGCAGGCCGCCGGAAACGCCGGCGACCTTGTTCCCCGCTTCGCCGCGCTCCAGACCAAGCTGGACGATATTCTCCGCAGCCTGGACGACTATCGGAAGGGCTATGCCACAGGAGACCAGACCAAGCAGATCGACGACGTCGTCGCGGAATTGAAGAAGTACAAGGACGCGACCAGCTTCGTCGCCGCGATGCTGGAGATCGACTTCGCCAGCGTCGTCTCCTTCATGGAGCCGTTCGAGGAGAATTTCGCCAAGCTTTCGGTTCAGATCGGCCGGATGGTGGGCGCCGTCGCCGAGGATTCGCGCAGCCGTGCCGCGCTCTCCGCCGAGGAGGCGCAGGAGACCACCCGCTTCTTCCTGGGGCTGACCCTGGTCGGCGCGGTGCTGGTGGCGCTGACCGCCTGGATGGTGGCGCGCAGCACCGGACGGTCGATCGCCGGCATCGCCGCCGCCACGCTGCGTCTTGCCGGCAACGACACCGCCGTGGAGATCGACCGGCTCCAACGGGGGGACGAGTTGGGGGCCATCGTCACCTCGCTCGGCGTCTTCCGCGACAATGCGGTCAAGGTGCAGCGCCTACAGGCCGAACAGGATCGTCTCCAGGCCGAAGCCGAGGCTGAGAAGCGCCGGGTCATGGTCAGTCTGGCCGACGGCTTCGAGTCGAGCGTCAAGGGTGTGGTGCGCACGGTCGCCTCCGCCTGCTCCGGGCTGCGCAGCAGCGCCGCCGTGATGCGGGAGACCGCCGACGGCGCCTTCCGGCAGTCGAGCGATGTCGCCCAGGCCGGGATCGAGATGTCCGGCAATGTCTCCACCGTCGCCACCGCGGTGGAGGAGATGACCTCCTCCATCGGCGAGATCGCCCAGCAGGTCGAGCGCTCAGCTTCGATCGCCCGGCAGGCGGTGGAACGCGCCAAGTCGACCGACGCGACCATCGGCGAACTGGCGGAACTGGCCGTGCGCATCGGCGACATCGTCGCGATGATCCATGGCATTTCCGGCCAGACCAACCTTTTGGCGCTGAACGCCACCATCGAGGCGGCGCGGGCGGGGGAGGCGGGCAAGGGCTTCGCCGTCGTCGCCAGCGAGGTCAAGAGCCTCGCCAGCCAGACCGGCAAGGCCACCGAGGAGATCTCCGCCCAGATCGGCGCCATCCAGGAACGGACCCAGGCGTCCGTCGCGGCGATCCGCGGCATCAGCCACACCATCGAGCAGATGAACAGCATCGCCGGCGGCATCGCCGCCGCGGTGGAGCAGCAGGCCGCCGCCACCCGCGAGATCAGCCGCAACATCCAGCAGGCGGCGACCACCACCGACAGCGTGTCGCAGAACATCGGTGACGTGCGGGACGCCGCCCGGACCGTGGGCCACAGCGCCGATGGCGTGCTGAGCGCGGCACAGGATCTGACGGCGCAATCCCAGTCGCTGGAATCGGAGATCGACGCCTTCCTGGCCCGCGTGCGGGCTTGAGGGCCGGAGCCGGCGCGTTCCGGAGAAAGCCGGCGGAGCGATCCGTCGGCTTTCCTCTTGACTGAATATATCCGTAATCGGATGTTATCCATGAGGGGAAACCGGGAAGCCCTTCGACCTCGCATATAGGAGAATCCCATGGGAAGTTTGTGGACGGCCATGCGCAGACGCTGGCTCGATTCCGGCGGAATGGCCCGTTTGGGCGGTTTGAACGACCATCTGCTGCGTGACATCGGTCTTGCCGATGGCGACGGACCGGGTGGCGTGACGGCGGTCGACCGCCATCCGCTGTCCGGCCGCCGCCTTGCGCCTTATCGCATCCGCGATCGGAACCTATCGGACGCGCGGACATTTTTGACCTTGCAACCGTATCGCTGAGCGGCGATACCGGACTTGCCGGCCTCCCGCGCCGGCGTCACCCAACCACAGGAGAGATTCGATGAAAGCCATCGTAGCCACTGCCTGGACTCGCCGATCGGGCGATCCGGCCATCAACGCCGCCGACATGGCCATCAACCCAGCTATCAACCCGGCCGCCAATCACGCCCAACCGGCCCGGCTTCTTCCCGCGGCCTTCGAACGTGAATTCCGGATATCGAGAGGATCCTATGTCTGTCTTCCTGGGTTTTTGCGGTCATCGTCTCTTCGTTGAACACGCCCGCTGGGCATCGCCGGCCGGGTCCTTCGACCTGCGGCGTGAGAACGGGGAAGTCATCCTATGGCTTGGACGCCTGAACATCATCTACACACCGGCCCGCTGGGGACCACCCTCCCGCGCTGCATAGCGCGCGGCGTCGCGGAGGCCCGCTGAATGCCGGCCCGCGTTCGTCATGACGAGGTCCTTACCGTCGTCCAGGTGCTTGAGGCGTTCCGCAAGCTCGACCCCGACCTGCCCATCCAGTATGCGCTGAGTTTCATGACCATCGCGCAAAGCGAAGGCATCTCCATCGGCGAACTGGCGGAACGCCTGGGCATCGCCCAATCCTCCGCGTCGCGCAACGTCGCGGCGCTCAGCCGCTGGCACAGCTTTGGCAAGGCCGGCCTCGATCTGGTGCAGGCGCAGGAAGACCCGCGCGAGCGCCGCCGCAAGATCGTCACCCTGACCGACAAGGGCCGTGAGTTCCTGGACGCGCTGCGCGCCATCGTGAACCCGCCCGACCTGCGCCGTCCCGCCAGGACGGCCTGATCCAGGACCGCTTGATCGACGCGGTCAGGCGACCCCGTCCAGCGCGCCGCGCAACATGCCGACCAGCGTGCGCACCGTCAGTTCCTGCCGCTCCAGCGACAGACCGCCGAAGCGGCGCAGCGCCGCCGCCCGCTCGGGCAGCGGCGGCATGTGGAAGAAGCCGTAGGGGACATCCAGCCCGGCGCTCTCGATGATGTGACGCGCCCGGTAGAACAGATGGTTGCCGAGGAATCCGCCGGAGAAATCGCCGAAGGTCACCGGCAGACCGGCCATCGACAATTCCCGCATCACGCGGGGCACCGGCAGGGTGCTGCCATAGGCGGTCGGCCCGTCCGCCACGATATCGGCATGCTCGCGCACCGTGCCGGTCGCGTCGGGCAGCGGGCTTTCGTCCCGGTTCCAGGCCAAACGCTCGAGCCGGATATAGTCGCTCGTCTCCAGGCAGGCGAAGCCGAGCGCCGCCAGCGGCCGGTGTTCCGCCAGCAGGGCGGCGAAGACCTCGCCGCAGACATCATACACAGGGGGAAGGGTCGCGGTGACGACCCCCGGCTCCCGCGCCAGCCGCTCCATCAGCAGCGCGGTCTGATCGGCGGCCCAGGGATGAGCCGGGAGATGGTCTTGGATATGGTCCGGGGACTGATCCGACGCGCCGTCCGGGAAGGACCCGAACGGCGCGAAGCCGGTGATCAGGATGGGGGGCGTCACGGGCATGGCATCCTTACCGGCGCATCCTTACTCGCACATCCTTATGGCCGCAGCAGGCCGATGATGTCCTTCACGTCGTTCAGGTTCTTCTCGGCGATGGCGGCGGCGCGCTCGCCGCCCTTCTTCAACAGCCGGTCGATCTCCGCCTTGTCGCCCAGCAGCTCCTTCATGCGGCTGGTGATCGGCGCCAGCTTGTCCACCGACAGATCGACCAGCGACTTCTTGAAGTCGGAGAATTGGGAACCGGCGAACTGCGCCAGCACCTGTTCGCGCGACTGGCCGGCCAGCGCGCCATAGATGGTGACGAGATTGTCGGCCTCCGGACGGGCCTCCAGCTCGGTGACCGTCTCCGGCAGCGGTTCCGGGTCGGTCTTGGCCTTGCGGATCTTCTGGGCGATGGTGTCGGCGTCGTCGGTCATGTTGATGCGCGAATATTCGGACTCGTCCGACTTCGACATCTTCTTCTTGCCGTCGCGCAGGCTCATCACCCGCGTCGCCTCGCCCAGGATCTGCGGCTCGGGCAGCGGGAAGAACTCGGTCTCGTAGCGGCGGTTGAAGGCGCCGGCGATGTCGCGCGCCAGTTCCAGATGCTGCTTCTGGTCCTCGCCCACCGGCACATGGGTCGCCTTGTACAGCAGGATGTCGGCGGCCATCAGGGTGGGGTAGGCGTACAGGCCCAGATTGGCCATGTCCTTCTGCTTGCCGGCCTTCTCCTTGAACTGGGTCATGCGGTTCAGCCAGCCGAGCGGCGTGTGGCAGGACAGGATCCAGCCAAGCTCGGCATGGCCCGGCACGACCGACTGGTTGAACAGGATGTTCTTGTCCGGGTCGATGCCGGCGGCGATATAGGCTGCGGCGACCTCGCGGATGTTGTTGCGCAGGACCTCGGGGTCCTGGTCGATGGTCAGCGCGTGCAGGTCGACGACGCAGAAGATGCACTCGTAGCTGTTCTGCAACTCCACCCAGTTGCGCAGCGCCCCCAGATAGTTGCCGAGGTGAAGCTGCCGGGTCGGCTGCATGCCGGAGAAAATGCGGTTCACGGGTGGTCTCGCTCGAAAACTCTGGGAGGCGGCAGTTATCGCCCCCCGAAGTCCGCCGGTCAAGGCGCGGCGGTTGTCAGGTGCGTCGTCTGATCGATATCAGGGAAGCCATTGCCGGCACGGGACATGGCCATGGCGGAAACGTTCGGACTTGCGCCTGAGTGAAAATCTCCAAGCCCATGACAAAACAGCGGAAAGGTTGTCACTCTTCTAATGTGGATTGACCTCGGAATAGAGCCGATTGGTGTATGTCAGTTCCCGGTGCCGCCAAGGAGGGCATACAATTCCTTTGTATCCTTATCCATGGCATGCCTAAGAACTTCAAACGCCGCACTGTCCTTGCCGCCTTTCGCCTCCAACTGGGCGACAGCACGGACCATCTCCCGCTGTGTGTTGCTCTGCGTTTCCGGCTTGAATCCCAGTTCCGTGGTGAACTTCAAGATCTTGCTCATTTTCACCTCCACGCCTTTGCAACAATATCCTGGAAAAGGTTCCCTCGTCAATTTTGCTCCCCATCCGAAGATCCCGATGAGGCGGGCTGGTTCGATTGTACCGTCAACATGGGACGCTTCAACTTGTTAATCAACACTCCGATATGAGGTTCAAGCATTCCAATCAGAACCGTGTTAGCAGAAGTGAAGCGTCCCGGTACGTCGCTCGTGATGCCGACAACCCCCAAAACAGTGTCCCGTCCCGGGAAGCGTACCGGAAAAGATGCAAAAGCTCTGTAACGATCGGCATCGTAGCTCTTGCGGTGAGCAGGAGGAAGTTGAAACATACCCTGAAGCTGTTCCGCCTGCATGTCTACATTAATCAGAGGAATTCCTCGATCATAAACCATACCTATATGGCCATGGCCTATAGGGATATCCCGAAACTCGGATTTATCATCAATAGATCGAGAGCGGCATCCTGATATACATTTCAGGAAACCTCCTCCCTCCTTAGGAATATATATGGTAAGGCACCAACTCTCACTTTCAGAAATTCCAAAAACCTCTCCCATATAACACGATATTGTATTAAGTATTACCTTGAGGGCAGATTTTAGGTCATTTTCTTCTATATATTCTTTTTCAAGGTACTCTGATATTGTTATTATCCCTAGCTTGTTAAATGTCAAATAACGGCTGGCTATCTCCAAATTTCTTTGTGCTTCCAGATATTTGTTCTGATTTTTATTAGAATCTTCCTTTAACGCAGAAATCTCTGAGAGTCCGACTCGGAATCGGCAAAGCTGTGTCTATGTTCGAGCCACCCGTCTTGAGAGCAGTTTGACGCTGGCGATGAAGACCCATGCGACGGCACTCTCGACGGTGGCCTCGAAGTCCTTGGCGAGGCGGCGATTGCGGTTAAGCCAAGCGATTGTACGCTCAACGACCCACCGCCGAGGCAGCAGTTCAAAGCCTTTGGCGGCGTCGGACCGCTTGACGATCTCCAGAGTCCATGTCCCGATCTGAGCCAAAGCGGTTTCCAGCTTGGGTCCAGCGTAGCCGCCGTCCGCGAAGACGTGGCGAAGCCAGGGGAAGAGCGTGCGAACGGAGGCGAGGAGCGCCGGGGCGCCATCACGGTCCTGGATGTCGGCGGCATGAACGATGGCGGCGACCAGCAAGCCATTGGTGTCGGTCAACACATGCCGCTTGCGCCCCTTGATGCACTTGCCCGCGTCGTAGCCACGGGGGCCACCTGCTTCCGTCGTCTTGACCGACTGGCTGTCGATCACCCCCGCTGTCGGGCTGGCCTCCCGTCCCATGCTTTCCCGAACCATCGCCACCAAGGCGTGATTGATCGTCTCCCAGGTCCCATCGTCGCGCCAGCGGTAGAAATAGCGCTGGACCGTCGTCATCGGCGGGAAATCCTTCGGCAGTTGCCGCCACTGGCACCCGGAGGTCGCCAGAAAGAGGATGCCGTTCACGATCTCGCGCACGTTGACCGTTCGCGGCCGTCCCAAGCGTCGAGCCGCCGGGAGGAGTGGTTCGAGCACCGCCCACTCCGCGTCCGTCGTGTCGCTTGAATACCTCAATCCTTTTCGCTGATACTGCGCTCGGGTGATTTCAGTCCACATTGTCTTGTCATTCGTCATGCTTCGCAACATCGATCGAATCACAAGAGACTGAAATCACTCAATTCTTTTCGGGTCAGGCTCTGAATCATGAGACTGCTGTAACTCGATCGCGAGGGCAGCGCTTTCTGCTGCTCCTTTAGAGCCTGGAGCTAGCAGAAAAATAACAATATGGATTAGTGAAAATATGGCAGTAAGAGTCCATAAACAAATTTTAATATTTCCTCCCGTATTCGGAGCGACGCTGGCAAAAATTGTTATTAGCACCGGGCTTATCAAAGTAAGATAATTATTGACCCTTTGCTGGAATACATCCATTGCCCGCAGTTCGGGAGCCAGCTTTGATCGGATACGGTCCATAATAGAATGAAATGACAATTTTGTCCTCCATAACTGCAATTTCAACAGTTTTTTCAACAGGCAGACATGTATAGTGGATATAAATCAATGATAATACGGATTCAAAGTCAATATGCTCTTTGGTTGTGCTCGGAAGAAATCTACAACTCACGCAGCTTCATAGAGTGGTGACAGAAATAGAACGGAGAGGCGTCACGTTTTTGACGCCTCTATGCAAAGCGGTTTGCCACATCACGCCGGCTATTTGCCATAGAGCGGCGCTGTGGCCCGGCGCCGCTCGATGGCATCCCACAGCAGGGCTTCCAGAGCCACGCCGTCCAGGCGGTTGATCTCCTGGATGCCGGTGGGGGAGGTGACGTTGATCTCCGTCATGTAGTCGCCGATCACGTCGATGCCGACGAAGACCAGCCCCTTCTCGCGCAGCACCGGGCCGATGGCGGCGCACATCTCGCGCTCGCGCGCGGTCAGCTCGGTCTTCCTGGCGCTGCCGCCGGCGTGGAAGTTGGCGCGGGCCTCGCCCTCCAGCGGCATGCGGCTGACGGCACCCACCGGCTCGCCGTCGACCAGGATGATGCGCTTGTCGCCCTGGCGGATCTCCGGCAGGTATTTCTGCACGATCACCGGCTCGCGGTAGAGCTGGGTGAACAGCTCCAGCAGCGATCCCAGATTCTCGTCGTCCGGCTTCAGGTGGAAGACGCCGGCCCCGCCATTGCCGAACAGCGGCTTGACGATGATGTCCTTGTGCTCGGCCCGGAAGTCGAGGATGGCCTGCTTGTCGCTGGTGATCAGCGTCGGCGGCATCAGTTCGGGGAACCTGGTGATGAACAGCTTTTCCGGCGCGTTGCGCACCTCCGCCGGGTCGTTGACCACCAGGACCTTGGGCTGCACATGCTCCAGCAGATGGGTGGAGGTGATATAGGCCATGTCGAAGGGCGGGTCCTGCCGCAGCAGGATGACGTCCATGGTCGACAGGTCGGTCGGCACCGGCTCGCCCAGCGTGTAATGGGCGCCGCGCTGGCGCACCACCGTCATCTCGCGCACGCGGGCGGTCAGGCGGTTGCCGGTCAGGATCAGGTCGCGGGGGTGATAGTGGTACAGGCGATGGCCGCGCTTCTGCGCCTCCAGCGCCATCATGAAGCTGGAATCGGTGTCGATGTTGATCGACTCGATGGGGTCCATCTGGAAGGCGACGGCGAGGCTCATGACGGGTCTCCGGACCTCTGCGACAGGGTCAGTTCAGGCGGTTCTTCAATTGCTGGATCAGCGAGGCGGTCTGGTGCCGGTGGCGGTCGTCGCCGGTCAGCGCCATGAAGGTCTCCAGCGCGGTGATGGCATCCCTCAGCTTGCCGGCATGGGCCTCCAGCAGGCCGGTCTCGCGCCACAGCGCCGGTTCATGCGGGGCGAACAGGCGCATCGCCTCCAGCACCTCCAGCGCCTTCGGCACCTCGTGCGCCGACAGGTGGCGCAGCTTGATGTTGTTCTGAAGGCGCAGCAGCACGTCGCGGTTCGACACCGGCTGGTAATGGCCGGGTTCCAGCTCGGCGGCGCTGCCGGCGGTGGCCTTCAGCAGGTCGCGCAGATCGACGACGTTGCGGGTCCGCCCCTCGTTGAAGGGGTCGAGGATGGCGCGGGCGCCGTCCTTCTCGATGCGGACCAGGAAATGGCCGGGGAAGTTCAGGCCCACCATCGGCCAGCCCTGCGAACGGGCGGCATGCATGTAGAGGATGCCCAGCGCCACCGGCAGGCCGCGCCGGCGGTCGATCACCCGCAGCAGATTGGCGTTCTGAAGGTCGTCATAGGTGTCGTGGTCGCCGGAATAGCCATGGCGCTCGCCGATCACCGCATGCAGATGGGCGATGCGCGTCTCAAGGCTGTCGGCTTCCGAATCCTGGCCGGCGACGCGGGCGGCCAGATCATCGGCGATGGCGCGGATATGGGCGCGGTAGGGGGCGAGATCGGCGGTCGGCAGCTCCAGCGCGCCCAGCGCCAGGGCGGCTTCGGCCAGATCGATCCGGTCGTCCGGCTGGTCGCCGACGCGGCGCAGGATTTCGCGGGCTTCCGCGCGGTTGCTCAAGACTGTCGCCCCTTCATGCGTGTCCCCTCATCCACCCGTCTCATGCCCTCCAGGCATCGGCGAGATGGCGGGGCCAGGCCCAAGGGGTAACCAGCATCACGTCGAAGCGCAAGACATAGCCGGCGTAGCGCGGGTTGGCGCCGAGGAAGGCGTGGGCGGCGCGGGCCAGCCGGCCGCGCTGGCGGGCGTTCAGCGCCTCGTTGGCGGTGTCCCAGTCGCCTCTGGCCTTCACCTCGACGATGGCGATGGTTTTGCCGCGCTTCGCCACGATATCGATCTCGCCCATCGGCGTGCGCAGGCGGCTGGCCAGGATGCGGTAGCCGCGCAGCCGCAGCGACAGGCGGCACAGCGCCTCCGCCCGGCGGCCCAGGCTTTCGGCGCGCAGGCGCCGCGCATCCAGGTCGGTCATTTCGTCTTCTCCTCCCGCTGCAATTCCAGCGCGCGGGCATAGACGGCGCGCTTGTGCTGGCCGGTGCGGGCGGCGACGTCGGCGGCGGCATCGCGCACCGACAGGCGGGTCAGCGCCTCGCGCAGCAGGGCGTCGACATCGGCTTCGCCCGGTGTCGCCTCCTCGCCGGGCGGGCCGATCACCAGCACGACCTCGCCGCGCGGCGGTCCGGCCTCGGCGTAATGGGCGGCCAGCTCGGGCAGGGTGCCGCGCCGCACCTCCTCATAGAGCTTGGTCAGTTCGCGGGCGACGGCGGCCTCGCGCGGGCCGAGGATGTCGGCGAGGTCGGCCAGCGACTCCGGCAGGCGCTGTGGCGATTCGAAGAAGACCAGGGTGGCGGGCACGCTCTTCAGTTCGCCGGCCGTCGCGCGGCGCGCGCCGCTCTTGTTGGGCAGGAAGCCGGCGAACAGGAAGCGGTCGGTCGGCAGGCCGGACAGCACCAGCGCCACCAGCGGGGCCGACGCGCCGGGCAGGGTGGTCACCGCCACCCCGTCGGCCACGCACTCCCGCACCAGCTTGTAGCCGGGGTCGGAGACCAGCGGCGTGCCGGCATCGGTGACCAGCGCGATCGCCTCGCCCTTTTTCATGCGCCCGATCAGGATCGGACGCATCTTCGCCGCGTTGTGTTCGTGGTAGGAGACGAAGGGGGTGTGGATGCCGTGGATGCCCATCAGCTTGGCGGTGACGCGCGTGTCCTCGCAGGCGATGGCGTCGGCCCGCTTTAGCGTGTCGAGCGCCCTCAGCGTGATGTCGGCGGCGTTCCCGATGGGGGTGGCGACCACATACAAGCCGCCCGCGAGTTTACTTGGCGCGGCGAGGGGGCTACCTTGAGCGCCACTTTCGGCCGGCTCGGCGGGGACCATGCCTTGGGTCCCGCCTTCGGTATCGGCGGCCGTTTCAGCAGATGTGGAGACGATTGGTGGCACGCTTGGCAACAGCTTTCTCACAGGGTCTGAAACGTCACGGCGTGGCAGCCTTGCTGGTCGCCGGCCTGTTGTCGGCCTGTTCGACTGTAAGCGCGCCGCCGCCGGTGGCACAAGCGCCGCAACCGGCCTCCGCCCCGGTGGCTCCCCTGCCGCAGGCGCAGGGCCCGGTCAAGGTGGCGGTGCTGGTGCCGCTCAGCGGACCGAGTGCGGCCATCGGACAGCCCATGCTGGACGCCGCCCAGATGGCGCTGTTCGACATGGCCGGCGACCAGTTGCAGCTGTTGCCGCGCGACACCAAGGGCACGCCGAACGGCGCCGCCGACGCCGCGCGCCAGGCGCTGGCCGAAGGCGCCAGGCTGATCATCGGCCCGCTGTTCGCCGCCGACGTCGCCGCGGTGCGGCCGATCGCCCAGAATGCCGGCGTCGATGTGCTGGCCTTCACCAACGACGCCGCCCAGGCCGGCAACGGCACCTATGTGCTGGGCTTCGTCCCGGCCGATCAGGTCGGCCGCGTCGCCGGCTATGCCCGCTCGCGCGGGGCGACGCGCTTCACCGTGCTGGCGCCGCGCTCACCCTATGGCGACGCGGTGGTCAACGCCATGCAGGCCATCGCCCCGCGTCTCGGCATTCTCGCCACGCAGGTCGAGCGCTATGACCCGGCGGCCACCGACCTGTCGGTGCCGGCCAAGCAGGTGGCGCAGGAAACCCCGCTGCCGCAGGCGGTGATGCTGGCCGAAGGCGGGCAACGGGCCCAGGGCATCGCCCAGGCGCTGGCCGCCAACGGCGTGCAGCCGCAGCAGGTCAAGCTGCTGGGCACCGGCCTGTGGGACGACACGTCGCAAGGCGCCCTGGGGCAGGAGCCGGCGCTGGTCGGCGCCCTCTATGCCGCCCCGGCGCCGCAGAGCCGCGCCCGCTTCGAGTCGCAGTTCGAGCAGCTCTATGGCCGCAAGCCGCCGCGCATCGCCACGCTGGCCTATGACGCCACCTCCATCGCCGCGGTGCTGACCCGCGCCGGTGGCCCGGTTCCCTTCGACCGGATGGCGATGACCAACCCGAACGGCTTCGAGGGGCTGGACGGGCTGTTCCGCCTGCGCGGCGACGGCATGGTCGAGCGCGGTCTGGCGGTGCTGGAGATCACCCCGACCGGCGCCCGTGTGGTGGACCCGGCGCCGCCATCCTTCGATATGCTGGGGCAGTGACGGATCTGAAAAAGGCCCTCTCCCGAACCGGGAGAGGGCCTTTTCACTGGTATCCTTACCTGCGCGACTTACGCCCGCGCCCGCAGGTAGGGGGTCAGGCGCCATTCGGCGAATTTGATCAGGCGGGTGGCGACGAAGTTCAGCACCAGATAGATCGCGCCGGCGACGATGAACAGCTCGAACACCGCGAAGGTCTGGGCGATCATGCGCCGGGCGATGCCGGTGACCTCCATCAGCGTGATGGTGCTGGCGAGCGAGGTCGCCTTGACCATCAGGATCACCTCGTTGCCGTAGGCCGGCAGCATCTGGCGGATCGCCACCGGCAGGACGATGCGGCGGAAGGCGAGCGCCCGCGACATGCCGCAGGCCCGCGCCGCCTCCACCTGTCCCTGGGGCACCGACAGGATGGCGCCGCGCAGCACCTCGCTGGTGTAGGCGCCGGTGTTCAGCGTCAAGGCCAGGATGGCGCACCAGTAGGGCTCGCGCAGGAAGGGCCACAGGATGCTGTTCTTGATCAGGTCGAACTGGCCCAGCCCGAAATAGATCAGGAAGATCTGAACCAGCAGCGGGGTGCCGCGGAAGAAGAAGACATAGGCGCCGGCCAGCCCTTCGACCAGCCGGTTGCCGGAAAGCCGCAGCAGGGCGACGGCGAAGGCCACCAGCGCGCCCAGCGCCAGCGAGGCGATGATCAACTGGAGCGTCAGCGACAATCCGCCGAGCATCCGGGGCAAGCTGTCCCACATCAGTTCCCAGTTCATCGCCTCAAGCCCTCCGAACGCCGCGGTTGGCGACCTGTTCGGCTCGGCTGAACAGGGCCGTCGACAGGGTGGTCAGCAGCAGATACAGCACCGCCGCCGCACCGTAGAAAAGGAAGTAATCGCGGGTGGCGCTGCCGGCCAGACGGCTGACCCGCATCAACTCGGCCAGCGACGTCACCGACACCAGTGCTGTGTCCTTCAGCGTCAGCTGCCAGACATTGCCCAGGCCGGGCAGGGCGAAGCGCATGGTCTGAGGCACCAGCACCCGGCGCAGGATCAGCCAGCGGCTCATGCCGCAGGCGCGTGCCGCCTCGATCTGGCCGAAGGGAACCGACTGGACGGCGCCGCGGATCACCTCCGTCGAATAGGCGCCGGAGATCAGCCCGACCGACAGCATGCCGATGATGAAGGCGTCCAGCTCCACCCGGCCGTCATAGCCGAAGACGCCGGCGATCGCGGTGGCCATGCTGTTGCCGCCGAAGAACAGCAGATAGATGACCAGCAGCTCGGGAATGCCGCGAACCACGGTGGTGTAGGCGTCCGCCGCGACGCTCAGCGCCAGCGACTGGCTCAGCTTGGCCGAGGCGCCGAGCGATCCGACGAGGATGCCGAAGGCGAAGGCCGATACCGCCACCGCCACCGTCATCGCGGTGCCCATCAGCAATTGTCCGCCCCAGCCGTTGGGGCCGAAGGAGAGAAGTTCCAGCATTGGCACGCCCGGTAAGGCCCGCCGGGCACGGCGCAGGAGGGCCGCCCGCACGGGGATCAGCGAACTGGGATCGGGGGAACGGCTGGCGCCCGGTTGCCGCGAAGGCCCCCGGGCGCCGGTCCGATCAGAAGAGACGGGCGGCTTTCCAGCTCACCCGGCCAACCTTACTTGGTCGGGGAGATGTCGTAGCCGAAATGCTGGGTGCTGAGCTTCTTGACGGTGCCGTCCTTCAGCGCCTCGGCGATGGCCTTGTCGAACATCGCCTTCAGGTCGGCACTGTCCTTGCGCAGGCCGATGCCCATACCCTCGCCGATCACGCCGCCGATGAAGTTCGGGCCGACGATGACCATCTTGCCCGGCGTCGCCTTGACGATGGCCTCGACGACCGAGCGGTCGCCCAGCATGGCGTCGACGCGGCCGGCGTCGAGGTCGCTGCCGGCATTGTCGACCTTCTCGTAGGTGCGCATGGTCACCTTGGGCAGGTGCTTGTCCATGAAGTCGGCCTGGATGGTCGACACCTGGACGCCCACCGACTTGCCCTTCAGCACCTCGGCCAGCTTGTCGAGCGTCGGCTTGGCCTTGCCCTGGTCGTTCAGGTCGACGCGCTCGGCGCCGAGATTCAGGGCCTTGGCCAGCGGCGAGCTGGTCATCACCGCGAAGACCGACGGCTCGGTGCCGTAGGGAGCCGAGAAGTCGATGACCTTCTTGCGCTCGTCGGTGATGGTCATCGCCGACATGATGGCGTCATACTTGCCCTGTTGCAGGGCCGGGATGATGCCGTCCCAATCCTGGGCGACGAACTCGCAGGTGACCTTCATGCGCTTGCACAGGTCGTTGGCGAGATCGACTTCGAAGCCGGTCAGCTTGCCCGAGCTGTCGGTGGCGTTCCACGGAGGATAGGCGCCCTCGCTGGCGATGCGGACCGTCTTCCAGTCCTTGGCGCTGGCGGCGCCCGCCGCGGCCACAGCCATCATGGCGCCGAGCGCCAGGGCCGAAACGATCTTCTTCAACGAACACACTCCTCTGTTCGGTTCGCCCGTTCCTTTGCCCCTTCCGGGGCCGGGCTGTTTGTGACGGTCCGGTCCCGCCCTCTGCCTCGTCCCCTCACGCCGCGCCGGACAGATGGCGCGAGAGGAACTGCCGCACCCGGTCCGAGTCGGGGTTGGTCAGCACCTTGTCGGGTGACCCCTCCTCCTCGATCCGCCCCTGGTGCAGGAAAACCACCTTGGACGCCACCTCGCGGGCGAAGCCCATCTCGTGCGTCACCAGGATCATCGTGTTGCCTTCGTCCGCCAGCTGGCGGATGACGCGCAGAACCTCGCCGACCAGCTCGGGGTCCAGCGCCGAGGTCGGCTCGTCGAACAGCATGACCTTCGGCTGCATGGCCAGCGCCCGCGCGATGGCCGCGCGCTGCTGCTGGCCGCCCGACAGCTGGACCGGATAGGCGTCGGCCTTCGCCAGGATGCCGACCTTGTCCAGCAGCACGCGGGCGCGGTCGACCGCCTCGGCCTTCGGCACGCCCAGCACATGCACCGGCGCCTCGATCACATTCTCCAGGATCGTCATGTGGGTCCAGAGGTTGAAGCTCTGGAACACCATGCCGAGCCGGGTGCGCATGCGCTCCACCTGCCGGGTGTCGGCGGGAACGGTGCCGCCGCGCGTCTTCTTCAGCGCGATCGCCTCGCCGCCGATGACGATGCGGCCGTCATCGGGGATCTCCAGCATGTTGATGCAGCGCAGCAGCGTGCTCTTGCCCGAGCCGGACGAGCCGATCAGCGTGATCACGTCGCCTTCGCGGGCGGTCAGCGACACGCCCTTCAGCACCTCCAGCTCGCCGAACCGCTTGTGCAAACCCTCCACGATGACGGCGGCGGATGCGGAGTCGCTGACGGGCGGATGACGGTGCATGCGGAGGAACCGGCTGGGTTGGAGGGGATGGGTCGTGGTCTGACCAATGGGGCATAGGCTAGACCGGGGCATGCGCGTTCCGCAACGCAGATTTCACATGAAATGAACGTTCTCTCTCTTGTGTCGGAAAATCCCGCCTTACCACAACAAAAGGACCAGAATCTGCGGTCCCAGGATGCGCAGGCACATCGCCAGCGGGTAGACGGTGGCGTAGGCCAGCGCCGGAGCCTCCGACGCGACCAGCGCGTTGGCATAGGCCAGGCCCGGCGGGTTGGTCTGGGCGCCGGCCAGCACGCCGCAGATGGTCAGGAAATTCAGCCGCATCAGCCCGCGCGCGACCAGCCCGGCCAGCAGCAGCGGGACCAGCGTCACCAGCACGCCCCACATCATCCAGGGCCAGCCGGCGCCGCTCGCCAGCGTGGCGACGAAGCGGTCGCCGGACGCGATGCCGAGCACCGCCAGGAACAGGACGATGCCGATCTCGCGCAGGGCCAGGTTGGCGGCGGGCGGCATGAACCAGACCAGCGGCCCGACATGGCCGACGCGGCCCAGGATCAGCGCCACGATCAGCGGCCCGCCGGCCAGGCCAAGGCGCAGCGGCGCCGGCATCCCCGGCAGGAAGATCGGGATGGCGCCGAGCGCCGCCCCCAGCGCGATGCCGAGGAACATCGGGATCATCTCCACCTGCTGCAACTTGCGGGCGGAGTTGCCGAAGACCTGCCCGACGGCGGCGAGGCTCTCCGGTCGGCCGATCACCGTCAGGATGTCGCCGAACTGCAGCTTCAGCGCCGGGGTCGGCACCAGCTCCACGCCCGACCGGTTGACCCGGCTGGCCACCACGTCATGGGCGTCCGGCAGGTTCAGCGCGGCGATCGACTTGCCGAGCACCGCGTTGCTGGTGACGACGATGCGTTCCCATTTCAGGTCGGTGCCCTTGGTGGTCAGCGGCCGGTCGAACTCCTGCCCCAGCAAGGCCCGGACCTGTTCCAGCTTCGGCCGCGGCCCGACCACATGCAGCACGTCGCCCAGCTTCAGGCGGGTGTCGTCATGCGGGACGCACAGCCTGCCGTCGCACAGCAGGCGCGAGGCGACCACCCCCTGGCCGCACAGCAGCTCGATCGAGCCGAGCGGCCGACCGGCCAGCTCCGGATTGCGCACCGCCAGATCCATGGTCTCCAGCGTCGACACCTCGGCGCGGCGGCATTCCTCGAAGCGCGCGGCCTCGGCCTCCGGGTCGATGCGGAACAGGATGCGGACGGCGGCCATCGCCAGCAGGTTGCCGGCGATGCCGAACGGGTAGGTGACGGCGAAGGCGAGACCGGGCAGGGCCATCACCGCCGCGTCGGCGCCGACCTCCGTCAGCACCTGCTGGGTGGCGGCGAGCGCCGGGGCGTTGGTCACCGCGCCGGCGAACACCCCCAGCGAGGATCCCAGCGACAGCGCCTCCGACGACACCAGCGCCGCGGTGAGCAGGATGCTGGACACCACCATCAGCAGGGCCAGCCCGTTCAGCGCCAGCCCGGTGCGGCGGAGTGCCGCGAAGAAGCCGGGGCCGACCTGGATGCCGATGGTGTAGACGAACAGGATCAGCCCGAAATCGCGGATGAAGTCCATCATCTCGGGGTTGAAGGTGATGCCCGCCTGCTTGGCGATGTGGCCGCCGGCGATGCCGGAGAACAGCACGCCGCCGATGCCGAGCCCGACCCCGCGGATCTTGACATGGCCGAGCGCCACGCCCGCCGCCGACACGAGGCCGAGCATGAGGACCACCCGCGCGATCGGCGGCATGGCCTGGAGGATGTCTGCGAAAGCCGACATGGGAGAACTCGCTTCCTGAACATAACCGGGCACATCGCCGTTCCCGTCCCGAGGGATGGGGGAAAGGAACGGCGATCCCCCTCCAACAGGGGACATGACGGCGCCACGATGCGGCAGGGCGGCGGGCAAGGCGTTGATTCAGAACAAGGGAGCGACCTTTAGCCGCGACAGGCCCGTATTCGGAACTTATCCGGAACCGCGGGGCACGCTTGGGAGGGCCGCCGCCCTTGCGGCTCCCCTCGGCGACGCGTCCCATGCGTCGAACGCCATCCAAATTTTGCCACTTTCTTCCCTTACACGATAACCCAAGCAACCGGCCCCGCAGGTCGCGCGCACAGGCGTCCCCCCTTACGCCACAGCCGCGATGAACGAAGCCGTTCAATACGGTATCGACCGGCCGGACCCGGCCGGACGCAAGGCCATCGCGAGAACCCCCTCGCGGTGGCCTTTTTCTTCGGGGTGACTTTCTTTCTGGCGGCTGCGGCGACGGGGGACGGCATTCTCGTTCCGGCTTTTCCGCCGCCCTGTGCTATAGCAGCGCCTCCTTCAACCGGAAACGCGACCCGTCACCATGCCCGTCTTTGCCGGATCAGAGCTGACCTGCCTGCGGGGCGACCGGCTGGTCTTCACCGGGTTGGAATTCCGCATCGCTCCGGGCGGCGCCCTGGTGCTGCTCGGCCCCAACGGCAGCGGCAAGTCCAGCCTGCTGCGGGTGATGGCCGGATTGCTGAAGCCGTTGCGCGGGACGCTGGGCTGGGACGGCGTGCCGGTTGTCGAGGATCCCGACGGCCATCGCTCGCGGGTGCAATATGTCGGCCATCTCGACGCGGTGAAGCCGGTGCTGACGGCGGCGGAGAATCTCGCCTTCTGGGCGGCGCTGGCCGGGGCGGCCGATCCGGCCGCCAACGCGCGGGCGGCGCTTGACCGGCTGGGGGTGCCGCACATCGCCGGGGTGCCGGGCCGCTATCTGTCGGCAGGGCAGAAGCGCCGGCTGAATCTGGCGCGGCTGCTGGCGGCGCCGGCGACGCTGTGGCTGCTCGACGAGCCGACCGTGGCGCTCGACCGTGCCGCCATCGCCCTGTTCGAGGGGCTGATCGCCGAACACCGCGCCGGCGGCGGCATGGTGGTCCTGTCCACCCATACCGACATCGCCACCCCAGGTGGCGGGGAGCTCCATCTCGACGAGTTCGCTCCCTATGCCGGCGATGGTGAGGACGAGGAGGAGCATGAGGAGGAGGGGGCCGCGCCATGAACCGTTTCCTGCGCCTTGTCGGGCGCGATCTGCGTCTGGCGCTGCGCCAGGGGTCGGACGCCACCATCGCCGTCATGTTCTTCGTGCTGTGCGTGGTGCTGTTCCCCTTCGGCGTCGGGCCGGAGCCGAACATCCTCGCCCGCATCGCCGCCGGCGTGATCTGGGTGGCGGCGCTGCTCGCCTCGCTGCTGTCGCTGGAGCGGCTGTTCCAGACCGATTACGAGGACGGGTCGCTGGAGCTTCTGTCGCTGTCCTCCCTGCCGCTGGAGGCCGCGGTGCTGGCGAAGACGCTGGCCCATTGGCTGGTCACCGGCGTGCCGCTGATCGTCGCCGCCCCGCTCTTGGCCGTACTGTTGAATATGGATGCGGAGGGATTCGGCGTCCTGGTGCTGACGCTGACGCTCGGCACGCCGATCCTGAGCCTGATCGGCGCGATCGGGGCGGCGCTGACGCTGGGGGCGCGGCGCGGTGGTGTGCTGCTGTCGCTGCTGATCCTGCCGCTCTACATCCCGGTGCTGATCTTCGGCGCCGGCGCCATCGACGCCGCCATCAACGGCCTGACCCCGCGCCCGCATCTGCTTTTGCTCGCCGGCATCCTCGCCGCCGCCCTGCCGCTCGCCCCCTGGGCCAGCGCCGCCGCCCTGCGCCAGGCGGTGGAGTAGGGGGGCGAGCGCGTCGCCGCCCCCTACGATTTCGGCGCCTTCTCCGGCAGCAGCGTCTCGATCGCCTCGCGCACCTTGTCGGCCTCGGGGTCGGTCATGGTGGAGAACCAGGACACCAGCTTGCCGTCCGGTCCCACCAGATATTTGTGGAAGTTCCAGCGCGGTTTGGCGAGGAAGCCCAGCTCGTCGGCCGCCCAGCGGTAGAAGGGGTGGGCGCCATCGCCCGACACCACCGTCTTGTCGGTCATCGGGAAGTCGATGCTGTAATTGACCTCGCAGAAATCCTTGATCTGGCCGGCGGTTCCCGGCTCCTGCCCGCCGAAATCGTCGGACGGCACGCCGACCACCACCAGCCCGCGGTCGCGGTAGCGCTGCCACAGCGCCTCCAGCCCCTTGTATTGCGGGGTGAAGCCGCATTGCGAGGCGGTGTTGACCACCAGGATCGCCTTGCCCTTGAACTGCGACAGCGGCAGCGGCTTGCCGTCGATGCCCTGGAAGGTGAAGTCGTAGGCGCTACCCGGGGCGGCGCTACCCGGGGCGGCACTGTTTGCGGCCATGGCGCTGGCGGTTCCCATCAAGGAGAGGACCGCCGCCAGGGCGACGGTGCGAAGGCGGGCTCGGACGGTCATCGGCGTGGCTCGGCGTTGAGGGGATTTTCCTGCTATGATAACTGATACGAAATCCGCGGCCCACCGGATCATGGGAGTTCCGGCCGATTTCCCACGGACTCCGTCCTGACCCCTCCGGCCGTGACCATCCTGTGCCTTTCCGCCGCACCCCGACGGCGTCCTTCGGCGCGCCGGCGCGCGGTGCCGCCGCGCAGCCGTTGGAAACCCCGACTGGCCAGTCCTTTCGTGACAGGACCGGCCCGCGCCGGTAGGATCGCCCGGCCTGCCGCGAAGGCGGTATGCCGTTCGGGTGATTCACGGAAACTCAACCTATTCCGGCCATCTGTCGGCCGGGGGCATCTTGCGGCCCGTGACCGGTATCGGAAGGGGAAAGACCGAATGTTCGTGATGATCGGCTTCGGCATCGTGATCTTCAGCGTGTTCGGTGGCTATATTCTCGGCGGTGGCCACCTGGGCGTGCTGTGGATGCCGTTCGAGTTCATGATCATCCTGGGTTCGGGTGCGGGGGCCTTCTTCATCGCCAATCCAAAATCAGTGGTCACCCACACCGGCAAGGAGCTGGGCCACCTGTTCAAAGGGCCGAAATACAAGAAGGAGGACTTCCTGGAAGTCCTCACCATGATGTATCAGGTCTTCAAGATCGCGAAGACCAAGGGCCTGTTGGCGCTCGAACAGCATATCGAAAAACCTGAGGACTCGCCGCTTTTCCAGCAGTTCCCGAAATTCTACGGCGATCATCACGCCATCGCCTTCCTCTGTACCTATCTCCGTCTGATGTCGCTGGGCGCGGACAACCCGCATGAACTGGTCGATCTGATGGACGAGGACATCGAGACGATGCACCACGAGCATCAGCGCATCTCCGACGCCATCCAGGCGGTGGCCGATGCGGTGCCGGCGCTGGGCATCGTGGCGGCGGTGCTGGGCGTGATTCACACCATGGGCTCGATCACCGAGCCGCCGGAGGTGCTGGGCAAGCTGATCGGCGGCGCGCTGGTCGGCACCTTCACCGGCATTCTGGTCGCCTACGGCTTCCTCGCCCCCATCGCCAGCGGCCTGAAGAACATCTATCACGCCGAGGGAAAATATTATCAGGCGATGAAAACCGGCCTGATCGCCCATCTTTCCGGTTATGCGCCGGCCATCTCGGTGGAATATGCGCGCAACGTTCTGGAACCGGAATACCGCCCGACCTTCGCCCAGGTGGAAGAGGCGACCTCCGCCCTGCCGCCGGCCTGATCCTCCGGTCCGTTTTCCAATGCCCGACATCGACATCGCCTGGAACGAGGGCACGGTCGGCGACTGGGATGCGCTGTTCGCCCGCGTTCCCCGCTCCACCCTGTTGCAGAGCTTCGCCTATGGCCGCGCCATGGGCCGCACCCATGGCCATGTCCCGCGCCTCGGCGTGATCCGCCGTGACGGCGAAGCGATCGGCCTCCTCCAGACGCTCGACCGCCGTCTGCTGAAGCTGTTCCACGACCGCCAATGCCACCGGGGCCCGCTGTGGCTGGACGGGGTGATTCCCGATGCCGACACGCTGGAGTCGGTATTCCGCCTGCTGCGCCGCGCCTGTCCGCGCAACCCGCTCAACCGGGCGAGCGTCTTGCCGGAACTTCCCGCCGGACCGGAGAACGAGGCACTGCTCGCCCGCTGCGGTTTCCGCAAGGTCGGTCCCGGCTACCGGACCGTCTGGCTGGACCTGACCCGCAGCGAGGAGGCGATGCATGCCGGCTTTGCCCGCGACTGGCGCAAGCGTCTGCGGGGGGCGGAGAAGGCCGGCCTTGTTCTCGACGTCGACTGGAAGGCCGACAATCTCCCCTGGTTGATGAAGCGGGAACATGACCAGGCGCTCGACAAAGGCTTTCGCGCCATGACCGGGTCGCTGGCCGTCCGCCTGCGCAACGCCATGGTCAAGGGCGGCGGCCACAACGACGGGGCGTTGATGGTGACGGCGCTCGACGGGCGCACACCGGACGCCTGCTGGCTGTTCTTCCGCCATGGCGTCTGCGCCACCAGCCAGATCAGCTGGGCCAGCGAAGCCGGCCGCAAGAACGGCGCCACGCGGCTGGTGCTGTGGAGGGCGATGCAGGAGCTGAAGCGGCGCGGCGTCCGTGCGCTCGACCTTGGCGGCATCAATCCCGAAACAGCCCCCGGCGTCACGGAGTTCAAGCTCGGCACCGGCGGCGAGGCGGTGGAAACGGTCGGTCAATATCGCTGACGTCGTGCCGCCGATGCGCTTTGCCTGATGATGGCCGGAGCGGTTCGGGCTATCCTTACCTGCGCGCCGACCGAACGCATCCTTATCCGCATGGGATTTCCCGCCATGTCAGACCTTGAACCCCTGAAGCCCGGCGAAGCCGATGTCGCCATCGAACGCGCGATGCAACAGCGGCCGAAGGCGATGATCATCCGGGAGAGGCTGCAGAAGATGCTGGAGGACGAGAACACCGCCCGCC
>NC_013854.1:300000-520000 GCF_000010725.1 Azospirillum sp. B510 | reverse complement strand
GACCGGGATTCTGGTCTGGCCGGTCGCCGTCGTGGCGCGGCGGTCCTGAAGCTCCGCCAGATGATCGAGGTCGCGGACACCGACGGCGAGCTTGATGAGATGGAGAGGCATGATGACCATGAAAGCTGTGGCGTGGGGATCCGCTCCGGCTCAGAGGGGATCGTTGCGGTCCGACCGGCTGGTCGGCCGGGCATGGCCGATGATGGCGCTGAAGCCGAACAGCAGCAGAAGCACACCCATGACGATCTCGATGCCGCAGACCAGGCGGACCGGACCGGACACCGGGTGGATGTCGCCATAACCGACGGTGGCGAAGGTCACGAGGGAGAAATAGATCCCTTCGGCGAAGGTGATGTCACGCCGGACGCCCTCGATGACGAAGTTCGGCTCCATCATGAAGCGGTCCATGATGGTGTAGATGGCGCCGAACAGGATGACGGAGAGCGAGTAGAAGGTCAGGAAGGCGAAGGCCGGCAGCACCAGCCGGGCCGATTGCTGGAAAAATCCTTCGAACAGCAGGCCGGCATCGAGCAGGAAGATGGCGATGTCGCGCGCCACCAGGGCGACGATGGCGGCGATGGCCGACATCGACAGCAGGAAGATGGCGCCGATGGTCTGCGTGTCCATGTCCTGTTCCGGCACCAGGAAGGTCAGGGCGCCAATGCCCCAGACCGGTGCCATCCACAGGAAGACGCGGTCGAAATGGCCCCCTTCGCGCAGCCGGCGCGACATCACGATGCGCCGGATGTCCTCCGCCCGCCACCAGGCTCCGCCCAGGAAGGCGATCAGTGGCAGGACGAAGGCGACCCCCTGGATCAGCGGACTGATGTTGTGGAAGTTGCTCTCGGCGAAAAAGACGAAGATACAGGCATAGACGCCGATGAAGTTGGTCAGCGCCAGGGTGAAGAACTGGCTGCCCGGAAACAGATAGTGGAAGGCACCGACCACCAGACCGACCGACCCGAGCAGGACGAAGGTCAGATTTCCCGACACCGACCGGATCGACAGCGCGATGAGGCCGAGCAGCAGCGCCGTCAGCAGCGCCCCGCCCAGCCAGGATTTCGATGCCCCCTTGCCCGAATGGGGTCCGCCATACCCACCATGGCCACCACCGGGAGGAAGCGCCGGAGGCGGGCTGCTCGTCCGGGGACGGCGGTCGGGAACGATCTGATCCATGGGGCGGTGAACCCAAGCGAGAACGGGCACCGGCAGCGGCGCCCAGCCGAAAATCCTGCCCGATGGTTATAGCGGTTTGACCGGCCCGACCGTCAGCAATTTCCGCCTCCGCACCGAGCCATCGCACCAGGGAGACGGGAAGTCCCGTCTCACCAGCCGCCGGTGGCGAGCCAGCGGTCGAGCATGTCGAGCCGGTCCCAGCCCCAGAAAGGCTCGCCATCGACAATGACGAAGGGCGAACCGAAGACGCCGCGCTCCACCGCGTCGTCGGTCTCGCCGCGCAGACGCTCCTTGACCGCCGGGTCCTGGAGGGCGGCGCTCACCGCGGCGCGGTCGATGCCGAGGCTTCCCAGGGTCTTCGCCGCGATCTCCGCCACCATATCGGCCGGGCCGATGTCCAGCCCCTCGCCGAAATGGGCATGGAAGAGGGCATGGGCCAGCAGCTTCGCCTGTTCCGGATGCCGGTCGGTGAGCCAGTAGAAGGCGCGCGAGGCGGCGACACCGTTGACCGGCGCCGAATCGGGGAAGGTGAAGGGCGCGCCGGTCAGCCGCGCGACACGGCCGACGTCGAGGGTGAGATACGCGCCGCGCAAGGGCTGCTGAAGGTTGGGCTTCATGCCCGTCACCTTGAAGATGGCGCCGAGCAGAACGGGATGCCAAGTGACGCCCCGACCATGTTTCGCCGCCAGCTCGTCGATGCGCAGGCTGGCGAAATAGCCGTAGGGTGAGCCGAAATCGAAATAGAAATCGATGGGATCAGGCACGCGATCCTCCCCGGTCGGTTTTCCGGAAAGGTTAACGCCGGTACGGCCCGGCGTCCAGCCGGACGTCCCGTCAGACGGTGCGCACCTTGGCGTCGAAGACGTAGCCGGCACCGCGCTCGGTCTTGATGATGCGGGGTTCCTTGGGGTTCGCCTCGATCTTGCGGCGCAGACGCAGGATCAGCACGTCGATCGAACGGTCGAACACCTCCGCCCCGTCGACCCGGGTTAGGTCGAGCAGCTGGTCGCGGGTCAGCACCCGCTGCGGCCGCTTGACGAAGGCGGCGAGCAGGCCGAACTCCGCCTTGGTCAGCTCCACCTCGCGCCCCTCCTGCCCGCGCAGGCGCTGGGCGGTCAGGTCGAGTTCCCAATTGGCGAACTGCACGACGGCGCGCAGTTCCTCCGGGTTGCGCGCCGGGCGGGCGTCGTTGGAGACGCGGCGCAACACCGCCTTGATGCGGGCGAGCAGTTCACGCGGGTTGAAAGGCTTGGTCAGGTAATCGTCGGCACCCAGTTCCAGCCCGACGATGCGGTCGACATCCTGATCCTTGGAAGACAGGATGATGACGGGAATCTGGGATTCGGTGCGGATCTGGCGAACAAGGCCCAGACCGTCGCCATCGGGCAGGCGCAAGTCGCAGACCACAAGGTCGACAGGCTCGCCGTCCAGGGCCTGACGGGCGGACGCGGTATCCGGGGCCGTGGTGACCCGATACCCCTCTCCCGCCAGATATGAGGCCAAAAGCTCCCGAATCGGCTCGTCGTCATCGACCGCGAGAATATGCATGCCTGTTACCTCCCCAAACCTTCTTATCTCACGTGTGAGCGGCACGCAATGCGTTACAACCCCGTAACAGCCGCGGCCATTTCGCCGGCCCGATGAGGCCGTTGAAATCACCCGCCATGCCGGCGACATGAAAATACCCCCGCATGGACATTAACCAGAAACAGGCTGCGGTTTAAATGCGAAGCATCGACCTGGGAACGGCCGTCCGTGACGGGCACCGGACCGGCGTCGTGATGGGGAGATGCACCGCCATGTCGAACATCGATCATTGCCTGGAGCGCCTGGCCCTGCTCGACCGCGCCGACCGTCTGCTGAACGAGGTCCGGGTCTATGGGCAGCACGGCCCGATCCGCGAGACGCTGGCCCAGCATCGCCTTCTGCTGGGCGAGGCGAGGCGCCATCTCGATTCGGCACGGGCCGTCGGACAGCCGGGCTGACGGGGTCTGACAGGAGCGCGATCATGTCCGGCCGCAACGCCCCGGCGACACCGGTGCCACCCCACCGCGCGCCACTCCACGGTCCACTCCATGGCCCGGCGGCCCACGGCCGGCCGGCGCGGCGCCCCTACGCCGACGGCAACCGCCGTCCGGTGGTGGAGCGGTGCGGCCATCATTCCGGTGGCCATTCCGCCTGCCATCCAAGCTGTGCGCCCGCCGCGGCACCGCCGGTCGCGCCCCCCGCCTCCAGCCCCTTGTGGCGGACAATGATGGAGCGCTGGCTGACCGCGTCGTCCTGACCGCTGCGATCGCTGCACAGCTTTTTGCGGTGCTCTCCCTATTCCCGCCCGATTTCACGCCTATCCCGAGGGCCGGGAGTCACAAAAGCGGAGAGACCCGATCATGACCCGTGCCATTCTTCTCGCCTCCACCGCCCTGCTGATGGCGGCACCGGTGGTTCTGACGGCGGGCCGGGCCGCCGCCCAGACGACGACCGCCCAAACGATGGCCGCCCAAACGATGGCCGGCGGTTCGATAACCGGCGGACCGGAGGCCGGGCGGCTGGCGCTGACGCGGGTCCTGCTGTCCACCGGCGGCGTCGGCTATTTCGAATATGAGGCGACGGTGAGCGGCGACGCCGACCTGTCGCTGGAGGTGCGGCGCGATCAGGTCGACGACGTGCTGAAGAGCATCGTCGTCTATGACGACCGCGGCGGTGTCGGCACCATCGGTCTGCCGGGAGCCGAGCCGCTCGACACCGCCTTCCGCGAACTGCCCTTCACGGCGGGCGACCTCGCCTCGCCGGCGGCCCTGCTCAACGCCATGCGCGGGGCGGAGGTCGCCTCCGGCGGCACGCGCCAGCTGACCGGACGGCTGATGTCGGTGACGGAGGAAACGGTGCGGCTGCCGGGCGATGACGGCGCCACCACCACGCGCAACCGGGTGACACTGATGACGGCGGACGGCCTGCGCCAGCTGGTGCTGGAGGAGGCCGACACGCTGCGCTTCACCGATCCCGCGGTGCAGGCCCAGATCGACCGGGCGCTTTCGGCGGTGGCGGAGAATGCCCGGCGCGAGCGGCGGCGGCTGACCGTCCACAGCCGCGCGCCGCAGGATGGGCAGGTTAACGACGGGCGGCCCAACGGCGAACGGCGGGTCCGGGTCGGCTATGTCGCGGAGATGCCGCTGTGGAAAGCGACCTACCGGCTCAGCCTGACACGGAACGGACAGGCCGCGGATGGCCCGGCGACCGACGGCACCGGCGCCTTGCAGGGGTGGGCGGTGCTGGAGAATCTGAGCGGCGAGGATTGGCGCGGCGTCGATCTGACGGTGGTGTCGGGGAACCCGGTCACCCTGCGTCAGGCGCTCTACACGCCCTATTTCGTCGAGCGGCCGGAGGTGCCGGTCGAGGTGCTGGGCCGGGTGCTGCCCAAGGCCGACGAGGGCGCGGTGACGCTGAACGACACCCGCGCCGCGATGCGCCCGCAGCTCGAGGTCTCGCGCGTGCCGGCGCCGGCCATGGCCCCTCCCCCGCCGATGGCCGCCGCCCCGGCCCCGATGGCCGAACCGCTGGCGAAAGCGGCGCCCTACGCCACCGGTGGCGGCACGCCGGCGATGGCCGCGGTGCGGGGCGCCGAGGCCGGGGCGGCGGAAGGCGCGCAGGTGCTGTTCCATTACCCGCAGCCGGTCAGCGTGCCGAATGGCGCGACGCTGATGATGCCGATCACGGCACGCGCCCTGCCGGTGGAGCGGGTGGCGCTCTACCAGCCCACCACCGACGCCCGTCATCCGCTGGCCTCCCTGCGGCTGCGCAACGACGGCGACACCGCCCTGCCGCCGGGACTGCTGACCTTCTACGACCGCAACGCCGCCGCCACCACCAACGCCGCCACCAACGCCTATGTCGGCGATGCGCGCATGGCGACCCTGCCGGCGGGCGAGAGCCGGCTGCTGTCCTTCGCCGTCGATCAGGCGGTCACCATCGACCGCGATGAGAAGCCGAGCCGCCGGCTGTCCCGCGCCACCCTTGCCGATGGCGTGCTGACCCTGTCGGTGATCGACCGGCAAAGCACCACCTACACGGTGGCCGGCGCCGCCGACGGGGATCGCGCCGTCGTGATCGAGCATCCGCGCCGCGCCGGCTGGGAACTGGCCGAGCTGGAGCCCAAGACGGCGCAAACGACGGGAACGGAAACGAAGCCGGAGGCGACGGCGACCGCCTATCGCCTGCCGCTGGCGGTGCCGGCCGGCAAGACGGTGACGCTGACCGCGACGCTGGAGCGCCCCCGGCAGGAGCGGATCGTCCTGACCGACCTGAGCGCCGACCAGATCGCCGCCCGCGCCTCCGCCCCGGAACTGCCGGCGGAGGTGCGTCAGGCCTTGACCACGCTGGCCGGACTGCGGGGCGCGGTCGCCGAGAAGGAACGCCGCATCGCCGATCTTGACCGTGAGCGGACGGAGCGCATCGCCGACCAGGACCGTCTGCGCGAAAATCTGAAGGCTCTGCCGGCGGGCAGCGACCTGCACAAGCGCACGCTGGCGAAGATGGCGGAGGCGGAGAACCGGCTGGACAGCCTGGCCCGCGACCTGACCACCGCCCGCGCCGAGGCCGAGGCGGCGCGGCAGACCTTGCGGGAGCGGGTGAAGGCGATGACGATCTGAGAAGCACCGGGGGGCGGGGGTGCCGTCCCCCCAACACCTGCCCTACAGCGTGGCGGCGCTGCAATAGGCCCAATCCTCGCCCTGCAAACCGAAGAAGGCGGCGACCGGCTTGCCGCTGGAGCGGTCGATGACGACGCGGAAACGGTTGCCGGTGCAGGTGCCCTGGGTCTGCTTGGCGAAGGGCAGCTTGACATGCTTGGACTTCAGGCAGGCGTCGGACATCTTCGGCGGGGTCGCCGGGCCCTCCACCTTCTTGCCGTTCAGCACCATGTAATAGGTGGTGGCCTGCCCGCCCTTGACCTCGGCCTTCACCTCGATCTTGCCGAAACGGGACTTGTAGAGGCCGGCATCCTGCTCCCCGTCGGGGGCGCCGCCGGGCAGCGAGCGGAAGGAGATCGCGGCACAGGAGGGCGGCTCCTTGGCCTCCGCCGGGGCGGCGGACAGAAGGCAGACGCCGCCGGCCAGCAGGAGGGCGGCGGCGGACACGGATGGAAGGCGGGCGGACGGCATCGGGCTTCCCTTTCGAACCGGTTGGACCATCATTTCGGCATGACACAGAAGGCGGTCTGCTGCATCAGGGCGCAATCCTTCTCCACCCCGCCATCCAGCATCGACACCTCGACCTGGGTGATGACCAGGGTGCGGCCCGGCTTCACCACGCGGGCGCGGGCGATCATCACCTCGCCCTTGGCCGGCGACATCAGGTTGATCTTGAACTCCACCGCCAGCACCTCGGCCCCGGCGGGCATCAGCGTGAGCGCGGCATAGCCGCCGGCATTGTCGGCCAGGGTGCTGACCATGCCGGCATGGAAGAAGCCATGCTGCTGCGTCAGGTCGGCGCGGAACGGCAGGCGCATCTCGCAGAAGCCCGGTTCCATCGCCGCCATCTCGATGCCGAGCGTCCGGCAGATCGGTTGCTGCTCGAAGGAGGTGAGGCAGCGCGCCTTCCAGTCGGGGGTGCGGGGTTCGAAAATGGCAGGCACGGCGGCGGTTCTCCGGCTGAAGGTCGGCTGGGCGGCGGTCGCCTTTGGGGGCGGTGGCAGACGGCGACAGCCTGCGTCAGCCGCCCCGCCGGATCAAGCGGCCGAATGGCCGCCGGAGGGAATATGCCTGCGACCTTGTGCGCCCCCCCCGCCGTCCACGCCACCTCCGCCGGACGGCCCCCGAATCGGCCACCGAATCAGCCGCCGATCAGCCCCATCTGCGGGCTGGACGGTTCGGCATGGGCGCGCATCGGCATGCGGCCGGCCAGATGGGCGGCGCGGCCGGCGCTGACCGCGTCGCGCATCGCCGCCGCCATCCGCACCGGATCGCGCGCCTTCGACACCGCGGTGTTCAGCAGCACCGCGGCGCAGCCCAGCTCCATCGCCAGCGCCGCGTCGGACGCGGTGCCGATCCCGGCGTCCAGCACCACCGGCACCGGGCTGCGGGCACAGATCGTCTCGATGGCGTGCGGGTTGCGGATGCCCATGCCAGACCCGATGAAGGCCCCCAGCGGCATCACCGCCGCCGCCCCAAGATCGGCCAGCTTGCGGCAGGTGACGGGATCGTCGTTGCAATAGGGCAGCACGACGAAGCCGTCATTCACCAGCTCCTCGGTGGCGCGCAGCAACTCCTCGACATCGGGATAGAGCAATTCGCGGTCGCCGATGACCTCCAGCTTGATCCAGGGGGTGTCGAGCGCCTCGCGCGACAGCTGGGCGGTCAGCACCGCCTCCTTGGCGGTCATGCATCCGGCGGTGTTTGGCAGCAGGCCGACCGGGCCGGTGGGACGACCGGCGGTGGCGCGGGCCAGCACATCGACGAGGCTTTCCGAATAGCCGTCCAGGCTGATGCGGCGGATCGCCAGCGTGACCAGCTCGCTGCCGCTGGCCGCCAGCGCGTCGAGCATCACCTGCTGGTTGGGATAGCCGGCGGTGCCGAGGAACAGCCGCGAGCAAAGGCTGCGGCCGGCGATGGTGAGGGTATCGGTTTGGGACATGGGGAAGCCTTTTGAAAGGCCCTCGCCCGCGATCGGTCTGGGGAAATCCCCCTCTCCCCAGGAGGGAGAGGGGGATTCTTCCCAATTGGCGGGATGCGCGCCTCGGGCGGGAGAGGGAGGATCAGGGGTTCAACCGCCCTGGATCGGGCGGACGATTTCCAGGCTGTCGCCGGGCTGGAGCGGGGTCTCATGCCAGCGGCGGCGGGGAATGACGGCACCGTTCAGGGCGACGGCGATGCCGCGCGCCCCATCGGCGATGCCGCGCGCGGCCAGAAGATCGGCGACGGAGGTGGTGGAGAACGGCTCTTCGCGACCGTTGACGCGGAGGACGGCTGTCATGCCACCGCTCCCGCCGCGAGGAAGCGGTCGGCGGCGAAGGGGCGCAGCAGCGGATCGGTCTCACCGGTCAGCACCAGCCGGGCGATGCCGTCGGCGGTCACCGGGGTCAGCAGGATGCCGTTGCGGTGGTGGCCGGTGGCGTGGATCAGGCCGGGAAGGCCGCTCTCGCCCAGGATCGGCGCGTCGTCGCGGCTGCCGGGCCGGAAGCCGGCCCAGGCTTCCTCGATCGGCAGTTCGGCGATGCCCGGCAGCGCCCGCCACGCCCCCTCCAGCAGGGCGAACTGCCCGCCGGCGGTCAGGCGTTCGTCGAAGCCGCGCTCCTCGGTGGTGGCGCCGATCAGCAGCCGGCCGTCGAGCCGGGGGATCAGATAGGTTCCCGGCGTCCACACCACATGGCGCAGCAGCGGCAGCCGCGCATCCATCCGCAGGCAGACCATCTGCCCCTTCACCGGCCGCACCGGCGGCCGGGCGACGGGCGGCAATCCAGGCACCCCGGCCGACCAGGCCCCGGCGGCCAGCACCACGCGGTCGGCCCGGTGCAGCGTGTCGGCGACCCGCAAGCCCACGGCGCGCCCGCCCTCCACCGCCAGCGCCACCTCGCCGCAGCGCTCGTGAAGGCGAACACCGGCGGCCCCGGCGGCGGCGCGCAGGGCCGCAGCGACCTTGCGGTTGTCGACCTGATGGTCGCCGGCGCAGAACAGGGCGCCGGCGACGCCCGGCTGTAGGAAGGGCTCGCGCCGCCGTACCTCGGCGCCGCTCAGCCACTCCACCGGCAATCCGAGATCGCGCTGGAAAGCGTGGAGGAAACGCACCTTGGCGGCATCGTCCGCGGTGAGCGCGATGACCATGGTGCCTTCGCCGCGCAGATCCACGGCCATGCCGCTCGCCGCCTCCAGATCGCGGGCGAAATCCGGCCACAGCGCCTGCGACGCGCGGGTCAGCGGCAGCAGTCCCTCCTCGCCCGGCTCGGTCTCGACACAGGCGGCCAGCATGCCGCCGGCGGCGTGGGTGGCGCCACGCCCGGCCTCCCCCCGCTCGAAGACGGCGACGCGGCAGCCGGCCGAGGCCAGCCTCCAGGCGATGGCAAGGCCGATGCAGCCGGCGCCGATGATGGCGACGGACGGAGCGGAGGCGGACGGACGGGGGGCGGAAACGGAAAACGGATGCGGTTCTGGCGCATGGATCATGCGGCGGCTCCCTTCGCTGGAATTACCCAGACAGGTTCGATGGGTGTGTTCTCAGCCGCGCGACCACCGCGCGGCACCCCAGGCCTATGACCCGCCTTATGCCAATGTTTCGCTGGCCCCACAAGCGGAATCCGCTCGCGGTTCTCGCCCCCGTATCGAGATGCCACGGGCCGATGCGGAGTTTTCCGGACAGGCGTCGGCCGC
This sequence comes from Azospirillum sp. B510, assembly GCF_000010725.1. Taxonomy (NCBI): domain Bacteria; kingdom Pseudomonadati; phylum Pseudomonadota; class Alphaproteobacteria; order Rhodospirillales; family Azospirillaceae; genus Azospirillum; species Azospirillum sp. B510. The sequence continues at coordinate 510,467 of NC_013854.1, read as the reverse complement.
CGATCGGGCCTAAGCTGTCCGTGGAAAACCCACGAACGGCGACCGCGGGAACCCGGCGGGCGCCGCCGCTGCGGAAAACAATCAACGACGACAGAGGATCCGCCCGCCATGCTGTCCTTCCTCCGCCAGGACTCCGCCTCCGTCGTCCCGCCGGTCTCGTCAACCGGCCAGACCGCCACGGCGGCACCGGCGGCCGGGGTGACGGAGGCGCCGATCCGCAGCCTGTGCCTGCCGGCCGCGCGGATCGACGGCGCCGGATGAGGGGGAGAGGCGCGCCGGCGCCCCCTCCTACAGCAGGAACAGCGACGCCAGCCCGAGGAAGGCGAGGAAACCGACGACATCCGTCACCGTCGTCAGGAACACGGCGCTCGACACCGCCGGATCGACGCCCAGCTTCGCCAGCCCCAGCGGGATCAGCGCGCCGCTGAGGCCGGCGACCACCAGATTGATGATCATGGCCAGCCCGATGACGACGCCGATCAGCGGGCCGTACCAGACCAGTGCCATGACGCCGACCATCACGGCGAAGATGCCGCCGTTGATCAGCCCGACCAGCAGCTCCTTCCCCACCACGCGGAAGGCGTTGGCGGAGGACAGCTCGTGCGTCGCCAGCGCGCGGACGACGACGGCGAGCGTCTGGGTGCCGGCGTTGCCGCCCATCGAGGCGACGATGGGCATCAGCACCGCCAGCGCCACGATCCGCTCGATGGTACCCTCGAACAGCGAGATGACGCCCGACGCCAGGAAGGCGGTGGCGAGGTTGACGGTCAGCCAGCCGACACGGCTGCGGGCGATGTCGGCGATGCCGCTGAACACACCGGTGTCGCCCGACCCGCTCAACTTGCGCAAGTCGTCCTCGGCTTCCTCGTCGATGACGCGGACGACGTCGTCGACGGTGATGACGCCGATCAGCCGGCCGGCGGCGTCGATCACGGGGGCGGAGACCAGGGCATATTGCCGGAACAGGTTCGCCACCTCCTCGCGGTCCATGGTGGCGGGGATGGCGTCCACCTCGCCGGTCACCAGATCGGCGATGCGCACGGCCCGGCGCTGGCGCAGCAGGCGCGACAGCGGCACCGCCCCCACCACCCGATGCATCGGGTCGACGATGAAGAGGTCGTAGAAATCCTCCGGCAGCCGGTCGGTCGCCGCCCGGACATAGTCGATGGTCTTGCCGACCGTCCAGAATTCCGGCACCGCCACCAGCTCGCGCTGCATCATGCGGCCGGCGCTGTCTTCGGCGTAGGTCAGGTTCTCCTGGACAAGGGCGCGTTCGGCATCCGGCAGCTTCGCCAGGATCTGCGCGCGGGTCTCGGCGTCCAGATCCTCGATCAGTTCGACCGCGTCGTCGGTGTCGAGATCGGCGACGGCGTCGGCCAGCTCCTGCGGCGCGAACCGCCCGATCAGCGCCTCGCGCAGGTCCGGGTTCAGGTAGGACAGCACCTCGCCGTCCAACGCGGCGGGCAGCAGGTCGATCAGGTCGGCGCGTTCGACCGGCTCCGCCTGCTCGATCAGATCGGCGATGTCGGCGGCATGCAGCCTGTCCAGCCGCGCCAGCACCTTGTCGCGTTCGCGGGCGCGCAGCAGGGTGGCGATCTCGTCCACGAACTCCGGCTCGACGCCATAGGGGCGTTCGTCCTCCGCCTCACGCCCCGGACGGGCATGGGGATCGGGCCGGGGATCGGGCCGGGGATCAGGCTGGGAATTGGCCTGGGAATCGGTGTGCATGCCGGCACCCTCCCTTCGACGATGCGAACCCGGACCACCGGCGCCGATGCCGGAATGGGACGCGAAGGCTCCGCGACATCGGACGGTGGCCGGCGGCGTTCAGGGTTTGCGGGTTGTGGAAGCCTTCCGGCCGGTGCCGGATGTCCGGCGCGTTCCGGCCACCGCCGGATGTCCGGCGCAAGGGACCGGAGCGGTGCGGACGGAGGCGCCCGCCGAGATAGAGACGCGCCGTCCGTTTGTCCAGTCCGGTTCGGACCGGACCCGCGCTTCGCCGCCCTGCCCTTGCGCCGCCACAACCCTTCATGTTCCCATGGGGGTACGCCACATCCATGGCCGCGCATGACAGGGAGAGGACCGGGACTCGCCGATGGACTATGCCTTTACCACCATCGAGGGTTGCGACGGCATCCTTCTGTCCGGCCGTTGCACCTACGAGGACGGCACCCGTTTCCACGACATGCTCCGCGACTGGGATTTCGCGGCCAGCCCGAAGGTCCCGATCGACCTGCGCTTCGTCACCTTCATCGATTCCGCGGCCATCGGCATGATGTTCATCCTGGCGAACCGCTGCCGGGAGGCCGGCGGCCACATCATCGCCAGCGGTGCCGCTCCCCACATCCTCCGCGCCCTGCGCCGCGCCGCGCTGGACCGCTATATGGAATTCCGCTGACACGACAAAAGGGACGGCGCCCCACCGGGCACCGCCCCGCATCACGGTCCACCCGTCGATCAGGTCGGGGTGGCGACCACGCCCGTCGTGTCGATGCCCAGCTTCAGTCGGGCCAGGCTGTTGCGTCCCTCGGTATCGGCGAAGACATAGCCCGCTTCGATCAGCTTCGAGGTGTAGTGCTTGTTGTAGAGAAAGGCGGCGATGATCCCTGACAGTCCGCCGGTGAAGAAGTACAGGACGGTCAGGATCAGCCCCATCCCCCAGTCGCCGCGAAACAGGGCGGGAAGGCCGCCAAAGAACAGGGTCGTCCAGCTGAACCCGACGAGCCCCTTCTTGGTGAGCCCGGTCTGCGGGTGCTTCATCATCACGACGGTCGCCATAAAATCCCCCGTATCATCCATGGGCCGAATGGAGCAACACAAAAGCACTCCATCCTGACATTCGAGTGCAGGATATTACCGCTTCCGGACAACAACAAGGGATTAGGCGGCCGCTTCGGCCACCATTGTTCTCTCTCCACATCACATAGGGAGAATTATTTTCATTTTTATTATCGAATACGATACCAACACCCGAGACAGTCTTGAGCCTGCCCTGTCAGCATCAAGAACAAGCGGAGAGTGGTGGATGCGGATACGAAAAAGCCCGCTCGGTCTCGCGACCTGCGGGCTTTTCGTCAGTCCCGTATCCCCGGGATGGTCCCATCTGCATGGGAGAGTGGTGCGGTCGAGAAGACTCGAACTTCCACGGGTTGCCCCACAGCGACCTCAACGCTGCGCGTCTACCAATTCCGCCACGACCGCATCAGGCTGGTAGTCCCCGACGCTCGCTTGCGCGCCTCATCGGGTGGAGCGGGTAGATATCAGCTTCCCGACGGGCGATCAAGCGCTACAATCATCTTCCGCGAAGAAAAATGCGGAACGGCCCGCCGGCCGGTCCGCCGCCACCGCCAGACACCGCCAGACACTACAGAGATCCGATCGAATGACTTCCCTGACCAGCTCGCCCGCCAGTCAGCGCCCAACCGCGGTCCAACCGATCGCCGGCCAGCCAATCGCCGCCCAGCCATTGGAATGGCGCATCTCCGACGAGCCGGTGCCCTATCCCGAGGCCATCGCCGAGATGGAGGCGCGTGTCGAGGCGATCCGCGCCGGCACCGCGCCGGAACTGGTCTGGCTGCTGGAGCATCCGCCGCTCTACACCGCCGGCACCAGCGCACGCGACGAGGATCTGCTGGAGGCCGACCGCTTCCCGGTCTACCGCAGCGGCCGCGGCGGCCAGTACACCTATCATGGGCCGGGGCAGCGGGTGGCTTACGTCATGCTGGACCTGAAGGCGCGCGGCGCCGACATCCGCGGCTTCGTCCGCGACCTCGAGGAATGGATCGTCCGCACCCTCGCCGCCTTCAACATCCGGGGCGAACGGCGCGAGGGCCGCGTCGGCATCTGGGTCGACAAGCAGCCCTATGGCGGGCTGAAGGGCCAGGAGGACAAGATCGCCGCCATCGGCGTGCGGGTGCGCCGCTGGGTCAGCTTCCACGGCATCGCCCTGAATGTGGAACCGGACCTGTCCCATTTCGGCGGCATCGTCCCCTGCGGCATCGCCGAGCATGGCGTCACCTCCATCGTCGCGCTGGGCCAGCTGGTGACGATGGAGGATGTCGATTCGGCCCTGATCGCGGCTTGGCCGGAAGTGTTCGGCGGCGTGACGCGCGGCGAGGAGGACGGCGGAGACGCCTAATATTTCTTGAACCCGCCGGCGGCCGGGGTGCCGGCCGGACTGCCGGCGGGGTTCACGCGAGGGTCCTGATTGTCGAGGGACTGCACGGTGCAGCCGGTCGCATCGCCGTTGCGGAACAGGTAGATCTTCTTGGGATCGGCCTTCTTGCCGGGATCATGCAGGTTCAACCCATGGCCGAAGGCGACGCCCAGCACCTCGCCCTTGTAGAAGGCGCGGAACCGCATCGGCTCGATCTCGTTGAAGCGCAGGGCGGCGCACTCCTTGCTCAGTTCCTTCTCGAACTTGCCGGCCTTGCGCCAGTCCTCCTTGGAGCGGATCGTCATCCATTGCGAGGGCAGCGCGTATTGCACGATGGGCGGCGCGATCGGCAGGCTGGAACCCGGCGCCGGCGGCGCCTGATGGCCCGGCTCCGTCCGTTCCAGCGCGCCGGCCAAAGCCGGGGGAGCCGCCGGCAGCGCCAGCCCGTACAGCGCCAGGATCGCCAGGGCGGCCGTCCGCCGAAGGCCGTCAAATCCGGACATCGAACCCACGCGCCCCGATCTCGTCCACCGGCTTCTCCTCCGCCGGCCTTTGGGTCGACGTCGAACCGGCCGCCGCATCGCCCAGCCGCCCGGACAACGAGAGCGACAGCTCCATCGCCCCGCCATCGGCCGCCGGAGCGCCAAGCGGCGACAGCGTCACCGTACCCTCCAGCCCCTGCGGCGGCGTGGCCATCGCCGCCGCCAACGCCGCGATGACCGGCCCCAGATCATCGATGGCGACCCGGTCGGTCTCCACCGTCAGCCCCTTGCCGGGACGAAGGGCGGAGCGGAGAATGCCCAGCACCCCCTCGCCCCTCTCCTCCGGCGGCACCCGCGCCAGCATCAGCGCGGCATCCTCCAGCCGGACCTCGACCCGCCCGCCGATCAGCGTGAGGCCTATATCCCGCAGTGCGACCGACACATCCTGCCGGTCCTCCCCGGCCAGCGGCCGCAACTCCCCGGCGGGACCATCCAGTGCCACGATGGCGGCCCGGCGCTCCACCGCGTCGAAACGGCCGGCAAGCGCGGCCTCCGCCGCCTCGGCATCCTTCCCGGCCATCCCGAAGGCCGCCAGCAGCCGCCCGAAATCGCGCGCCAGCGCCCGGATCGCCGGCTCCAGACGGTCGACGAGATCGCCGCCCGAACCGCCGGACGGACGCCCCCGACCGTCCCCCGCCGCCTCCGGCCCCAGGCTGAGGCGGACCGACGGCTCCCGTCCGGATGCCATGGCCGGCTTCGGCACAGCCGCCCTCGCCACAGATGGGGCCGCCACAGATGGGGCCGCTACTGACGGGGCGTCCGCGCGGACAGGCTTGCCCTTCGCCTCCGCCGCCTTGGCGAAGACGCCGGTCAGCATGGCGGCCACCCCGGCCACATCCGGTTTCCTGGCGGTCATCCCGGCATCATCCTCAAACCGCTGTCACAACCAACATGCCGCCGTCATGGTTAGCGGAACGCTAAAACGGAAGGAATCACAGCGTCGGCCGCTGTTCGAACCCGGCCATGCGGGGGTCCTGCTCCGGTTCGGACACCACGTCGCGGACGATCGCCGAGGGCGGGCCGCGGCGGCAGGCCTCCAGCATGCGGTCCACCGCATCGGCCGGACCGGCGAACAGGGCCTCGACCGTGCCGTCGCCGCGGTTGCGCACCCAGCCGGTCAGGCCGAGCCGGCCCGCGGTATCCACGGTCCAGCCGCGATACCACACCCCCTGCACCTTGCCCTGGATGCGGACCCGCACCGCCTTGCGGTCAGCGGCCTGCCGATCCGCGCTCATGCGCTCCCGCCTTTCGTGGTGGCGGCGGCACGCGTGCCCCGCTCCTCGTCCAGCAGGGCCTTGCGCGACAGTTTCCCGATCATGGTCTTGGGCAGCTCCCGACGGAATTCCACGAATTTCGGCATCTCGATCGGCGACAGCTTGTCCTTCAGGAAGGCGGTCAGCTCCTCCGCCGTCAGGCTCCGCCCCTCATCCAGCCGGACATAGGCCTTCACCGTCTGGCCGCGATACGCGTCGGGCACGCCGGCCACCACGCATTCGGCGACGGCGGGATGCAGATAGATCGCCTCCTCCACATTGCGGGGATAGACGTTGAAGCCGCTGCACAGGATCATGTCCTTGATGCGGTCGACGATGGTGGTGTAGCCGTCCGCGTCCATCACCCCGACATCACCGGTGTGCAGCCGGCCGTCGGCCAGCGCCTCGGCCGTTTCGGCCGGGCGGCGCCAATAGCCCTTCATCACCTGCGGCCCGCGGATGCAGACCTCGCCCTTCTCGCCGGGCGGCAGGACGCGACGCGGCTCCTCCAGGCTGACGATCTCGACGATGGTGCCGGGCAGCGGCAGGCCGATGGAGCCCTTCCTGTCCGAATGGAGCACCGCCGGATTGACGGTGGCGACGGGGGAGCATTCCGACAGGCCGTAGCCCTCGACCAGCGTGCAGCCGGTCGTCCGCTCGAACGCCTCCTTCACCTCCAGCGGCAGCGGCGCGCCGCCCGACATGCAGAAGCGGATCGACGACAGGTCGAACCTCTCCAGATGCCTGTGGTGGTTGATCGCGGTGTAGATGGTCGGCACGGCGGGGAACAGGGTGATCCGCTCCTTGTGCAGGGTGCGCATCACCTGCTCCAGCTCGAAGCGCGGCAGCAGGACGATCTCCGCCCCCAGATGCAGGCCGAAATTCATCACCGCGGTCATGGCGAAGACATGGAACAGCGGCAGAACGCCCAGCATGCGCTCCTGCCCATTGCCGCCTCCACCCTCCCCTGGCTTGCGCTCCTTCGCCGCGTACCAGGTCGCGCACTGGATGGTGTTGGCGTAGAGGTTGGCATGGGTCAGCATCGCGCCCTTGGGCACGCCGGTGGTGCCGCCGGTATATTGCAGGACCGCGACATCCTCGCGCGCGTCGATGGCCACCGGCGCCGGACGGCCGTCATCGGCGATCAGCCGGGCGAAGGGAATATGGCGGTCGTCGCGCGGGATCACCGCGATCTCCGCCTTCTTGGCGATGGGGAACAGCCAGTTCTTCGGGAAGGGCAGGATGTCGGCCATGCGGCAGACGACCAGCCGCTTCAGCCCGGATTCGTCCAGCATCCGCGCCATCTTGCCGTACAGCAGCTTGAGGTCGAGCGTGACCATCAGCTCGATGTCGCTGTCGCCGATCTGGTGGATCAGTTCGCGCTCGGCATAGAGCGGGTTGAAGTTCACCACCGTGCCGCCGGCCTTCAGGATGGCGAAGAAGGCGACGACGTAATAGGGCGTGTTGGGCAGGAACAGCCCGACCCGCGAGCCCTTCCCCACCCCGATGGCCTGGAAGCCGCGCGCGGCGCGGTCGACCAGCCGGCCAAGCTCGCGATAGCTGGTGCGCTTGCCCAGGAAATTCAGGCAGGGCTTGTCGCCATGGTGGGCGACGGCATCGTCCAGCAGGTCGGTCAAGGGACGCGCCGGGATCGGCATCGCCCAATCCACCGTTGGCGGGTATGAGGCAAGCCATGGATGGTCGGGCAGCTTGCGGGCGGCATCTCCCATGCGCGATTCCTCCCCTGAGATCTTGTTTGCCGGTTCTTGTTTCCCGGTGCCGGTTTGCCCCGGCACAGCCACCCCCCGAGCCTAAGCCATCACGGCCGGGCCGGGGAACGCGGACTTGTCCTTGAACAGGAAATGGGATCGCGGCAAGGCGGTACAAGCAGGGTGCGGATTGGCGGCTTGCGAAAGGCGGGGGCTACCGCGCCCGCCGCCCTATCGCCCGCCGCGCAGACGATGCAGCACCTCCACCGCCATCCATTCGGCGAGCGCGCCATCCTCGCCATCGAGGAAGACGGCGACGGAGACCGGCAGCGGTCCCGGCGTGTGGTAGGCCGCCGGCGTCACGCCGGGACCACCGCCGGTGTGGCCCCAATAGGGGCCGGGCGCCGCATCCAGCTCCACCATCATGCCGAGCCCATAGGACGGCTCGACCCAGGGCCGTCCGCCCATCGGCCCGTCGACCGGCAGCCCGTCCCGCATCCGCCGCAGCAACAGGCCCGGCAGATACTCCTCGGTCAGTCCATGAAGGAAGCGGCAGGCATCGGCGACCGTCATCGCCACCACCCCATGCGACACCCAGCCGGGATGATAGGCGGCGGCCACCGGCCTGTCGCCGAAGACCGGGCTCGGCCCGAAGAACAGACCGTCGAGGTCGGCGCGCGCGCACAGCAGCGACGCGCTCGACAGGCCGAGCGGGACGAAGACCTCCCGTGCCAGCATCTCGGCCAGCGGGGCGCCGCCCGCCCGTTCCAGCAGCCGGCCGATCAGCAGATAGCCGATGTTGGAATAGGCGAAGGAACCGACCGGCGGCCCCTCCCCGTCCGGGCTCACACCGCAGCGGGCCAGGAACTCGTCACCGCTCCAGGGCTCCCCGCCGGCGGCGACGGCGGCATGATAGTCGGCCCGGCCGCCGTAATCGGGCAGGCCGGCCCGGTGGGTCAGGATCTGGGCGACGGTGACCGATCCCGGCCGCCCGGCCAGTTCCGGCAGCCAGCGCTCCGCCGGCCCGTCGAGATCGACGGCGCCCCGCGCCGCCAGCCGCAGCACGGCGGCGGCCAGGATGGTCTTGGTCAGGCTGTAGACCAAGGCGCGCCGCTCCGCCGGATCGTCCCTCATGCGGCCGTTCGGCTTCGGCTCGTCACCCTCGGCGGACCGCGGTGACCGGCGGCGCAGGACCAGCGTGCGCACCGGCCCGGCATCGGCGCCCCGGCCGCGGATGAAGGCGACGAGCGCGGTCCCGGCCGGGGCCGGGCCTGTGCTGTCCTCGGACAACAGGCCGGTCAGGGCGGCTTTCAACACGTCCAGCCCGGCTTCGGCCCCAGCTGTCCCATCCTTGCTCCTGCCCATCGTCCGCCCGTCCCCGCTGCCCGATCCGTTTGTCCTGACAGATAAAGAAGCCGTCGCGGGACAAATTGAAATCCGGTCGAGTCCCACTGGGGCGCCCCGCAGGTGCGGCGTTAACTATCGCTGTCCGCTCTGTCGCCCGGCATGCGGTTGCGCTATCCTCATACAACCGACCTCTGTGGAACGCCGCGCCATGCCCGTGATGGACGCCGACCAGCGCAGGAAACTGGAGGACCAGTTGCTTCGCAAAGCGGAAGAGGCGGTGCGGTCGCTGCGCCGGGAGGCGGAGACCGGCGATCCAACCCGTGTCGAGTCCCTGGCGGAGGGGCTCGCCGGCCTGCTGAAGACCCGCGAGTTCCCGACGCTGCGCGCCACCGAGTTCCGCGAACTGACCCGCGCCATCCAGCGCGGCGCCTATCAGCGCAGCGTCGATTCCCTGCTGGTCCAGGCCGAACGCTGCGGCCATCGCGGCGACGAGAAGGGGCGCAACGCGCTGTTGACCCAGGCCAAGGACCATTTCGCCAAGGCCCTGCGCTTCGGGGCCGACGACGACTTCCGCCACGGCGTCGAGCGCCGCGTCCAGGCGACGCTGATGACCAGCAAGGACGGGGTGGACGAGCGCACCAAGCAGGCGGCCAAACGCAAGCTCGACCAGCATGATGTCGGCGCCAAGCCGCCGAACGGGATCGAACGCCGCCGCGCCATCCGCTACATGGATCCGGTGCTGGCGGTGGAGGCGGAGGGACGGCGGTGCGCCACGATCAACTGGTCGACCCGCGGCCTGCTGGTCGATCTGCCGCCGGAGGAATTCGCCCATGCCGTCGGCGGCAAGCTGCGGCTGGAGCTGCGTTGCCCGGAGATCCCGGAGACCGTCGGTCCGGACAAGGCGGTCCATCGGGTCGGCGGCCGGCAGATCGCCCATGTCGTCCGGCTGGACCCCGACCGCCGGGCGGTGGCGCTCTCCTTTCCCGACATCAGCACCGTGATGCTGGATTTGATCCACGCGATGAAGGATGCCGGCATCAAGCCGGAACCGGAGCGTTGACCGCGGACGTCCGCATCCCGGCCCGCGCCGTCGGGCCGCGAGCCATCAGACCCCGACTCAACCGCCGATTCAGCCGCCAATGAAGCGCCTGTTATGGCCGCGTCGCAGCGGATGTTCGTCCGGGCCGGCGACGGGCAGCAGGCCGTTGACCCGCCCGGCCACCTCGGCCGGCAGGCAGAACAGGTTGATCCCCATGCCGAGCCCGTGGATCTCCGTCCCATTGTCGACCAGCCCATGGCCGAAGATCGGCTCCGACCGGCCGGCGAAGTTGGCGGGATTGTGGAAGGCCGGCAAATACCAGTAGCAGGCATAGCCCAGCTCGCCCAGCAGGCCGATCAGGGCCGCCGAGCCGTCGGGACGGTCGTTTTCCACATAGAGGACCGGGCGGTCGCGGGCGATCAGGCCACGCGCGCCGTCCAGCACCTCGGCCTCCATCCCCTCGACATCGATCTTGATCAGGCGGATGCGGTCAGCGCCGGCGATACCGTCGAGACGATGGACCGGCACCGGCCGGTCGCCGGCAAGCGCCTCCAGAGACAGGGCGCCGTAATTGCCCTCCTCGTCCATCGCCACGCCGGCCAGATGCAGCGTCCCATCGGCGGCCCCGGCGGCGGCCAGCAGGCCGTCCGCCCAGTCCAGCCCGTTCAGCGCCAGATTGCCGCAGAGCAGCCGATGGTTGGCGTCGATGGGTTCCAGCGCCAGAACCCGGCCGGCGGGGCCGACCAGCCGGGCCAGCGCCACCGTGTGGGCGCCGATGTTGGCGCCGACATCGATCACCCGGTCGCCAGGGCGGACGCACTGGCGGAACAGCAGGACCTCCTGCTCGAAATACTCACCATAATAGTCGAGCGACCGGCCGACGACGCTGTCGGTGCGCCGGTACATCATCAGGCCATGCCGCGCCCTGACCAGCCCGACCGGCCCCGCCCCGCCCAACAGATCATCCGCCACCGCCGCCTCCCGCCCCGCCATTGGCCCTCTCATCGGCCGGCAGTGTAGCGGAGCCGGGCGCGGCCGTCACACCACGCCGATGCCGCTGGGGGCGGTGACGGCATGTTCCTTCAGGATCGCCTCGGAGATCGCCGACACCTCGATCAGCTGCACCTCGTAGCCCCATAGGTTGGCGATATGGCGCAGCACCGCCTTGGCATCGCCCTCGTCGAGCAGCACGCCGTTGGTGACGCGGTGTTGCAGGATCAGCTTGCGGTCGCCGGCGAGATCGACGTCGACGATCTGGATGTCCGGCTCCAGATGGCCCAGGTCGTACTGGCGGGCCAGCTTCTTGCGGATGTCGCGATAGCCGCGCTCGTTGTGGATGTGGTCGACCAGCAGATAGGGATCCTCGGCGTCGTCGCGCACGCTGAACAGCTTCAGCTTCCGCATCAGCTGCGGGCTGAGATATTGCAGGACGAAGCTCTCGTCGCGGAAATTGGCCCAGGCCTCGCGCACCGCCGCCATGCCGTCGCCGCGACCGGCCAGATCGGGGAACCATTGGCGGTCCTCGTCGGTCGGCGTCTCGGCGATGCGGGCGATGTCCTGCATCATCGCGAAGCCCAGCGCGTAGGGGTTGATGCCGGAGAAGCGCTTGTCGTCGAATTCCGGCTGGAACACCACAGACGTGTGCGAGTGCAGGAATTCCAGGAAGGCGCCTTCGCTGATCTGGCCGGTCTCGTGCAGACGGCTCATGATCTGGTAATGGACATAGGTGGCGCAGCCCTCGTTCATCACCTTGGTCTGTTTCTGCGGATAGAAATATTGCGAGATGTGGCGGACGATGCGCAGGATCTCGCGCTGCCAATGCTCCAGCCGCGGCGCCTTCTTCTCCAGGAAATAGAGGATGTTCTCTTCCGGCAGGCCGAGAAGCTTCTTGCGCTCCGACACCGACTTGGCCGGGCGCGGACCGGCGGCGGTTTTGGGCACGGTGCGCCACAAATCATTGAAGGTCTGGTCCTGATATTCCTGCCGCTCGCGCTCGCGCCGCTGCTCGGTCCGCAGGTCGGAGCGCTTCTTCGGGTATTTGTGGACGCCCTGGCTCATCAGCGCGTGGGCGGCGTCCAGCACCCGCTCCACCGCGGCATGGCCATAGCGTTCCTCGCAATGGGTGATGTAGGTCTTGGCGAATTCCAGATAGTCGAGGATGCCCTCGGCATCGGTCCATTGCTGGAACAGCTGGTTGTTCTTGAAGAAATGATTGTGTCCGAAGGCGGCGTGGGCGATGACCAGCGTCTGCATCGTCATGGTGTTCTCTTCCATGATGTAGCTGATGCAAGGGCTGGAGTTGATGACGATCTCGTAGGCGAGGCCGCGATAGCCCTTGCGGTACATCATCTCGTCGCGGGCGAAATGCTTGCCGAAGGACCAGTGCTTGTACATCAGCGGCATGCCGATGGACGAATAGGCGTCGAGCATCTGCTCGGCGGTGATGACCTCGATCTGGTTGGGATAGACGTCGAGGCCCATCTCCTTCAGCGCGATATGCTCGACGGCGTCATAGACGCGCTTGATCTTGTCGTAATCCCACTCGACGCCGTCATACAGCAGCGCCTCGGGTCTGGTGATCACAGCGGTCATTCTCGATCTCCCCCTACCGCCCCCGCCCCCTATACGGGATGGGGCGGTGATTTCCTTATGACCCCTCAGGCCCCCGCCTTCTCGCGGGCGAACAGCTCGCGGAAGACCGGGAAGATCTCCCGGCGGGAGCGGACCCGGCGCATCGCCAACGGGCGTTCCGGGCTCTGCACCTGCTTGTAGGTGCGCCACAGCTCGGTTTCGCGGCCCAGCGCCGACAGGCCCATATTGTGTTCCGCCGCCACCTCGATATAGGCGAAATACTGGCACATCGGCAGGATGACGTCGCGCAGCAGGGTCGCCGACTTGGCGTTGTCCGACGACATGTTGTCGCCGTCCGACGCCTGGGCGGCATAGATGTTCCATTCATTGTGCGGGTAGCGCTCCTCCACCACCTTCCGCATCTCCTCCAGCGCCGTCGACACCACGGTGCCGCCGGTCTCGGTGGAGTAGAAGAAGGTCTCCTCGTCGACCTCCTTGGCCTCGTGGGTGTGGCGGATGAAGACGATGTCGACGGAGCGGTAGCGCCGCTTCAGGAACAGGTAGAGCAGCATGAAGAAGCGCTTGGCCAGATCCTTCATGTGCTCGGTCATCGAGCCGGAGACGTCCATCAGGCAGAACATCACCGCCTGGGCGATCGGCTTCGGCACCGTCTCGAACCGGTTGTAGCGGACGTCGATCGGGTCGATGAAGGGGATGCGGCGGGAGCGCAGGACGATGCGTTCCAGCTGTTCGCGCAGCGCCTGGATCTGCTCGGCATCCTCGCCCGCTTCCTCCGCCTCGCGCAGCAGCTCCTCCATCTCGCGGATCTCGTCGCGCTTGGGGCGCTTCAGCGCGATGCGGCGCGACAGGCTGTTCCGCATGGTGCGGACGAGGTTCAGGTTGGCCGGAGAGCCCGACACCGAATAGCCGGCCCTGGTCAGCGTGTGCGATTCCGACTGCTTGACCTTCTGCTTCACCAGATCGGGAAGCTCCAGATCCTCCAGGAAGATGTCGAGGAACTCGTCGCGCGACAGGACGAAGCGGAACTCGTCCTCGCCCTCGCCGTCGGCGCTGCCCTCGCTGCCGCGCCCGCCACCGCCGCCGTCCGGGCGCTGGATGGTGTCGCCTTCCACATACTCCTTGTTGCCGGGAACCACGTAATCGCGCACGCCGCCCTGGGAGGCGCGATGGAAGGACGGCTCGCGCACCCCGCCGGCGGCGATCGTCACCTTCTCGCCATTCTCGATATCCTGGATGCCCCGTTTTCCCGAGGCGTCGCGGACCGCCTTGACCACCTGTTCCTTGGCGCGGCGCAGGAAACGCTGGCGGTTGGCCAGGCTCTTGCCCTGCGGGTTCAGGCGACGGTCGATGATGTTCATCAAGGGGCTGGCCCTCCCACCCGTTTCGTCACGCGGCCTTCACACTCTGACAGCATTCTATGACAGTGGGGTTGCCGCGGGGCGTTGCAACGCCCCACCCCGCGGCAATTCCGCGTCCCCCCGTCCATGGCATCAGTCCACCGGCCTCAGCCCGCCTGTTTCACCCGCATGTACCACTCGACCAGCCGGCGGACCTGCCGCTCGGTATAGCCGCGCGTCATCATGCGCGAGACGAACTCGGTGTGCTTCTTCTCGGTCTCGCCATCCTTCTTCGAGCCGAAGCTGATCACCGGCAGCAGATCCTCGACCTGGCTGAACATCCGCTTCTCGATCACCTCGCGGATCTTCTCGTAGCTGGTCCAGGACGGGTTGCGTCCGGCATTGGCGGCCCGCGCCCTGAGGGCGAACTTCACCACCTCGTTGCGGAAATCCTTCGGGTTGGCGATGCCCGCCGGCTTCTCGATCTTGGTCAGCTCCTGGTTCAGCAGTTCGCGGTTCATCAGCTGGCCGGTGTCGGGATCCTTGAAGTCCTGATCCTCGATCCAGGCATCGGCGTAATCGACATAGCGGTCGAACAGGTTCTGGCCATAGTCGGAGTAGGATTCCAGATAGGCCTTCTGGATCTCGTTGCCGATGAACTCGGCATAGCGCGGGGCGAGTTCGGCCTTGATGAACTCGACGTATTTCTTCTCGGTCTCCTCCGGGAATTGTTCGCGCTTGATCGCCTGTTCCAGCACATACATCAGATGGACCGGATCGGCCGAAATCTCGGTCGAGTCGTAGTTGAAGGTCGAGGCGAGCACCTTGAAGGCGAAGCGGGTGGAGATGCCGCCCATACCCTCGTCGACGCCGGCCTGGTCCTTGTACTCCTGCATCGACTTGGCCTTGGGATCGGTCTCCTTGACGCTCTCGCCGTCATAGACCCGCATCTTGCTGTAGAAGCTGCTGTTGGGATGCTCGCGCAGGCGCGACAGCACCGAGAAGCGGGCCAGCATCTCCAAGGTCGACGGCGCGCAGGGGGCGGTCGCCAGATCGGAGCCGCGCACCAGCTTGTCGTAGATCTTCTGCTCCTCCGCCACCCGCAGGCAGTAGGGGACCTTGATCACGCAGATGCGGTCGATGAAGGCCTCGTTGTTCTTGTTGTTCTTGAAGGTCTGCCACTCCGCCTCGTTGGAGTGGGCCAGGATCACGCCCTGGAAGGGGATGGCGCCGATATTCTCCGACCCGACATAATTGCCCTCCTGCGTCGCGGTCAGCAGGGGATGCAGCATCTTGATCGGCGCCTTGAACATCTCGACGAATTCCAGCATGCCCTGGGTCGCCCGGTTCAGGCCGCCGGAGAAGCTGTAGGCGTCGGGATCGTTCTGGCTGTAGATCTCCAGCTTGCGGATGTCGACCTTGCCGACCAGGGACGAGATGTCCTGGTTGTTCTCGTCGCCCGGCTCGGTCTTGGTCACGCCGATCTGGCGCAGCTTGCTGGGGTGCAGCTTCACCACCTTGAAGCGGGTGATGTCGCCGCCGAACTCGTCGAGGCGCTTGACCGCCCACGGGCTCATCAACCCGGTCAGGCGGCGCTTGGGGATGCCGAAGCGATCCTCCAGCTCGTCGCCGATCTCGTCCGGGTTGAACAGGCCGAGCGGGCTTTCAAAGGTCGGGCTGATCTCCTTGCCGGCCTTCAGGACATAGATCGGGCATTTCTCCACCAGCGATTTCAGCCGTTCGGCCAGCGACGACTTGCCGCCGCCGACCGGACCCAGCAGGTAGAGGATCTGCTTGCGCTCCTCCAGTCCCTGGGCGGCGTGGCGGAAGAAGCCGACGATCCGTTCGATCGTCTCCTCCATGCCGTAGAACTCGGAGAAGGCGGGATAGACCTTGATGGTCCGGTTCATGAAGATGCGGCCCAGGCGCGGGTCGCGGGCCGTATCGACCACCTCCGGCTCGCCGATGGCGGCGAGGATGCGTTCGGCGGCCGAGGCGTAGGCCATGGGATCGTCGCGGCACAGCTGGAGATAGTCCATCAAGGACATCTCGGTCTCGCGGCGGGTCTCGTAATTCTGCGTGTAGCGCGTGAACAGTTCGTCGGCCGGGAACATTCGTCGCTCCGTCTTATCTGGTCCGATGCGCCGGGGCGCCGCCGGTGGCTGCGGCGGCAGGGCGCGGCGCATGCCGCGATCCAAGGGGCACTCCAGGGAAGGCGCCGACCGCATCGGGTCCGCAACCTTCCCGCTCAGCGGTAGAAGCCAGCGGTCTGGTGTAAGGAACGGTCCTTTGAGGGCCGGGAGCCGTCCGTCTCACGACGCGGCAACCCCCGAACGAGTCATTTTTGAATGTAATGCTCCACCTGGAGCTTTCCAGGCATTCAGGCTCCATAGCCGGAATGCCCGCCTTTGAGCCGGCCTTGAAGCCGGCCTCGGCCTTAGGACCTAGGTCCCATGGCTGGTATGGGTGCGGCGAGCGCGCCCTCTCAACCCGCGAGAGCGGCGGAAGGTTCGGCGAAAAAAGTGTGACGGCATCGGCGGGTGACGGCGTGAAACCGGCGGCAATCGTCATTGCCCGTCCAGTCGGGGAGAGGTGCCCATTGCGATTCGACTGGGCGCTCCTGATCACGCCATCGGCCTCCTCAAGCAAGCGCGCCGCCTCGACCAAGCACGGCGCAGGGAATTACCGTCGATGCTGAACTCCAAACCTTAACAATTCCCGCAAGGGGCGTTGCGGTTTGCCGCAGTGGCTTGCCGCGATGGCAGCCGGGCCTCACAACACCTCTTTCCGACGATGTTGCGTCCCAATCATGCCCATCAACAAGGCGGAAATTTGGAGGCGGTCGGACAAGGATGGGGCACGGCGAATCGTTACCGCTCGATTACCGAACTGTTTCAACCACTTGGCAGGCTTGCCACGGCTCAGGACATTTTTTTGGCCCGCTCGCGCATGGCCCCTTGCCAAGCGCGGCTGTCCCGGATTTCCAAGGGATGACCCGAGTTTCGCACAATTCCCAGATCAGGCGGGCCTCAGGCCGGCTGGGCGGCCGTCGCCATCGCCAGGGCTTCGCGCAGACTGGCCGGCGTGACCGGCTTGACCAGCACCCGGTCGGCTCCGCTGGCCTGCGCCTTGGCCTTGCGGTCGTCATCGACACGGCCGCTCATCAGCACGACCGGCAAGGCGCTGCCGCGCGGCTCGCCACTGACACGCAACTTCTGGACGAATCCAAAACCGTCCATTGGCTGCATTTCCACGTCGCACAGAACCAGATCGGGGGAATGGGCGGCGACGGCGGCGAGCCCCGATTCGCCGTCGGCGGCCTGATGCACCGCCTTGACGCCCAGCGCGCCCAGCATCTTGGCCAACACCATCCGGGTGAAGGATTCATCCTCGACCACCAGGACCGACAGGGCGCCGAACAGCGTCTCCGTCTTGCCCATCGCAGCGATCTCAGCCGATCGGTCAGCCACCACGCCCCGCCCCTTCGCTTGAGCGACCCCAGGCGGATGCGCACCGGCGGTCATTTCGTGACCCGTATTGTGTACGATGGCAACCAGTGCCGCGCAAGATGCCGAAGGTCATGACGGGCCGGACAAGCCCCCGGACCGCCCTGGGCCCTCTGCCCTGGGACTGCCCTGGATGAGCGGTTGCGCCGCCCGCCCGCCCCCGCTTAGATGGACGGCATGAGCTTCCTCGATCATATCCGCGCGTGCAACGCGCATGACCTGTCCGGCTTCCGCCCGTTCGAGCTGGACGGCCACACCGTGGGCTGGGTGCGCCACACCCTGGCCGAGGCACTGCCCGGCGTCGATCCCGGCTTCGTCGTCACCGCCGAGCGGCTGACCATCGCGCCAGGGATCCGGGATTTCGAGGCGCGCTCCACCCTGCTCGACCATGCCGCCGCCTTTCTGGTGGAACAGGGCACGGTCAAGGCGCTGCGCGGGGAATATTATCCGGTCCTGCCACGCTGGGGAGCGGAGCCGCTGGCCCGGCTGGACCGCGCCGCCGTCGGCGCCTTCGGGATCGAGGCCTATGGCCTCCACATCAACGGCTTCGTCCGCACCGGCTCCGGCGGCCTGTCGTTGTGGGTCGGCCGCCGCGCCCGCGACCGCGAAATCGCCCCCGGACAGCTCGACAACCTGATCGCCGGCGGTCAGCCCATCGGCCTGAGCCTGGCCGAGAATCTGGAGAAGGAGGCCGCCGAGGAGGCCGGGCTGGACGCGGCGACCGCACGGCTGGCGGTGCCGGTGGGCGCCATCAGCTACATGATGGAGACCCCGGCCGGGCTGAAGCGCGACCGCCTGTTCGTCTATGACCTGGAACTGCCGCCCGACCTCATCCCGGTCAACACCGACGGCGAGGTCGAGTCCTTCGAGCTCTGGCCGCTGGACAAGGTGGCGGAGTCGGTGCGCGGCGGCGATGACTGGAAATTCAACGTCAACCTCGTGGTGACCGATTTCCTGATCCGCCACGGCTGGCTGACCCCGGAGAACGAGCCCGACTATCTGGAGATCGCCCGCGGCCTGCGCCGGTAGGCGCCGGATCGGCGCGCGGGACCGCGAACGGAAAAAGGCCCCGCCCTCCCGGGAGAGCAGGGCCTTCGATTGTTCAGCCGGGGGACGCCCGGCACCTTGATCGTCGCGGCGGTTATTGCGGCAGCGGCTGCGGGCTGTCGGCCAGCGAGCGCAGATAGGCGATGACGGCGGCGCGGTCCTCGTCCTTCTTCAGACCGGCGAAGGTCATCTTGGTCCCCGGGGCATAGGCCTTCGGATCATAGAGGAACTTGTTCAGCTCGTCATAGCTCCAGCTGCCGCCGGTCTTGACCAGCGCGTCGGAGTAACCGAAGCCCGACATGTGCCCCTTCGGGCCGCCGACGACGCCATACAGGTTGGGTCCGACCTTGGCGGCACCGCCCTTGTCGAAGCTGTGGCAGGCGGCGCAGGCCTTGGCGACCTTCTGGCCGGCGTCCGGGCTGGCGGCGGCGAGCAGCGGCGCGATCGGCGCCGGGCCGGTGGGAGCGGCACCCTTGTCGGCGGGCGCGCTTGCCCCCTCGGGCGTCGCGACGACATAGACGCTCTTTTCGAGCGGCTTCGAATGAACCAGCACCTTGGACGCGAATCCTGCCAGCATCGCGATCAGCCCGGCCAGCAGCACGGCGCCGAAAATCTTGTTCCACTCCATGCTCATTGATGAGCCCCTTTGTTCCCTAATTTCAGTGCACCCGGCGTTTCTCCCGCCCGCGGCTGAACGCGCCGCGGCTACCATAGCCCGCGGTCCGAAGCTTGTCATAGCCCGGCGGACCGCGAAAAAAGGTCGCATACAAATTTGCCGCAGTCACCAGCCTCTTAATTTACTTGCGCATTACGCTGCATCGCAAAACAGGATATGTCGCGTCCCGCCACCGACTTGACGCCTGCCCCATGACAGGGATGCGCGATGCCGGCCCTTGACGCCGCCCCGGCGTCCGTGGTTCACCCGCGCCGGTCATGTCACGAATCCGTGATCGACCGGACCGTCCCACCGGAGTTTCCGCGCCATGCCGACCGCCACCTCCGCCAACCACTCCGCCGCCTCCCCCGGCAAACGCGCCGGCGGCCGTCCCGCCAACCCGGTCGTGGTGATCCCGGCGCGCATGGCCTCGACCCGGCTGCCCGGCAAGCCGCTGGCCGACATCCTCGGCGCGCCGATGATCGTCCATGTGCTGCGCCGCGCCCTGGAGGCGGAGATCGGCCCGGTGGTGGTGGCCTGCGCCGAACCGGAGATCGCCCGCGCGGTCGAGGCCGCCGGCGGCACCGCCGTGCTGACGCGGCCCGACCATCCCTCGGGCTCCGACCGCATCTTCGAGGCGCTGCGGCTGATCGATCCGGACGGGCGTCACGACGCGGTGGTGAATGTGCAGGGCGACCTGCCGACCATCGAACCGGAGAGCGTGCGCGCCGCCTTCGCCCCGCTGGCCGACCCGGAGGTCGACATCGCCACCCTGGTGGCCGAGATCACGCGGGAGGAGGAGCGGACCGATCCCAACGTGGTAAAGGCGGTGCTGGAACTGCCGGCGGGAGCCCGGCTGGGCCGCGCGCTCTATTTCACCCGCGCCACCGCCCCGACCGGCGACGGCCCGCTCCATCACCACATCGGCCTCTACGCCTACCGCCGGGCGGCGCTGGAGCGTTTCGTCTCGCTGCCGCCCTCGGTGCTGGAGCGGCGCGAAAGGCTGGAACAGCTGCGCGCCCTGTCCAACGGCATGCGCATCGACGCGGCGGTCGTTGACGCGGTTCCGCTGGGTGTCGATACTCCCGCCGACCTGGAGCGCGCCTGCGCCCTGCTGTCCGGCCGCGACGCCGGCTGACGCCTGACAGACCACCCACTCACAAGCCTTGTTATAAGATTCGCCGGGGGAATTCCGTTCATGGGCACGTCCAACATCATCGCCTTCCAGGGCTTCCCCGGCGCCTATTCCGATCTGGCCTGCCGCAACGCCCGGCCGACCATGACGACGATGCCCTGCGCCACCTTCGACGACGCCTTCGCCGCCGTGCGCGAGGGCCGGGCCTCGCTGGCGATGATCCCGGTGGAGAATTCCATCGCCGGCCGCGTCGCCGACAACCATTACCTGCTGCCCGAAGGCGGCCTGCACATCATCGGCGAGCATTTCCAGCGGGTGAACCATCAGCTGCTGGCGCCGAAGGGCGCCACGCTGGACAGCATCCGGACGGTGCGCAGCCACATCCAGGCGCTGTCGCAATGCCAGACCGCCATCCGCGGCCTGGGCCTGGAGCCGATCAACCATGCCGACACGGCGGGGGCGGCGAAGGAGATCGCGGCGCTGAACGATCCGCGCCATGCCGCCATCGCCTCCTCGCTGGCCGCCGAGATCTACGGCCTCGACATCCTGAAGAGCGGGATCGAGGACGCCAGCCACAACACCACCCGCTTCCTGATCCTGGCGCGCGAGCCGAAGCTGCCGGCCGCCGGATCCTGCAAGACGATCACCACCTTCGTCTTCCGCGTCCGCAGCGTGCCGGCGGCGCTCTACAAGGCGCTGGGCGGCTTCGCCACCAACGGCATCAACATGACCAAGCTGGAAAGCTACATGGTCGGCGGCCATTTCACCCAGACCCAGTTCTATGCCGACGTCGAGGGCCATCCGGACGAGCGCCCGCTGCGCCTCGCGCTGGAGGAGCTGGATTTCTTCGCCCGCGAGGTGAAGATCCTCGGCGTCTATCCGGCCAACCCCTTCCGCTATCAGGACAGCCAGCGCATCGGCGAGGACTGAGTCCCTCCCGCGACACATCAAGCCTGTTTCGCGATTGCCGCAAGTCGCGCGTCATTCCGCCGCAGTGACGTGACTTAACCCGCGTCACGAGAGCCGGGGCCTGGGAAAGATTAGCGGAAGTTGTTATAAAGGAGGGGCTGGAACGGGTCGGTTTCAAGCGACCACGAACAGGACCGACCACAACACGGCACACTCCCACGGCGGCTGACGGGTGAGACCCCGCCGACGGCCATGGCGCCATGGATGGAGGTTGCCATGCTCACGATGGAAGATTGTCTGGGACTGGCCAATCTGGAGGCGGAGGAGGTGGCGCAGATCGCCACTCACGAACATCTCCCCTTCATGACCGCGCTTGAGAAGGGGGCGGCCTTTCTCAACGAACCCTGGGGTGACGCCGCCGTCCGTCAGATGGTGTGGGACAATCTCTGCCGCGCCCATCACAACCCGGCCGAGACCGCGACGCTGCTGGCGCTGTACAACGACACCTGCGCCCGCCACCCCAACCCCTTCGATCGCCGCCACTCTCCCCACCGGGCCGCGGAGACGCGGCACTGGCATTGAGGAAGGTTGATCACCCCTCCGCCAGCCATTCCCGGATCAGGCGGTTGGCGATCGAGTCGGTCCGGGGAAGGCGGAAGCTCTCGTCCGGCACATGGCCGCGCAGGAAAGCGCGGTCGAACCAGGCGGCGCTTTCCAGCTCGTCGTTGCCGGTGTCGATGGCGAAGCTGGTGGCCCGCGCGGTGAAGCCCAGCATCAGCGACGACGGGAAGGGCCAGGGCTGCGACGAGCGGTAGCGGATGTCGGTCACGGTCAGCCCGACCTCCTCGAACACCTCGCGGGCCACCGTGTCCTCCAGGCTCTCGCCGGGTTCGAGGAAGCCGGCGAGAACCGAATGCATGCCGGGCGGAAACCGGCTCTGGCGGCCCAGCACCACGCGGTCGCCGCCGTCATGGACCAGCATGATCACCGCCGGGTCGGTGCGCGGGAAATGCTGGGTGGCGCAATCCGGATTGGTGCAGAGCCGCACATGGCCGCCTTCCGCCGATGCCGCCGGGGAGCCGCAGACTCCGCAGAAGCGGTGGCGGGCGTTCCACCACACCATGCCGCGGGCATAGGCGCACAGCGCCGCCTCCCCTTCCGGCATCAGCGGCCCGGTGGCGCGCAGATCCTCGAAGCGGCCGCCGCCGCGCAGCGCCGGCAGGGCGTCCGGCTCCTCCACCATCGACAGATCGACGGCGAAGAGTGGGGTGCCGTCCTCCATCAGGCCGAGGAAGATCGGCACCGCGTCCAGCCCGTCGGCCGGCAGCAGGACGGCGCGCGGCGCCTCCTGCGGACCGGCGACGAAGCTCCTGCTCTGCCAGACCGGCAGGACGCGGGAGGCGGGCGCCAGCCAGGCCTGGGTCAGCCAATCCTCGTCCTTGCGGCGGAGGGAGGCGCGGTCGACCGGCGCGGCGGCGTAGATGTTGGGGCGGTTCGTCATGGCCGGTCGAGGCTGCCACAGGACGCGCCGGCCGGAAAGCCCTCCCGGCGGATGAGCTGTCCAGCGCAAATCGGGCTTGTCCCCGGGAACCCGAGAGCGCCCGGCCCCGGATGATGCGCCGGGCGCTTTCGGGTTTCCGGGGCGAACCCGCGCCGTTAGGATGCGGCGACCGATTCCGACAGCAGCTTTCAAGGAGCGACCATGACCGAACCCTGCCCCGCCCCGATGGTGGCGCTCGCCCAGCGGTTGGCCGACTCCGGCGGCAGCGTGGTCCGCCGTTATTTCCGCACCCCCGTCGCCATCGACGACAAGGCCGACGCCTCGCCGGTCACCGTCGCCGACCGCGAGGCGGAGCATGTCATCCGCACCATCATCGAAAGCCAGCGCCCCGACGACGGCATTCATGGCGAGGAGCATGGCGTCAAGAATCTGGACGCGGAGTGGGTGTGGGTGATCGACCCGATCGACGGCACCAAATCCTTCATCACCGGGCGGCCGATCTTCGGCACGCTGATCGCCCTGCTGCACCAGGGCCGCCCGGTGCTGGGCATCATCGACCAGCCCATCGTCGGCGACCGCTGGATCGGCGTCGAGGGCCGCCCGACCACCCACAACGGCCAGCCGGTGCGGGTGCGCCCCTGCCCCGGCGGTCTTTCCGCCGCCATGTTCGGCACCACCTCGCCCGACCTGTTCCCCGGCGGCGATTACGAGGCCTACCGCCGCGTCGCCGCCAGGGTGAAGACCGCCTCCTATGGCGGCGACTGCTACAGCTATGGCCTGCTGGCGTCGGGCTATTACGACCTCGTCGTCGAGTCGGGGCTGAAGCTGTACGACTTCGCCGCCCTGGTGCCGGTGGTGACCGGAGCCGGCGGGGTGATGACGGATTGGGAGGGCAAGCCGCTTGACGCCACCTCCGGCGGCCGGGTGATCGCCGCCGGCGACCCGCGGACCCACCGGGAGGCCATGGCCGCCCTCGCCGGCTGAGCTGGCTGGCCGAACCACCGCCATCAATCATCCGTTCGGACTCCGAAATGATCTCCATCGACCCGCCCGCCCGTTCCGTCTTCGAAACCTCCCCTGAAAAGCTGAAGCCCTTTCTGGAAGGGCTGGCGGCGCGGGTGTCGGACGGGTCCAACTGGATGGTGCGCAAGAAGACCATCTGCGACCTGCTGCTGGGTCTGGACGCCTTCTTCGCCCTGCCGGCGGCGGAGCGGCAGGCGCTGATGGCCGGCGGCGGCGCCTCCGCCGACCTTGCCGAGGCCGAGGGGCAGGCGGCGAGCGGGCCGGAGGATTTCCGCCGGGTGCTGCCGATCTATGTCGGCGCCATCCTGGAGGGGCTGCGGGAGGCGGACATCTCGTCCGCGGAACAGGCCGGCTTCTACATCCTGTCGATCCATCCCGAACATCAGGCGGCGGCGGAGCGCTGGATGCTGGCCGACCCGCGCAACGGCAAGGCGCTGCGCAAGCTGATGCGGACCGACCGCCGCTACCGCCAGCTGATGGACCGCATGGCCGACCATTGGCGGGCGGTGCCGGGCCTCTGACCCCGCAGCCCAATTGCGCTTGGGAATCGCGCCAGAGGATTGCGCCAGAGGATTGCGCTTGACCGGGGGGCCGGCGTGGCAATCTAACCAGAATGCCCGTCCCCCGCACAGGACCGCCGATGCGCCGCCTTCTCGTCCTCGCCGCCACGATCCTGACCCTGGCCGCGCCGGCCGCCCTCGCGCCCGCCCTCGCGGCGACCAGAACCGTCACCGCGCTGAGGCAGTTCGGCGAGCCGCGGTTCAAGCCCGGCTTCACCCATTTCCCCCAGGTCAATCCCGACGCGCCCAAGGGCGGCTCGATCGGGGTGGCGGAATCGCAGCCGGGCACCTATGACAGCCTGAACACGCTGATCCTGCGCGGGGTGCGGCCGCGCACGCTGGGGCTGATCTCCGACACGCTGATGGTCGGCTCCGGCTGGGAACTCGACGCCGCCTATGCCCATCTCGCCGAAAGCGTGGAGCTCCCCGACGATTACGGCTGGGCGGTCTTCACGCTGCGCCAGGGTGCGCGTTGGCATGACGGCGCGCCGATCACCAGCGCCGACATCGTCTTCACCTGGGACGCGATCCAGGCCCATGGCGCGCCCTTCCTCAAATCCTTTCTCGACCACATCGCCAAGGTCGAGGCGCTGGACGAGCGCCGTTTCAAGATCACCCTGACCGGCACCGGGGAGATCAAGCCGATCATCGATTTCGCCACCACCTTCTCGCCCCAGCCCAAGCATTGGTGGACATCGAACGGTCGTGACATCGCCAAGACGACGCTGGAACCGGTGCTGGGCAGCGGTCCCTACCGCATCAAAACGGTCGATCCCGGCCGCTCCATCACCTATGAGCGGGTCGCCGACTGGTGGGCGAAGGATCTGCCGACCGCGCGCGGCTTCTACAATTTCGACACGGTGAAGGATGATTTCTACCGTGACGACGACGTGATGTTCGAGGCGTTCAAGGCCGGCGCCTATGATTTCCGCGGCGAATACCGGGCGGCGCGCTGGACCACCGGCTACGACTTCCCCGCCGCCAGGGACGGCCGCGTCCTGAAGCTGGAGGTGCCGAGCGAGCTGCCGCTGGGCGCCCAGGGCTTCCGCCTGAACACCCGCCGCGACAAGTTCGCCGACCCGCGCGTGCGCGAGGCGCTGACCCTGCTGTTCGATTTCGACTGGATCCAGAAGAACATCCTCTATGGCCAGTACAAACGGACGCTGAGCAACTTCCCCAATTCCGACTTCGGCGCCAAGGGGCCGCCCACTCCGGCGGAGCTGGCCCTGCTGGAGCCGTTCAAGGCGCAACTGTCCGAGCGGCTGCTGACCCAGCCCTTCACCCTGCCGGCCACCGACGGCGGCGGCAACAACCGCGCCCAGGTCCGCGAGGCGACGCGCCTGTTCAAGGAGGCCGGCTGGGAGACCCGCAACGGCAAGCTGACCAACGTGAAGACCGGCGCGGTGATGGCGATCGAGTTCCTCGACGGCACCGGCGCGCTGACCCGTGTCACCCAGCCCTATATCGAGACCCTGCGCCGGATCGGCATCGACGCCACCATGCGCCTCGTCGACACCGCCCAGTATCAGGCGCGGCTCGACGAGTTCGATTTCGACGCCACCACCATCAATCTCGCCTTCTTCACCCCGCCCGGCACCGAGCTGCGCAGCTATTTCGGCTCCGCCGCCGCCGGCCTCAAGGGATCGGCCAATTATTCCGGCATCCATGACCCGGTGGCCGACGCGATGATCGAGAAGGCGCTGACGGCGAAGGATCTGGAAACCGTCCAGGCCGCCACCCGCGCGCTCGACCGCGTTCTGCTGTGGGGCTTCTACATGGTGCCGCAATGGCACAACCCGGACAGCTGGGTCGCCCACAAGGCGTGGCTGGCCCATCCCACGGTCTGGCCGAAATACGACCAGGGCTTCCGCAGCACCAATTTCCCGGCGACCTGGTGGGTCGATGCGACCAAGAAGGCCGCACAGCCTTGATGCCGCCCCATTGCGGGGCTAACTCCATCAGACTGAAGAGCTTTCGGCAAAACGGGCAAGGGAGGGGATCGGGAATGGCGGGTCGGATGCGGTCGCTGGGAGGCCGATTGGGCAGGGGGCTGGGCCGTGGGCTGGGCAGTGGCGTGGCCGGAGCGGTCGCGGGGCTCCTGCTGATGGCCTCCCCGCTGGCGGCGCAGAGCCAGGGCGGCCATGCCCTGAGTCTGCATGGAGCGCCGAAATACGGGCCGGACTTCCAGCATCTCGACTATGTCAACCCCGACGCCCCGAAAGGCGGCGAGGTCAAGATGATGGCCTTCGGCGCCTTCGACAACCTCAACCCCTTCATCCTGCGCGGACAGGCCGCCGCCGGGGCCGGGCTGGTGTTCGAGACGCTGACCACCAGCAACGGCGACGAGGGCGGACTCACCGAATATGGCCTGCTGGCCGAGACCATCCAGGTCGCCGACGACCGGACCTGGGTCGCCTTCACCCTGCGTCCCCAGGCCCGCTTCCACGACGGCACGCCGGTCACCGCCGACGACGTGATCTGGAGCTTCGACACCCTGAAGGAAAAGGGCCACCCGCTCTACCGCACCTATTACGCCGATGTGGTGAAGGCGGAGAAGACCGGCGAACGCACGGTCAGGTTCTCGTTCCGGAATGGCGACAACCCCGAGCTTCCGGTCATCATGGGCCAGCTGCCGGTGCTGCCCAAACAGTTCTTCGCCAACCGCGATTTCGCCGCCACGACGCTGGAGCCCCTGCTCGGCAGCGGCCCCTACAAGGTGGTCGATGTCCAGCCCGGCCGCGCCATCACCTATGAACGGGTCAAGGACTGGTGGGGCCGGGATCTGCCGATCAACCGCGGCCGCTACAATTTCGACCGCATCCGCTACGACTATTACCGCGACCTAGACGTCGCCTTCGAGGCGTTCAAGGCCGGCGCCTATGATTTCCGGCTGGAGAACTCGTCGAAGAACTGGGTCACCGGTTACAAAACCCCCGCGATCGAAAGCGGTCAGATCATCCGGGAGGAGTTGAAGAACGAAGATCCGCAGGGAATGCAAGCCTTCGTCTTCAACATCCGCCGCCCGATCTTCCAGGATCGCCGCGTGCGGGAGGCGCTGAATTACCTGTTTGATTATGAATGGACGCGGGCCAACCTGTCCTACGGCCTCTATCAGCGCACCAAGAGCTATTTCGCCAACACCGAACTGGCCGCCACCGGGCTTCCCTCCCCGGAGGAGCTGAAGCTGCTGGAACCGCTGCGCGGCCAGATCCCGGACGAGGTGTTCACCAAGCCCTATGAGCCGCCGAAGACCGATGCCAGCGGCAACATCCGTGGCAGCCTGCGCACAGCACTCGGCCTGCTGAAGGAGGCGGGTTGGGAGTTGAAGAACGGCAAGTTGACCAACGCCGAGGGCCAACCCTTCCGCTTCGAGATCCTGCTGGTCCAAGCCGATCTGGAGCGTGTCGTCCAACCCTTCGTCCGCAACCTGGAACGCGCCGGGATCGAGGCGCAAATCCGCGTGGTCGACAGCGCGCAGTATCAGAACCGCAGCGATAATTTCGATTACGATATGGCCACCGAGCGGTTCCTCCAGTCATTGTCGCCCGGCAACGAGCAGCGCGACTACTGGGAATCCTCGCGCGCCGACCAGCCGGGCAGCCGCAACGCCATCGGCATCAAGAACCCGGCGGTGGACAAGCTGGTGGAAACGGTGATCGCCGCGCCCGATCGCGCGGCGCTGATCACCGCCACCCGCGCGCTCGACCGCGTGCTGCTGTGGAACTGGTATGTCATCCCGAACTGGTACGACAACGTCTACCGCGTCGCCTACTGGAACCGTTTCTCCCACCCCGCGGTTGCCCAGAAATACGGGCTGGGCTTCCTCGACAGCTGGTGGGTCGACGCGGACAAGAACGCCAAGCTCGCCAACAGCGCCCGCAGGACCGGGCCCTGAAACGGTGCCCGGGACATCGCCGGGACACGAAACCGGTCTAGATTTGCGTCACCGTTGAGGATTGGGGAGGGTCGGGACACCCGCGATGCTGGCCTACATCATCCGCCGCCTGCTGCTGATCATCCCCACCCTGTTCGGGATCATGGTGATCAATTTCCTGATCGTGCAGATCGCCCCCGGCGGTCCGATCGAACAGATGATCGCCCGCGTCCAGGGCACCGCGGTGGAGGCGACGTCGCGCATCGGCGGCAGCGCCGGCGGCGACGCCAACGCCGCCCAACGCCAGGCCCAGACCGCCGGCGACAGCGGCGGCAAATACCGCGGCGCCCAGGGACTGGATCCCGCCTTCATCAAGCAGCTGGAGAAGGAATTCGGCTTCGACAAGCCGCTGCATGAGCGCTTCATCCACATGATGTCGAACTACATCCTGTTCGATTTCGGCACCAGCTACTTCCGCGACCGCCGCGTCGTCGATCTGGTGCTGGAAAAGATGCCGGTGTCGATCTCGCTCGGCATCTGGACGACGCTGATCGTCTATCTGGTCTCCATCCCGCTCGGCATCGCCAAGGCGGTGCGCGACGGCCAGCCCTTCGACGTCTGGACCTCCGGAATCGTCATCGTCGGCTACGCCATCCCCAGTTTCCTGTTCGCGGTTCTGCTGATCGTCGTGTTCGCCGGCGGCCGCTATCTCGACTGGTTCCCGCTGCGCGGTCTGGTGTCGGACAATTGGTCCGGCCTGCCCTGGTACAGGCAAATTCTGGATTACTTCTGGCACATGGCCTTGCCGGTGCTCTCCATGGTGATCGGCGGCTTCGCCGGCCTGACCATGCTGACCAAGAACTCCTTCCTGGAGGAGATCGGCAAGCAGTATGTCACCACCGCGCGGGCCAAGGGCCTGACCGAGAACCGCGTGCTGTACGGCCATGTCTTCCGCAACGCCATGCTGATCGTCATCGCCGGTTTCCCCGGCGCCTTCATCGGCATCCTGTTCACCGGCGCCATGCTGATCGAGGTGATCTTCTCGCTCGACGGGCTGGGACTGCTGGGCTTCGAGGCGGCGATCAACCGCGACTATCCGGTGATGTTCGGCACGCTCTATTTCTTCACCCTGCTGGGGCTGATCATGAATCTGGTCGGCGACATCACCTATGTGATGGTCGATCCCCGCATCGACTTCGATTCGCGGAGGGTGTGATGACTCCGCTGACCCGGCGCCGGCTGGCCAATTTCAAGGCGAACCGCCGCGGCTTCTGGTCCTTCTGGATCTTCCTGGCGCTGTTCACCGTCTCGCTGGGGGCGGAGTTCATCGCCAACGACAAGCCGCTGCTGGTCCGCTACGAGGATCACTATTACTGGCCGGTCTTCCGGACCTACCCCGAGACCACCTTCGGCGGCGAGTTCGAGACCGAGGCCGATTACCGCGACGCCTATGTCCGCGACCTGATCACCGCCAAGGGCTGGATGGTCTGGCCGCCGATCCCCTACAGCTACCGCACCATCAACTACAATCTGCCGGTCCCCGCCCCCGCCCCGCCGTCCGCCGACAATTGGCTCGGCACCGACGACCAGGGGCGCGACGTGGTGGCGCGGCTGATCTACGGCTTCCGCATCTCGGTGCTGTTCGGGCTGGTGCTGACCGCCTTCTCCTCGGTCATCGGCGTGGCGGCCGGCGCGGTCCAGGGCTATTTCGGCGGGCTGACCGACCTGTTGTTCCAACGCTTCATCGAGATCTGGCAGGGGCTGCCGACGCTGTTCCTGCTGATCATCCTGGCCAGCGTGGTGACGCCGACCTTCTGGTGGCTGCTCGGCCTGCTGCTGCTGTTCTCCTGGACCGCGCTGGTGCATGTGGTGCGGGCGGAGTTCCTGCGGGCGCGCAACCTCGATTACGTGCGCGCCGCCAAGGCGCTGGGGGCCGGCGACGTCACCATCATGGTGCGCCATGTGCTGCCCAACGCCATGGTGGCGACGCTGACCTTCATGCCCTTCATCCTGAACGGCTCGATCACCACCCTGACCGCGCTGGATTTCCTGGGATTCGGCCTGCCGCCCGGCTCGCCGTCGCTGGGCGAGCTGCTGGCCCAGGGCAAGGCCAACCTCCAGGCGCCCTGGCTGGGGCTGACCGCCTTCCTCGTGCTGGCGATCATGCTGAGCCTGCTGATCTTCATCGGCGAGGCGGTGCGCGACGCCTTCGACCCGCGCAAGACCATCGCCCAGATGTCCAGCGCGCCGCCGGACGAGACCGCGGCGGCGGCGCGCAAGGAGGCGGCGGAGTGACGATGACGACCGTGAAGAGCCCGACATGAGCCCCATGCCCCCCAACCCCGACCTGCTGTCCGTGCGCGGCCTGCGCGTCGATTTCCGCTCCGGCGCCGGAGCGACCCAGGCGGTCAAGGGCGTCTCCTTCGACATCCAGAAGGGCGAGACGCTGGCGCTGGTCGGCGAATCGGGCTCCGGCAAGTCGGTCACGGCGCTGTCGATCCTGCAACTGCTGCCCTACCCGATGGCGCACCACCCCGCCGGCTCGATCCGCTTCCGCGACACCGAGCTGCTGGGCGCCGACGAGCGCACCCTGCGGCAGGTGCGCGGCAACCGCATCGCCATGATCTTCCAGGAGCCGATGACCTCGCTGAACCCGCTGCACAGCATCGAGCGGCAGATCAACGAGACGCTGTTCCTGCACAAGCGCCTGTCGAAGAGCGCCGCGCGCGCCCGCACGCTGGAGCTGCTGCGCCTCGTCGGCCTGCCCGACCCGGAAAAGCGGCTGACCGCCTACCCGCACGAGCTGTCGGGCGGCCAGCGCCAGCGGGTGATGATCGCCATGGCGCTGGCCAACGAGCCGGACCTGCTGATCGCCGACGAGCCGACGACGGCGCTCGACGTGACGATCCAGGCGCAGATCCTGGCGCTGCTGAAGGATTTGCAGAGCCGATTCGGCATGGCACTGCTGCTGATCACCCATGATCTGGGCGTGGTCCGCAAGATGGCCGATCGCGTCTGCGTGATGAACCAGGGCGAGATCGTCGAACAGGCCAAGGTCGACGACCTGTTCATCCGCCCGCGCCACCCCTACACCCGGAAGCTGCTGTCGGCCGAGCCGCGCGGCAACCCGCTGTCGCCGCCCGAGGATGCGGCGGAGGTGATGGCCGCCGAGCGGCTGAAGGTGCATTTCCCGATCAAGAAGGGGCTGCTGCGCCGCACCGTCGGCCATGTCAAGGCGGTGGACGGCGTCGATGTCGCGGTCCGCCGCGGCCACACCGTCGGCGTCGTCGGCGAATCGGGATCGGGCAAGACGACGCTGGGCCTGGCGCTCCTGCGGCTGCATGCCAGCGAGGGCGCCATCCGCTTCGACGGCGCCGACATCCAGGGCTGGCAGCCGAAGCGCCTGCGCGGCTTGCGGCGCGAGATGCAGATCGTCTTCCAGGACCCCTATGGCAGCCTGTCGCCCCGCCTGTCGGTCGGCCAGATCATCGGCGAGGGGCTGGGCATCCACGGCATCGGCGACAGCGGCGAACGCGAGGCGATGGTCGCCCGCGCCCTGGAGGAGGTCGGACTGCCGCCCGAGGCGCGCAACCGCTACCCGCATGAATTCTCCGGCGGCCAGCGCCAGCGCATCGCCATCGCCCGCGCCCTGGTGCTGAAGCCGAAATTCGTCGTGCTGGACGAGCCGACCTCCGCCCTCGACATGTCGGTGCAGGCGCAGATCGTCGATCTGCTGCGCGACCTCCAGGCCCGCCACAACCTCGCCTACCTGTTCATCAGCCATGACCTGCGGGTGGTGCGGGCGCTGTCCAGCCATGTCATGGTGATGAAGGACGGCAAGGTGGTCGAACAGGGGCCGACCCAGCGCATCTTCGAGGAGCCGCGCGAGGCCTACACCCGCGCCCTGCTCGCCGCCGCGCTGAACCTGGAGGCGGTGGAGTCGCCGGCGGTGCGGACGTGAGTGGCGCGGACGTGAGCGGGCTTTATCGCCGACCGCTCCACGGGTAGGGTACCGCTCCCCTCGCACTGACCGACGCCGCCATCATGACCGACACCGCCCCGCAGGACGCCGCCCACCTCGCAACCCAACTCGCGGGGGCCGTCCGGTCGGGGGACCGGCGGGCGCTGGCGCGGGCGATCACGCTGATCGAATCGACGCGCGCCGACCATCGCGCCATCGCCGACGCGCTGCTGGCCGCCCTGCTGCCCCACACCGGCAACTCGGTGCGACTCGGCATCTCCGGCGTGCCGGGGGTGGGCAAATCGACCTTCATCGAGGCGTTCGGTCTGCATGTCATCGGGCTGGGGCACAAGGTGGCGGTGCTGGCGGTCGATCCGTCGTCGCAGCGCACCGGTGGCTCGATCCTGGGCGACAAGACCCGCATGGTCGACCTGTCGCGCGAGCCCGACGCCTTCATCCGCCCCTCCCCGGCGGGCGCCACGCTGGGCGGGGTGGCGCGGCGCACGCGCGAGGCGATGCTGATCTGCGAGGCCGCCGGCTTCGACGTCCTCATCGTCGAGACCGTCGGCGTCGGCCAGTCGGAGACCGCGGTGGCCGACATGGTCGACCTGTTCATGCTGCTGCTGCTGCCGGCCGGCGGCGACGAGCTGCAAGGCATCAAGAAGGGCATCGTCGAGCTGGCCGACCTCGTCGTCGTCAACAAGGCCGACGGCGACCTCGCCGCCACCGCCCGCCACACCGTCGCCGATTACCGCCACGCGCTGACCCTGCTGCGCCATGGCGACTGGCGGGTCCCGGTGCTGAGCTGCTCCGCCGTGCGGAAGGTGGGCATCGACACGGTGTGGGACACCATCGGCGAGCACAAGGCCCTGACCGGTGCCAACGGCGCCCGCGCCACCCGCCGCGCCGAACAGGCCCGCGCCTGGCTGTGGAGCGAGATCCGCGAGACGCTGATCGACCGCTTCCGCGCCCACCCCGCCGTGCGCGCCGATCTGGCGCGACTCGAGGCGGAGGTGACCGCCGGCACCACCATCCCGACGGCGGCGGCCCACACCCTGCTGGGGCGCTTCCTCGACCGGCCGGAAACCTGCTGAGGAAACCGCCGGATCCGGCGGCGTATAAGTCGTCCCGCTCATGTTGCACCGCAACAAATCCGTTGCGCCGCAGCAGCCGTAGGGCTATCCTGCATCGGGCGGGAAAGGGGCGATCTGTGCCGATTCGGCCGAATCGATCATATCGCTTGGGCCGGGGTGCCCGCGGTCTCCTGGGGTTACGCCGGAGCGGCCTTTCCGTTTCCGCCAACGCGCCTTCACCTACGGGAGACAACGCCATGACCGCTCAGCCGACCCCCGCCGCCGTCCTGACCCTGTTCAAGACCAACGCCCAGACGACCGCCGCCACCGCCGCCGCCAAGTCCGCCCGCGTCGCCACGCTGGTGCAGGACGGCTATCGCCGTTGGTTCGACGGCGTGACCGCCTCGGTCACCGATGCCAGCCGTCTGGCCGCCGGGTTGGGCAAGGCCCGCAACGCCGCCGATCTGGCCGCCTTGCAGCGCGACTGGCTCTCAACCACCCAGGCCCGCGTGACCGAGAGCGTGCAGAGCTTCCTGGACGTTTCCAGCAAGATCGCCGCCGAGATCACCGCCCTGCCGATTCCGGCCGCCGATGTTGCCCCGGTTGCCGCCCCCGTCGCCGCCCCCGTGGCCGCGCCGGCGCCGAAGGCCGCGCCGGTGACGGTCCCGGAGGCCCCGGCCGCCGTTGCCACGCCGGAGGTCGAAACCCCGAAAGCCGAGGCCGCCGCTCCGGCCCCGATCGTCGAAGCCCCGGTCGTTGATACCCCGGTCGCCGCCACCGTCGCCGCCCCGGCCGCCCCAGCCGCCCAGCCGGCCGCCCAGCCGGCCGAGGTCCCGGTGCAGCAGCTGGTCGAAACGGTGAAGGCCGAGACGGCCGCCCCCGCCGCGGCGATCGCCGCCGAGGCGAAGGCCGCCGCCAAGCCGGCGCCGCGCCGCGCCGCCAAGCCGGTCGCCGCCAAGCCGGCGTCGAAGACCTCCCCCACCGTGAACTGACAGCAGTCAGGACAAGACTGGCGCGGCGCGTCTCTTCACCGGAACGAAGAGGCCGCCGCGTTTCGACTCTCCACACGCCCGCGACGACTCGGCCTTTTATGGCTTCATCGCGGATCCCGGTCTGACGACAGGCTTGACGACGGCGCTTTTGTTCGACTATATAGCGGCCTCCTTCGGGCGGCAGGCCGTCCGTTACCGGGTTTCATTTGCTAAAATAAAGGATCAGTCCGATGGCACGTCGGTGCTCCGTGACCGGCAAGGGCACGCAGTTTGGCAACAACGTCAGCCACGCCAACAACAAGAATCGCCGCCGCTTCCAGCCGAACCTCCAGGAAACGTCGCTGCTGAGCGACAGCCTGGGGCAGCTGGTGCGTCTGCGCCTCTCGGTGAACGCGATCCGCTCGATCGAGCACAAGGGCGGCCTCGACGCCTTCCTGCTCGACGCGAAGGACGCCGTGCTGAGCCTGGACGCCCGTCGCATCAAGCGGCGGATTTCCAAGGCGCAGGAGAAGCAGCAGGCCGCGGCCTGATCGCTTCCCCGATTCTTGGGCGCGTTGGTGTGCTGAGGCGGGGCGCTTGCCGCTCCGCAGATGAGATTTAGGACGCGTACAGGACGATTCCGACTCCCGGTAAGAGAGCGGCGCGCGACATCCGAAAGGGTGCCGCGCGTTTCGTCGTTTCGGGGGAGGGTGTTGCGACCTGAAAAGTTGGCCCCCTCACTCCCCCGGCAGCTCGTCCGGATCCTCCGCGTCCACCACCCGCCGGGCGATCTCGTAGCCGAAGCCGGCGCGTCCCAGCGCCGCCATGTCCTTCTCCCGGTGCGACTCGCGCTGCTCCGGCCGCCGGTAGGGTCCCAGCCGACGCCGCTTCGCCAACGCCAGCGCGGCGGTCAGGTCCAGATCCGGCCCGACATCCTCGCGCAGGCTGTCGAGCGCCTTGTCGGTCTCGTCGCGGCCGATGCCCTTGCCGGCCAGCTTGCGGGCGATCAGCCGGGTGGAGGCGCCGCGCCGGTGCAGGCTTTCGGTGCGCATGCGGGCATAGGTCTCGTCGTTCAGCAGGCCGCTGCGGACATAGCGGGCCAGCAGCTCCTCGACCCAGCGCGCGCCCTCCTCGCGGTCGGTGCCATGGGCCTTGGCCGACAGATCGACCTTGCGCATCAGCACCCGGCGCAGGTTGGACGTCGAACTGGCGAAGCGCTCCAGGTAATGCAGCGCCGCATTCTCCAGATACCGCGGCGTGACCCGCTTCGGCGGCGTCCTCGCCGGCGAACGGGCGGGGGGAACGGAACGCGTGTCGTCGGTGTTCATGGCAGTCCCTTCGGCGGCGGCGGTTGCCGGATGGACCGGCCGCACGTACAGTCCGTGGCCTTTTCCGGCCGGTTCCCAAACAGGCAGCCAGACAGGCGGCCCCACAGGCGGTTTGTGACGCGATGACCCTTCCCCTTCCTCCCATGCCGCGCAACGTCGGTTCCGTCAACTGGATCGGCCTGTGGACGCTCTACGCGCGCGAGGTCCGGCGCTTCATCAAGGTGCACCAGCAGACCATCTGGGCGCCGGTGGTGACGACGCTGCTCTATTACGCGGTGTTCGCCCTGTCGCTGGGATCGGCGGTGCGGATGGTCGGCGCGACCCCCTATCTGGAATTCCTGGCGCCGGGCCTGATCATGATGGCGATGGTGCAGAACGCCTTCGCCAACACCTCCTCCTCCGTCGTGATCGCCAAGGTCCAGGGCAACATCGTCGACATCCTGATGCCGCCGCTGTCGCCGATGGAGCTGGTCAGCGGCTTCGTCTTCGGCGGCGTCACCCGCGGCGTCGTGGTCGGTCTGGTCACCGGGCTGGCCATCTGGGCGGTGATCCCGATGCATATGCCGAATCCCGGATTCGTGCTGTACCACGCGGTGATGGCGTCGATGCTGCTGTCGCTGCTGGGGCTGGTCGGCGGCGTCTGGTCGGAGAAGTTCGACAACATCGCGGCGGTGACCAACTTCGTGGTGACGCCGCTGTCCTTCCTGTCCGGCACCTTCTATTCGGTCGACACGCTGCCGCCGGTCTTCTGGTGGGTCGCCCATTTCGACCCCTTCTTCTACATGATCGACGGCTTCCGCTACGGCTTCATCGGCACGTCCGACGGGTCGCGCTGGCTGGGGGTCGTGGTGATGCTGGCGGTGAATGCCGGGCTCTGGTGGCTGGCCTGGCGCATGTTCAAGACCGGCTACAAGCTGAAGGCGTGAAGTTTCCGCGTCGCTTGCGTCTTTTCCGACCTGTCCGTTGACAGAACCCATCAATCTCCGGATATTTGCCGTTCCCGGCGGCCAACCATGACCGCCGGCTTTTCCATTTTGGGAGACCGAACCGTGATCCCCGTCGTTATGCCCACATACGCCCGCGCCGATGTCGTTTTCGAGCGCGGTGAAGGTCCGTATCTCTACGCGACCGACGGGCGACGATTCCTCGACTTCGCCGCCGGCGTCGCGGTGAACGCCCTGGGTCACGCGCATCCCTATCTGGTGGAAAAGCTAACCGAGCAGGCGGGGAAGCTGTGGCACACCTCCAACCTGTTCCGCGTCGCCGGGCAGGAGAGCCTGGGCAAGCGCCTGACCGAGGTCACCTTCGCCGACACCGTGTTCTTCACCAACTCCGGTGCGGAGGCATGGGAATGCGGCGCCAAGACCGTCCGCAAGTACCATTATGACAGCGGCAACCCGCAGAAGAACCGCATCATCACCTTCGAGCAGGCCTTCCACGGCCGCACGCTGGGCGCCATCTCGGCCGCCAAGCAGGAGAAGCTGGTGCATGGCTTCGACCCGCTGCTGGACGGCTTCGACCAGGTGCCCTTCGGCGACCTCGACGCCGTGCGCGCCGCGATCACCCCCGCCACCGGCGGCATCTGCGTCGAGCCGATCCAGGGCGAGGGCGGCATCCGCGCCGGCTCGGTGGAGTTCCTGCGCGGCTTGCGCGCGCTGTGCGACGAGCATGGCCTGCTGCTGTTCCTCGACGAGATCCAGTGCGGCATGGGCCGCACCGGCAAGCTGTTCGCCCATGAATGGGCCGGTATCACGCCGGACGTCATGTGCGTCGCCAAGGGCATCGGCGGCGGCTTCCCGCTCGGCGCCTGCCTGGCGACCGAGCGCGCGGCGGCGGGCATGACCGCCGGCACCCACGGCTCGACCTATGGCGGCAACCCGCTGGCGACCGCCGTCGGCAACGCCGTGCTGGACGTGATGCTGGCGCCCGGCTTCCTCGACGAGGTGCGGAAGACCGCCGGCTATGCGCGCGCGCGCCTGGAGGAGCTGATCGCCAAGCATCCGGCGATGTTCCTGGACCTGCGCGGCCAGGGCCTGATGCTGGGCCTGAAGCTGGGCCAGCCGGTGGGCGAGGTGGTGGCGAAGCTGCGCGCCAACGGCCTGCTGGCGGTTCCGGCCGGCGACAATGTGGTGCGGCTGCTACCGCCCCTGACCATCGGCGAAGCCGAAGTGAACGAAGCCGTCGGGATTCTCGACCGGACGGCCCAGGAGTGTGTGGGATGAGTGGGGACGACAACAACAGCGTTCGGCATTTCCTCGATATCGACCGGATGGACGGCGCCACCCTGCGCCGCCTGCTCGACCATGCCGTCCGTATCAAGGCCGACCTGAAGAAGGACCGGCTGGCCCATTCCACCCTGCTGGCCGGCCGTTCGCTCGCCCTCATTTTCGAGAAGCCCTCGACCCGCACCCGCGTGTCGTTCGAGGTCGGCATGCAGCAGTTCGGCGGCAATGTCGTGGTGCTGAAGCCCGACGACATGCAGCTCGGCCGCGGCGAGACCATCGGCGACACCGCCCGCGTGCTGTCGCGCTTCGTCGACGCGGTGATGGTCCGCACCACCGGCGAGGAGCGGGTGCATGAGCTGGCGGCCCATGCCAGCATCCCGATCATCAACGGCCTGACCGACCAGACCCACCCCTGCCAGATCATGGCCGACCTGATGACCTTCGAGGAGCATCGCGGTCCGATCGGCGGCCGGACCGTGGCCTGGATCGGCGACTGCAACAATGTCGCCGTCAGCTGGGCGCATGCCGCCGTCCGCTTCGGCTTCGAGATGCGTCTGGCCTGCCCGAGCGTCTATGGTCCGTCGCCGGAGCTGCTGGCCTGGGCGGAGCGCGAGGGCGGCGGCCGTCTGGTCGTCACCGAATCGCCGGAAGAGGCGGTGCGCGGGGTCGACTGCGTCATCACCGACGCCTGGGCCTCGATGCACAACACCGACGTGGATGAACGCGCGGCGATCCTCGCCCCCTATCAGGTGAACGAGGCGCTGATGGCGCACGCCCACCATGATGCGCTGTTCATGCACTGCCTGCCGGCCCACCGGAACGAGGAGGTGACCGACGGCGTGATCGACGGCCGCCATTCGGTGGTCTGGGACGAGGCGGAGAACCGCCTGCACGCCCAGAAGGCCATCCTCGGCTGGTGCATGGGCGTGCTGGACTGACGCTCCACGTCCAACACTGACACGCCACGCTTTGTTTGGCCCTCTCCCGCCGCCGGGGGAGGGCCGAACTCGCATGGGTGCCCTGCCGCCCTTGATTAGCCCCCTGCCCGCCCCGATCTTCGGCCCTACGCCCGCATCACCGGTCTCTGTCTTAAGGAATGCGCCCTATGGACGATCCGTCCGTCCGCCCGCTCACCGATGATTTCGTCCTGCCGTTCCAGATCGAGGCGTCGCGCCTGCGCGGCCGCATCGTCAAGCTGGGGCCGGCGATCGACGAGATCCTGACCCGCCACGATTATCCGCCCACCGTCGCCCGCTTCCTGGCGGAGACGGCGACGCTGGCCGTGCTGCTCGCCAGCATGCTGAAATACGAGGGCATCTTCACCCTGCAAACCAAGGGCGACGGTCCGATCCGCCTGATGGTGGCCGACGTCACCTCGGTCGGTGACGTGCGCGCCTACGCCCAGTTCGATCCGGAAGCGCTGGCCAAGGCCGAGCGGGATGTCGACATCGCCCCGGCCGCGGCACTGCTGGGCAAGGGCTACATCGCCTTCACGGTGGACCAGGGGCCCGATACCGACCGCTACCAGGGCATCGTCGAGCTGTATGGCAAGACGCTGACCGACTGCGTCCAGCATTACTTCCGCCAATCCGAGCAGATCGACACCGGCCTGACCGTCTCGGTCGACCGCGCGGCGCTGCCGGACGGCTCCTTCGGGCCATGGCGCACCGGCGGCATCATGATCCAGCGCCTGCCGCAGGAACAGGGTCTGACCGCATCGGACAACGAGGACGATTGGCGCCGCGCCATGGCGCTGATGGCCAGCGTGTCCGGCGATGAACTGCTGTCGACCGAGCTGCCGGCCGCCGACCTGCTCTATCGCCTGTTCCATGAGGACGGGGTGCGCGTCTATGACGGCCATGCCCTGCGCTTCGGCTGCCGCTGCTCGCGCGAGCGGGTGGAGACCATGCTGCGCAGCCTGCCCCGCGAAGAGGTGCAGGAGTTGAAGATCGACGATGGCCGGGTCGAGGTGACCTGCCAGTTCTGTTCGACCGACTACCACTTCACCGACGCGGATCTCGACCGCGTGTATGGTCCCGCCGCCTGATCCCTTTTCCCGCTTGGGAATAGGCTCCCGCACCAGCGCGTTCATGGGGGCGCGGCGTCCGCGCCGCGCCCTTTCCCTTATCCGCCGACCTCCAGCCCCTCACCCGGAGCAATCATGCTGTCGCGCCGCCTTGCCCTTGCCGCCGGAACGGCCACCCTCCTGCTCGCCGCCTGCCAGAGCACACCGCCCCGGCCGGCGCCGCGCCCCATCGACTTCTCCAATTTCGGGCCGATCGTGCTGAACGCCGGCGGCATCGACGTGGTCGACGCCTACCGTCCGATCGGGGGCAAGCATGTGGAGGGCCGTTCCGCCGTTCCGCCGGCCGAGGCGGTGCGGCGCTGGGCGGCGGAGCGGTTGCAGACGGGCGGCGGCACTGGCCGCGTGCGCGTCACCATCCGCGACGCCAGCATCGTCGAGGTCCAACTGCCGACCAAGACCGGCATCACCGGCTATTTCACCAACGATCAGGCCCAGCGCTACGACGGCCGGATCGAGGTCGAGATCACCGGCGAGGTGCCGGACAGCGGCAATGGCGGCTTCCGCGGCGTGACCCGCGCCACCGTCACCCATTCCATGAGCGTGGCGGAGAACATCTCGCTGGCCGACCGCGAGGCCACCTTCCTCGACATCACCCGCCGGATGATGGAGGACCTGAACGCCCGGCTCGACGCCGGCATCCGCAAGGATCTGGCGCCGATGGTCCGGCGCTGATCGGTTCGTGACGGTTGGACCATGACAGTTGGCCCGGCTCTTGCGACGAGGCACCCGACATTTCGTCACAACGGAGAGTGCCCATGCCGAAATTCGACCTTTACGTCGTCCGGCCGCCGGAGGGATCGGCCACGATCACCGCCATCCCCGAGGAGAAACAGCAATCGTCCCAGGCGGCGCTCCGCAACCTCAGCCGCTCCGGCTGCGTGGTGAAGTCCCTGGGCGACATCGACCTGTCCTTCGTCAAGAAGTCGGAGGCGCAGATCAAGCTGGAACTGGCGGTGCGGCAGATGTTCGCCGCCTCCGCCTACAAGCCGCCGGTGTCGATCGTCTGGTGAAGGCTGTCCGGTGAAGACCACTTGGTGAAGACTGGCCGGTAGCGGCATGAGGCGGGTGATCTTGCGGGCGGGAGCGGCAGAAGCTGCCCCGCCCGCCGCCCGGTCGGCCATGTCGTCGGCAAAGTCTGTCCGGCAGAGTTTGCCCAGCGGACGTCGCGTCAGATTTCCAGCTGCATGCCCAGTTCGACCACGCGGTTGGGCGGGATGCAGAAATATTCCGACGCGCTCGACGACAGTTTCGACAGGAAGATGAACAGCGGCTCCTGCCAGCGCGGCAGGCCGGCCTTGCCATGGCTGCGGATCAGCGTCTCGCGGCTGACGAAATAGGTCGTCTCCATCGGCTCGAACGGCAATCCCGGAATGCGCCGGATCTCCAGCGCCTGCGGGATGTCCGGCTCGTCCTTGAAGCCGAAATGGACGATCAGCCGGAAGAAGCCGGCGGACAGCGCCTTCAGCTCGAAACGCTGGTCGTCCGGCACATGGGGCACATCCTCGATGTCGACGGTCAGCAGAACCACGCGCTGATGCAGCACCTTGTAATGCTTCATGCTGTGCAGCAGCCCCGGCGGCAGGCCGCGCGGGTTGCCGGTCAGGAAGACGGCGGTTCCCGGCACCCGCTGCACCGACCCGCTCTTCAGCCGCTCCAGCAGCATGTCGAAGGGCAGCGCATCCTCGGACAGCCGCTTGCGCACCACCTCGCGACCGCGCCGCCAGGTCGCCATCAGCAGGAAGACCAGCGCGCCGACCACCAGCGGGAACCAGCCGCCCTCCTCGACCTTGACCAGATTGGCCAGGAACAGGGCCATGTCGACGGTCAGGAACACCGCCAGCGCCAGCACCGCCTGCCACAGCTTCCAGCGGCCGAGCGAACGCGCCACCTTGTAGGCCAGCAGCGTGGTCGCCACCATGGTGCCGGTCACCGCGATGCCGTAGGCGGCGGCGAGGTTGCTGGAGGTGCGGAAGCTCAGTACCAGCAGGAGGACGCCGGCCAGCAGCAGCCAGTTGAGCTGCGGCATGTAGATCTGGCCCTTCTCATGCTCCGAGGTGTGGCGAACCTCCATCCGCGGCAGATAGCGCAGATGCATCGCTTGCAGCGTCACCGAATAGGCGCCGGAGATCACCGCCTGCCCGGCGATGACGGTGGCGGCGGTGGCCATCAGCAGCAGCGGCACCTGCGCCCATTCCGGCGCCAGATGGAAGAAGGGATTCTCGATCGCTTGCGGTTCGTGCAGCAGCAGGGCGCCTTGGCCGAAATAGCACAGCAGCAGCGACGGCAGCACGATGACGTACCAGGCCCAACGGATCGGCTTGCGGCCGAAATGGCCCATGTCGGCATAGAGCGCCTCGGCGCCCGTCACCGCCAGCACCACGGACCCCAGCAGAAGAAAGCCGTGCCAGCCGTGCTGGGACAGCATCTCCACCGCATGGCCGGGCCAGATCGCCCCAAGCACGGCGGGATAGCGAACGATCTGGCCGATGCCCAGCGCCGCCAGCGTCAGGAACCAGACCATCATCACCGGCCCGAACAGCTTGCCGACGCTCTCCGTGCCGAACCGCTGCAACACGAACAGCCCGACCAGGATGGTCAGGGTGATCGGGATGACATAGGCGTCCAGGGCGGGGGCGACGACATGCAGCCCCTCCACGGCGCTCAACACCGAAACGGCTGGGGTGATCAGGCTGTCGCCGTAGAACAGCGAGGCGCCCATCACGCCGATCGCCATGACGACCCCGGTGCGCCGGTGCCCCGGCCGCATGCCGCGCAGAGCCAGAGCGGTCAGCGCCAGGATGCCGCCCTCGCCCTGGTTGTCGGCGCGCATGATGAAGACGACATACTTCACCGTCACCGTGATGATCAGCGCCCAGAAGATCAGTGACAGCACGCCCAGAATGACCTCCGGCACCAGCGGGAAGCCGCCGCCCTCGGTCAGGCATTCGCGCAGCGTGTAGAGCGGGCTGGTGCCGATGTCGCCATAGACGACACCCAGCGCCCCCAGCGCGAGCGCGCGCAGCTTTGCCGCCTGCTCCCGCTCGTCCATGCTTGCTTCCATACCCGGTCCGCTCCGATCGTTTTCACACGCAGGGCCATGCCTAAGGTGGCTTGGCGTGCATGCGCAAGCACCGAATGGAGAAACTTGCGGCCCGCCAGCCCGATCCGCCGTCGTTTCCGCCATGCTGGGTTCGAAATGACATAGGGTGGCCGCGTCATTCGGCACCGTTGCATCGGCGGCGGGGGCATGCTTCCATCCTTGCTTGTACCGCTGACAGTCCCGAGCCGGCAGCCATGTCCAACGATCTCCTGTTCGCCTCGGACGAGTCTTTCCCCCCGCAGGACGCCCCTGCGGGGAGGGGGGAGGACGACTCCGGTGGCCCACCCTGGCTGATCCTGGTCGCCGACGACGAGCCGGAGGTGCATGCCGTCACCCGTCTGGCCCTGTCCCGCCTGCGCTTCCGCGGCCGTCCCGTCCGTCTGCTCGATTGCGCCAGCGCCGCCGAGGCCGAACGCATCCTGCGCGAGACGCCGGACATCGCGGTCATCCTGCTCGACGTGGTGATGGAGACCGAGGATGCCGGCCTGCGGCTGGTCCGCCGCATCCGCGAGGATCTGGGCAACCGCACCGTCCGCATCGTCCTGCGCACCGGCCAGCCGGCCAACGTGCCGGAGGAGGATCTGGTCCTCGCCTATGAGATCGACGGCTATACGGCGAAAACCGAACTGACCGCGCGGCGCCTGTTCACCGGCGTGGTCACGGCGTTGCGCGCCTATGCCGACATGGCGGCGCTGGAACAGCGGCTCACCGAGACCAACCGGGCCCTGGAGGAGGCGACCGTCCGCCTGAACCGCCTGGCGACGCTGGACCCGCTGACCGGCGTCTGGAACCGCCGCCGTTTTCTGGATCTGGCGGCGGCGGAACTGGCGCGGGCGCGGCGCTATGGCCGGCCGCTCGCCCTTTTTCTGCTCGATCTC
Organism: Azospirillum sp. B510; assembly: GCF_000010725.1. Taxonomy (NCBI): domain Bacteria; kingdom Pseudomonadati; phylum Pseudomonadota; class Alphaproteobacteria; order Rhodospirillales; family Azospirillaceae; genus Azospirillum; species Azospirillum sp. B510. The sequence continues at coordinate 466,660 of NC_013854.1, read as the reverse complement.
GATGGCTTCGAGGCGGTCAACGACGCCCATGGCAACACCATCGGCGACGCGGTCCTGCGCGCGGTGGTGAAGCGGGTCCGGGCGGCCCTGCGCATCTCCGACCACATCGCCCGCTCCGGCGGCGACGAGTTCGTCGTGCTTCTGCCGGAAACCGATGCCGCCGGCGCCGCCGTGGTGGCGGAGCGGGTGCGCGCCGCCCTGGCCGGCAGCCCGGTCGCGGCCGAGGAGCGGGCGATCCCCGTCACCGCCAGCATCGGAATCGCCAGCTGGCTCCCCGACGAGCCTGGGGTCGAACAGACCCTGCATCGTGCCGAACGGGCGCTGCATGCCGCCAAGCGGGGCGGCCGCGACCGGGTGGAGCGGGCCTGAGTGCGGGTTCCCGCGCAGCCCGTTTCCGCCCCCACCGACCTGCATGTTTCATGTGAAATATCGTTACAGCGCCAAGATTGAACGGGGGCGAGCCAAGGGGTACTCCTATCCCTGGGGAGCATCAATCCAAGCAGGCATCCGGATGGATGCTCCGATCGGGGGGTCGCACATGTGGCAGGACTACACCAACGCGCTGATCACCGCCTTTGGACTGTCGGGCCTGGGCTTCGGCATCGGCAAGCTCGTCATCCTGTTCGGTGAGCGGGCGATCGAACGCCGCCACGGGTCGGAGGGGGTGCGCGACATCATCGCCCGCCGCGCCAAGATGGAAACCAAGTTCGAGGCCCGCCGCGCCGATCGCGTCCGCGAGCTGAAGGAGCTGGACGGCGCGGTCGAGGACGTGCTGCGCCGCCGCAAGGTGATGGAGCGTCAGGTCGAGGATGCGCGCCAGTCCGGCGAACGGCTGGTCCGCCTGATCGGCGAGGAGGTCCAGGGCTGCCCCTGCTATGTCGCCATGGTGGTGAACAAATATGTCGGCTCCGGCAACAGCCCGCAGAGCCAGAACACGCTGGTCGACCCGAGCTGGGCCCAACCGCAGATGATCGAGGTCTGGGCGCGCTCGATGGCGGAGGCCCGGACGGAGATCGAACGGCGCTACCCGCCCGCCTTCGGCTATGCGGTGACGCGGATGCAGGAATTCCTGTCCGCCGATACGCCGGTCGCCAAGGCCAGCTGACGCCCTCCTCCCGGCAACGGACACGCCCCGGAAACGGATCCGCCATGGACAGCATGCCCTACATCTTCGCCGGTCTGGTCGGCTTCGCCTCGCTGGCGGTGTCGCTGCTTCTGGCCTTGCGCCGCCTGAAGACGTCGGAGGAGCGGATCGCCACCGCCGTGTCCCGCAAACAGGCGCAGGTGGAGCGCATCAGGAAGGTCGCCCGCGTCACGCTCCGCCAGGCCCGCGACCTGCGCGACGCCCGCCGCCGCAAGGCGATGGCCGAATTGGGCTGCGAGGATCTCGAACAGCGCCTGAAGGCCGCCGGGGCGTCCGACCGCCGCATCTATGTGCTGGACGACCGCCGCACCCAGAAGGACCAGGGCTGGCTGCTGCGGGTGGTGAACATCGAATATGGCTCCCGGGTCAATTCCGGCCTCACCACCACCGCCCTGCACAGCTGGAAGCGTGGCCGGCGTTTCCTGGTCTGGGCGCTGGACGAGAAGAAGGCCCGCGAAAAGCTCCATTCCCGCTTCCCCGAGAACAAGGGCTTCACGGTGATGGGCGCGGAGTCCTATCTGGGATAGGCATGGCACCGGGTACCCCTCCCCCGCCACAATGATGACATAAGTCCCATTTCCGGACTATCATCCCCGCCGCAGCCATTCCTGCGCGCCGGGGAGCCTTGCCATGATCCGTTACGCCGAATTGCAGGTCGCCACCAGCTTCAGCTTTCTGGAGGGGGCCTCGCAGCCTGACGAGCTGGCGCTGACCGCCGCCGCGCTGGGGCTGGCGGCGGTGGGGGTGACGGACCGCAATTCGCTGGCCGGCGTGGTCCAGATGCATGTGGCGGCGAGGAAGCTGGGCATCCGTCCGCTGATCGGCTGCCGGCTCGACCTGACCGACGCCGGCGGCCTGCTGGCCTACCCGACCGACCGCGCCGCCTATGCCCGGCTGTCGCGCCTGCTGACGCTGGGCAAGCGGCGGGCGCCGAAAGGGGAGTGTTTCATCGCCCGCGCCGACGTGCTGGCCCATGCCGAGGGCATGCTGTTCCTGCTGCTGTCGCCCGACCGCCGCGACGAGTCCTTCCTGCGGGAATTGCGGGCCTGGCGCGGCGGGCTGGCCCGCGGACAGCTCTTTCTGGCGGCCAGCCACCGCTATCAGGGCGACGATTCCCGGCGGCTGCGCTGGCTGGCCGGACTGGCGGAGGCGGAGGGGGTGCCGCTGGTCGCGACCAACGACGTGCTCTATCACGGCGCCGGGCGGCGGGCGCTGGCCGACGTGATGACCTGCATCCGCCATCACACCAGCATCGACGAGGCGGGATGGCGCCTCTGCGCCAATGCCGAGCGCCACCTGAAGCCGGCCGTCGAGATGGCGCGCCTGTTCCGCGACCATCCCGAGGCCGTCGCCCGCACGGCGGAGATCGCCGACGCCTGCCGCTTCTCGCTGGACGAACTGCGCTACGAATATCCCGACGAGGTGGCGGAAGGCCGCGACCCGCAGGAGACGCTGGTGACGCTGACCTGGGAGGGGGCGGCCAAACGCTATCCGGCGGGGATTCCCGACCCGGTGCGCCAGACGGTGGAGCGCGAGCTGGCCCTGATCGCCGACCGCCGCTACGCCCCCTATTTCCTGACCGTCCACGACATCGTCAATTTCGCCAGGAAACAGGACATCCTGTGCCAGGGGCGCGGCAGCGCCGCCAACTCCGCCGTCTGCTACTGCCTGGGCATCACCTCGGTCGATCCGACCGAGGTCGATCTGCTGTTCGAGCGCTTCATCTCCGCCGCCCGCGACGAGCCGCCCGACATCGATGTCGATTTCGAGCATGAGCGGCGGGAGGAGGTGATCCAGTACATCTACCGCAAATACGGCCGCGACCGCGCCGGGCTGACCGCCACCGTCATCCGCTACCGCGCCCGCAGCGCCCTGCGCGAGGTCGGCAAGGCGATGGGGCTGTCAGCCGATCTGGTGGCGCGGCTGACCGGCTCGATCTGGGGCTGGAGCGGCCAGGGGGTGGACGAGGAGCGCGCCCGCTCGCTCGGTCTCGACCCCGACGACCCGCGCCTGCGGCGGACGCTGGAGCTGGCGCAGGAACTGACCGGCTTTCCCCGCCATCTGTCGCAGCATGTCGGCGGCTTCGTCATCACCCGCGGCCCGCTGTCCGACCTGTGCCCGGTCGCCAACGCGGCGATGGAGGACCGCACCACCATCGAATGGGACAAGGACGACATCGACGCGCTCGGCATCCTGAAGGTCGATGTGCTGGCGCTGGGCATGCTGACCTGCATCCATCGCACCTTCGACATGATCGAGCGGCTGCATGGAACGCGCTGGACGCTGGCCACCATCCCCCAGAACGACCCGGCGGTGTACGGAATGCTGGGGCGGGCCGACAGCCTGGGCGTCTTCCAGGTCGAAAGCCGGGCGCAGATGAGCATGCTGCCCCGGCTGAAGCCGACCTGCTTCTACGATCTGGTGATCGAGGTCGCCATCGTCCGCCCCGGCCCGATCCAGGGCGGCATGGTCCATCCCTATCTGCGCCGCCGCAGCGGGGCGGAACCGGTGACCTACCCGATGCCACGGCTCGAACCGGTCCTGCACCGGACGCTGGGCGTGCCGCTGTTCCAGGAGCAGGCGATGAAGGTCGCCATGGTCGGCGCCGGCTTCAGCGGGGAGGAGGCCGACCAGTTGCGCCGCGCCATGGCCGCCTTCCGCAAGACCGGGCAGGTCCGCCGCTTCCACGACAAATTCATCGCCGGCATGACCGCCAACGGCTGCGATGCCGCCTTCGCCGAGCGCTGTTTCCAGCAGATCGAGGGCTTCGGCGAATATGGCTTCCCGGAAAGCCACGCCGCCAGCTTCGCCCTGCTGGTCTATGTCTCGGCCTGGATCAAGCGCCATCACCCCGCCATCTTCGCCGCCGCCCTGCTGAACAGCCAGCCGATGGGCTTCTACGCCCCGGCGCAGATCGTCCGCGACGCCCGCGAGCATGGCGTCACCGTGCTGCCGCCCGATGTGAACCTGTCGGGCTGGGACTGCGCGGTGGAGGCGGGAGAGACGGGACTCACCCTCCGCCTCGGCCTGCGCCTGATCCGGGGCGTGACCGAGGACCACGCCGACGCCATCGTCCTCTCCCGCGCCGGCGGCTACCGCGACCCCTACGACCTGTGGCGCCGCGCCCGCCTGCCGGTCGCCACGCTGGAAAAGCTCGCCAGGGCCGACGCCTTCCGCTCGGTCGGGCTGGACCGGCGGGCGGCACTGTGGGCGGTGCGGGCGCTGGGCGACGCGCCGCTGCCGCTGTTCGCGCGGCTCGACGGCCCAATGGCCGGGGAACCCGACGCCCCACTGCCCGCCATGGCGCTGGGCGAGCATGTGGTGATGGATTACGGCAGCCTGTCGCTGTCCTTGAAGGCCCACCCGCTGGCCCTGCTGCGCGACGGCCTGCCCGGCGTCACCCCGGCGGAACGGCTGGCCCGGACCCGCGACGGCCGGCGGCTGACCACCGCCGGTCTGGTGCTGGTGCGCCAGCGGCCGGGCAGCGCCGCCGGCGTCGTCTTCCTGACGCTGGAGGACGAGACCGGGATCGCCAACCTCGTCGTCATGCCCGACCTGTTCGAGACCTTCCGCCGCCCGATCATGACGGCGCGGCTGATGGCCGCCACCGGCCGGGTGCAGAGCCACGAGGGAGTGGTGCATCTGCGCGTGGAGTCGCTGGTCGACCTGACCCACCGGCTGGCCGAGTTGACCGGGGAGGACCGCCCCGCCCCGCCGAGGGAGGCCGCCGGCTCCTTCTCCAAGGGCCGCAACTTCCACTGAGGGTGGCTGGCAGGTTTTATTCGGGACCGCCGATAGCTCCTGACATCACGCTGTCAGGAGGGGGTGTGCTATCAAGGGGGCGTGCCGGCACGAACCACGAACATTCCTCTCCCCTCTGTCAGGAGTCCGTTCCATGGCCTTCCCGCACGTCGTCACCTGGTTTGAAATCCCCGTCGCCGATCTCGCCCGCGCCGTCCGCTTCTACGAGACGGTCTTCGCCACCAAACTGATCCAGGAACCCTGCCCCGGCGGCATGACCATGGCCGTCTTCCCGGCGGAGGGCGACGCGGTCAAGGGTTGCCTGATCCAGCATGAGGCCTGCAAGCCCAGCGCCGACGGCACCACCGTCTATCTGAACGGCGGCGACGACCTGTCCGCCCCGCTGGCCCGCGCCGAGCAGGCCGGCGCCGCCATCGTCGTGCCGAAGACGCTGATCACGCCGGAGATCGGCTATTTCGCCCAATTGATCGACAGCGAGGGCAACCGCATCGGCCTGTTCTCGATGCACTGACGCCCAAAGCCGCCGCCCCAAAGCCGCCGCCATGCGCCGCGCCGACCGCCTGTTCCAGATCGTCCAGCATCTCCGCAAGGGGCGGCTGGTGACGGCTGGCGAGTTGGCGCGCTGCCTGGAGGTGTCGGAGCGCACCGTCTACCGCGACATGCGCGACCTCGCCGCCTCCGGCGTGCCGGTGGAGGGCGAGGCCGGCGTCGGCTATCTGCTGCGCGACGGCTACGACCTGCCGCCGCTGATGTTCACCCGGGACGAGGTGGAGGCGCTGGTGGTCGGCGCCCGCCTCGCCCGCGCCTGGGTCGGCGGCGCTCTCGCCGATGCCGCCGCCCGCGCGCTCGACAAGGTCGAGGCGGTGGTGCCGGAGGCGCGGCGGCGCGAGCTGGCCGACAGCCGCGTCTTCGTCCCGGATTTCTCCTTCCCCGCCGCCCTGCGCGACCGGATGGACGTGCTGCGCTGCGCCATCAACGCCCGGCGCGTCGTGCTGTTCGACTACCGGCGCCAGGACGGCACCCATTCCGCCCGCGCGGTCCAGCCGCTCGGCCTGTTCTTCTGGGGCCGGGTGTGGACGCTGGGCGCCTGGTGCGAACTGCGCGAAGAGTTCCGCAGCTTCCGCATCGACCGCATGGAGACCCTGATGGCGCTGGAGCGCCGCTTCGACGAGACCCCCGGACGCGGGCTGGCGGATTACCTCGCCCGCTGGCGCGAGGACGGTTGCCGGCCGGGATAGCCCCTCCTTACCCCCCTTCGCCGCGGAAGGGGCGCGACAGCAGCCCGTCGATGGTCTCGTCCAGCCCGGCGCCGCGGTTCAGGATGGCGTCGACGGCGCCGCAGATCGGCATGTCGACCCCCCGCTTCGCCGCCAGCCCGACCACGGCGGCGGCGGTGTAGACCCCCTCCGCCACCGAGCGGCGCACCGCCAGGATGTCGGCCAGCGCCTTGCCCTCGCCCAGCGCCGCCCCCAGCGACATGTTGCGCGATTGCAGGCTGGAGCAGGTCAGCGTCAGATCGCCCAGCCCCGACAGCCCCATCAGCGTCTCCGCCCGGCCGCCGAGCGCCAGCGCCAGCCGGGTGATCTCCGCCAGCCCGCGGGTGATCAGCGCCGCCCGCGCGTTGTCGCCCAGCCGCCGCCCCTCGACGACGCCGCAGGCGATCGCCAGCACATTCTTCACCGCCCCGCCGACCTGGGAGCCGATGACGTCGTCCGAGCGGTAGGGCCGGAAGGTGCGGCTGCCCAGCGCCGCGACCAGCGCCGTGCCGAGCGCCCCGTCGGCGCAGGCCAGCGTCACCGCCGTCGGCAGCCCGCGCGCCACCTCCGCCGCGAAGGTCGGGCCGGACAGGATCGCCACCGGGTTGCCGGCGGGCAGGGAGGCGGCGACCGCCTCGCTCATCAGCGCGTGGCTGTCCAGCTCGATCCCCTTGGCGCAGACGACGACGGGCACACCCGGCTTCAGCAGCGGCGCCATCCGCGCGGTGACGCCGCGCGCATGCTGGGCCGGCGACACCAGCAGCACGGCGTCGCACCCGCCGAGATCGGCAAGGTCGCCGGTGATGCGCAGCGCGTCGGGCAGCGGCACGCCGGGCAGATAGTCGCGGTTCTCGCGGCGCAGGCTCATCGCCTCCACCACCGCCGGCTCCCGTGCCCACAGCAGCGTCTCGCGCCCGGCCCGCAAGGCCGCCAGCGCCAGCGCCGTCCCCCAGGCGCCGCCGCCGACGACGCCGACGCGGTGAAGGGGGGAGGGGGGCATCATTGTCATCTCACCACTATCCAATCCGGTCAAAATCCTCTCCCGCCTCGGGAGAGGGGGATTTTCACGCCTTCACCCCCGCGCCGACCCCGGCGCGCCCGATCACCGGCGCCGCGTCCGGGTCGAGCGGCCAGCGCGGACGCGGGGCGAAGTTCAAGGGATCGCTCCCGCCCAGCCGGAAGCGCTCGATCCCGGCCCAGGCGATCATCGCGGCGTTGTCGGTGCACAGGCGCAGCGGTGGCGCGACGAACGGCATGCGCTGCGTCTGCGCCAGCATCGACAGCCGGCTGCGGATCGCCTTGTTGGCGGCGACGCCGCCGGCCACCACCAGGGCGCCGCCCTGCGGATGCTCCTCCTTGAAGCGGCGGATGGCGCGGGCGCAGCGGTCGGCCAGCACCTCCGCCACCGTCGCCTGGAAGGCGGCGGCGAGGTCGTTGCGGTCGGCCTCCGTCAGCGTGCCCCCCAACTCCTCCACATGGCGCCGCACCGCGGTCTTCAGCCCGGAGAAGGAGAAGTCGCAGCCCGGACGGCCCAGCATCGGCCGCGGCAGGCTGAAGCGCGCCGGATCGGTCGCCCGCGCCGCCGCCTTCTCCACCAGCGGCCCGCCGGGATAGCCCAGCCCCAGCAGCTTGGCGGTCTTGTCGAACGCCTCGCCGACCGCGTCGTCGATGGTGGTGCCGAGCCGGCGGTAACGCCCGACCCCCTCCACCGCCAACAGCTGGCAATGGCCGCCCGACACCAGCAGCAGCAGATAGGGAAAGGCGACGCCGTCGGTCAGCCGCGCGGTCAGCGCATGGCCTTCCAGATGGTTGACGGCGACGAAGGGCAGTCCGCGCGCCGCGGCGATGGCCTTGGCGGTCATCACCCCGACGATGACGCCGCCGATCAGCCCCGGCCCGCCGGTGGCCGCCACCGCGTCGAGGTCGCCGAAGCCGATCCCGGCCTCGGCCATGGCGCGGCGGATCAGCCCGTCGAGATGCTCCAGATGGGCGCGGGCGGCGATTTCCGGAACGACGCCGCCATAGGGCGTGTGGTCGTCCAGCTGCGACAGCACGACGTCGGCGCGGATTTCACGCGCGTCGGTGACGATCGCGGCGGCCGTCTCGTCGCAGCTCGTTTCGATTCCAAGAACGATCATGGCGCCAAATTAGCCGCCTTGGCCGTCCGGGTATAGGGCGGAGTTGCGCCCGCCCCCGCCCGATACCCCGCCGCGGGCCGCGCGCCCGGAATTTGATCCGCCTCAATCTTATGTATGGGAAACAGACGAATCCTTGCAAAGCTGCGCGGATCCCCTAGAACTCGGGCCCATGACGACCCACCCGCTCCGTATCGGGACGCGCGGCAGCCCGCTGGCGCTGGCGCAGGCCCATGAAACCCGCGACCGCCTGATCGCCGCCCATCCGCATCTCGCGGCGCCCGGCGCCATCGAGATCGTCGTCTTCAAGACCACCGGCGACCGCATCCTCGACCGCACCCTGGCGGAGGCCGGCGGCAAGGGCCTGTTCACCAAGGAGCTGGAGGAGGCGCTGTTCGACGGCCGCGCCGACCTCGCCGTCCATTCGATGAAGGACGTGCCGACCCAGCTTCCCGACGGGCTGGAGATCGCCACCCTGCTGCCGCGCGAGGATCCGCGCGACGCCTTCTTCTCCCGCTCCGGCGGCGGTCTGGCCGACCTGCCGGCCGGCGCCGTGGTCGGCACCGCCGGGCTGCGCCGCCAGGCCCAGGTGCTGGAGCTGCGTCCCGACCTGAGGATTTTCCCGCTGCGCGGCAATGTGCAGACCCGGTTGTCCAAGCTCGACGCCGGCGAGGTCGACGCCACCCTGCTGGCGCTGGCCGGCCTGCGCCGCCTCGGCCTGACCGGCCGCATCAGCGCGGTGCTGGAACCGGAAACCATGCTGCCGGCGGTGGCCCAGGGCGCCATCGGCATCGAGATCCGCAGCGCCGACGACGCCACCCGCGCCCTGCTCGCCCCGCTGAACTGCGCCGAGACCATGGTCCGCGTCACGGCGGAGCGGGCGCTGCTCGCCGCGCTGGACGGGTCCTGCCGCACCCCGATCGCGGCACTGGCCCTGCTGGACGGCGACGCGCTGCATCTGCGCGCCAAGGTGCTGTCCTGCGACGGCCGCAGCATCTTCCGGGCGGAGCGGCGCGGCAAGGCGGCGAACGCCGAGTCGCTTGGCGCCGACGCCGGGGCCGAGATCCGGGCGCAGCTTCCGCCCGATTTCTTCGCCGCCACCCCGCACTGACCCTCCACTCCGGGAGGTTTTCCGCATGACGGAAAAGCAGCCCGCCCGTCCCGTCCCGTCCCCGTCCCGCCCCCGTACGCGTCTGCTGGTGACGCGTCCGGCGGAGGACGCCGAGCCGCTGGTCCGGCGGCTGGAGGCGCTCGGCCACGACACGGCAGTGGAACCGATGCTGTCGATGGTCTGGCTCGACGGGCCGGAGCCCGACCTTTCCGACGTACAGGCGCTGCTCTTCACCAGCGCGAACGGCGTACGGGCATACTCCAAACGTACGAGCCGGCGCGACCGTCCGGTGCACGCCGTCGGCGACGCCACGGCGCGGGCGGCGCGGGCCGCCGGCTTCACCATGGTCGACAGCGCGTCGGGCGACGTGTACGCGCTGGCCGGGCGCGTCCGCGCCCTGCGCGATCCGTCCGCCGGTACGCTGCTGCATGTGGCGGGAAGCAAGGTCGCCGGCGACCTTGCCGGCTTGCTGGGCGCCGCCGGCTTCATGCTGCGGCGCAGCGTGATGTACGACGCCGTACCCGCGCTAACCCTGTCGGATGAGACCGCGACATTTTTGCGTACGTCCGGTTTGGACGGCGTGCTGTTTTTCTCTCCCCGTACCGCTTCATCCTTTGTTAGGTTGCTGGCCGGGGCGGGACTGGTCGATCGTTGTCGTACGGTCGACGCGTTCTGCCTCAGCCCCGCGGTCGCGGAGGCTGCCTGTGCGTACGGCGACGGGGGAGCGGTGCCGTGGAAGAGCGTACGGGTGGCGGCGCGGCCAGAGCAGGACTCCCTGCTCGATCTGTTGCCGGTCGCCGGGTAACCCCGGCGCGGTCCGGCCGTACGGCTTACCTCCGCCCGGCGCGTCCGGTGGGGATCTCGGCCGGACGGGGGACGAGGGGGACCGGTCAGGGGGCTGTGACGTTGAAACGAACAACAGCGAACCGAAGGTACAGCCCATGACCTCTCGTCCAGGCTCCGAACGCCCCGGCGCCGGCCCAGGCCCCGACCGTGACGGCGACGGCGCCAGCACCGGCAATGCGGCGGTCGACCGCATCGTCGAACGTTTCGGCGGCATCCGCCCGATGGCCAACAAGCTCGACACCCCGGTGACCACGGTCCAGGGCTGGAAGAAGCGGGGCGCGATCCCGCTGGCCCGCCATGCCGACCTCCGCGCCGCCGCCGCCAAGCACCGCATCAAGCTCGACGACGCCGACCTGGACGCCGCCACCCCCAGCGAGGACCGGCAGGCCGACGCCTCCGTCGCCGCCGTCCCGGCCGAAACCACCATCGACGTCACCCCGGTGGCGGAGCCGGCACCTTCCACGGCCGCTTCCCCGGCCGACGGCGGTCCGGCCGCCGACACGCCCCCACCCGGACCGGTGACCGAACTGCGATCGGCCGACGCCCTGATTCCGCCGGTCACGCCGGTTGGCGCCGCCGACAGCCTTGCCGACGCGCCGAAGAACGGCACGGAAAAGGCCGGCGCGGATAAGGACAAACCGACGACCACCGCCGGCGGCGCGGGCTACAGCCGCGGCGCCAATGCCGAACCGGTGCGCCCGACCATCGCCCCGACCCCGTCCTATCTCGAGGAACCGCGGCCCAGCGGCGGCTTCGCCGCGGCATTGTCGGTCGTCGCCCTGCTGGTCGGCGCCGCGGCATTGTCGGAACCCTGGTGGGGTCCGGCCCTGCCCGGCTGGCCGGCCACCTCCGCCGCGAGCGGCGCGTCCGCCCCGGCCGACCCGGCCCTGCGCGCGCAGATCCAGCAGCTCGCCGACCGCGTCGGCAAGCTGGAGCAGCGGCCGGCGGCGGCCGGCGGCGGCAACGCCGACCTCTCCGCGCTGGCCCAGCGGATCGACGCGCTGGAGAAGCGCCCGGCCGCCGGTGCCGATGCCGGCGACGCCCAGAAGGCGCTGGCCGACCGCCTCGCCGCCCTGGAGCAGAAGGTCACCGCCGCCGCCGGCGGCGCCCAGGCCGCCCAGGATCTGCGCGGCGAGGTCGTGGCGCTGACTCAGCAGATCGCCGGCATCAAGCAGACCGTCAGCGAACGGCAGGACGCCGCCAGCACCGCCCAGGCGCTGGTGCTGGCCGCCGGCCAGCTGCGCGCCGCCCTGTCGGGCGGGCAGCCGTTCCAGCAGGACCTCCAGGCGGTTCGCGCGCTCGGCCTCTCCGACCCTGGCGTGACCCAGCCGCTCGACGCCGTGGCGCCCTATGCCGCCAAAGGCATCCCGACCCGCGCCCAACTGACCGACCGCTTCCAGCCGCTGGCCGGCGAGATCGTCCGGGCCGAGGTGCGCGGCGAGGGCAACGGCTGGATCGATTCGGCGGTCGGCAAGCTGTCCACCCTGGTCACCGTGCGCCGTGAGGGCGGCGGGGTGGTCGGCACCACCGCCGACGCCGTCGTCGCCCGCGCCGAGGCGGATCTCGCCGCCGGCAACCTCGCCAAGGCGGCGGAGGAGCTGTCGGCGCTCCAGGGTCCGGCGGCGCAGGCCGCCGCCGCGTGGCTGGCCGACGCCAAGGCGCGCCTGGCCGCCGATCAGGCCGCGCGCCAGCTGAACGACCGCGCCATCGCCCTGATGACCACCGCCGCCGGCGGGAAAGGGGCGGCCCAATGATCCGCGCCCTCTGGTTCCTTCTGAAGCTCGCGGTCGTCATCGCGATCGCGATCTGGCTCGCCGACCGTCCCGGCAGCGTCAGCGTCCATTGGCTGGGCTACGCCGTCGAGGCGCCCTTCTGGGTCGCCCTGCTGGTTCTGCTGGCGGCGCTGGGCCTCGCGGCGCTGGGCTACCGCCTGCTGCGCGGCACGATCCGCCTGCCGCAGCGCCTGCGCCGCCACAGCCGCGCCCGCCGGCGCGAGCGCGGCTATCGCGCGCTGACCCAGGGCATGGTCGCCATCGCCGCCGGCGACGCGCCGACCGCGCGCAAGATGGCGCGCAAGGCCGACGTGCTGCTGAACGAGCCGCCGCTGACCATGCTGCTGTCGGCCCAGGCCGCCCAGTTGCAGGGCGACGAGCGCGCCGCCAAGCAGTATTTCACCGCCATGCTGGAACGGCCGGAAACCGCCTTCCTCGGCATGCGCGGGCTGCTGACCCAGGCGATCAAGTCGGGCGACCGGGTGGAGGCGCTGACGCTCGCCCGCAAGGCGCGCGGGCTGCAACCCAACACGCCTTGGCTGCTCGGCACGCTCTATGACCTGGAGGCGCGGGCCGGTGACTGGGCCGCCGCCGAGGGCACGCTGCAACAGGCGATCCAGGCCGGGGCGATGCCGACCGAGGAGGGCCGCCGCCATCGCGTCGTCCTGCTGCTCGAGCGCAGCTTCGAGGCGGAACGCCGCGGCCGCGCCGACGCCGCCCTGTCGCACGCCCAGGCGGCGCACGACCTGATGCCGGGCTTCGCCCCCGCCGCGGTGCGTCTCGCCCGTCTCCAGGTCGCCGCCGACCGGCTGAAGCCGGCCGCCAAGGTGGTGGAGCGGGCCTGGCGCCACGAGCCCCATCCGGAGCTCGCCGACATCTACGGCACCATCGTCGCCAGCTATGACGCGCTGACCCGTGTCCGGCTGTTCCAGAAGCTGGTGCGGCAGGCCCCCGACTCGGCCGAGTCGCATCTCGCCGTCGCCCGCGCCGCCATCGACGCCCAGCTCTGGGGCGAGGCGCGCCAGCATCTGGAGCGCGCCATGGAGATCGGCCCGACCCGCCGCACCTACCGGCTGATGGCCGCGCTGGACCGCGGCGAGCGCCATGACGAGGAGGTGGCGAAGGACTGGCTGGCCAAGGCCGCCAACGCGCCGGAGGATCCGGTGTGGACCTGCGGCTCCTGCGGGGCGGTCAGCCATAACTGGGGCGGGCTGTGCGGCCATTGCGGCGCCTTCGACAGCCTGAGCTGGAAGGCCCCGACGGTCGCCGTCCCGCTGATGGAAGCGACCGACCTCCCCCCGGCCCTCGCCCGCCCGGCGACGGCGTGACGACAAGCCGTTGAAGAACGCCCTCTCCCCCCGGGGAGAGGGCGTTTTTATTTCCCTTACCGCATCCCCTCCGGCCCGACGCGATCCAGCGGCAATTCCTTCATCGCCACCAAACGGTCCAGCAGACGGTCCCCGGCAGGCGGAACCGAGGCAGGCGGAGCCGCGGCCCTGGCGGCGCCGGCGATGCCGGCGGCCTCCACAACGGGGGCGGCGTTCTCCAACCGGGTGTTGTCGATGCGGTAGTCGCCGCCGGACAGGCTGTTGACCAGCTGCTCCTTCGGCGACGGCCCGGCCACGACGTTGCCGTCCGCCACATTGCCATGCATGCGGCCGGCCGGGCCGGCGCCGGGCACCCACTCCAGCCGCAGGAAGCGGTCCTTGCCGTCATTCATCACCGTGACGTTGTCGGCCACCCGGTTGTTGTCGCCGCCATGCAGGAAGATCGCCGCCATGCCGGTGTTGGCCAGCAGGTTGCCCTGAACCGTCACCCCGCTGGTCATGTCGTCCAGATAGATGCCGAAGCCCTTGTAGCGGACCAGCCACTGGCCCTGGGCGTCGGTGGCGAGGCCGCCGGTGTCGCGGATGTCGTTGAAGCGGATGACGCTGCGGGTGTCGTTGCCGCTGCGGCCCAGCATCTCGATGGCGCCGGCGTCGGCGCTCTGGCGCGCCGTGTCACGGATGCGGTTGAACTCGATGGTGTTGTCGCTGTTCACCGTCTGCGGGTTCCAGTTCTTGATCGAGATGCCGTAGCGGGCCGAACGGCGGATGTCGTTGTGGGCGATCAGCGTGTCGCGGATGCCGGCGCCCATCACCCCGCCACTGAAGAAGCGCACCTCGCCGATGTCGCCGATGCGGTTGGCGAGGATGCGGTTGCCGTTGCTGCCCGGCGCCAGCACCACGCCCGACCGGCCGAGATGCTCCATCCGGTTGCCCGACACCTCGCTGCCGCCGGCCCCGTCCAGCATCACCGCGGTGCCGACCAGGGCGAAGCGGTTGCCGGCGATGCGCGCGCCGCCGCCACCCTTCACCACCACCGCGTTGCCGTCCCAGGGCACGTCGGTGAAGGTCAACCCGTCCACCGTCACGTTGCGGGCATTGTCCAGCCGCAGCAGCACCGGCTGCCGCGCCACCACCAGCTCCGCCCCCGCGGCGTTCACCCCGGCCGGCGGCTTGACCAGAAGCCGTTTGGCCCCGGCGTCCCAGGCGAACTCGCCCGGCCGCGTCAGGAAATCGGGATGGCCGAGCAGCCGCACCGTGGAGCCGTCGCGGTAGGGATACTGCCCGTCGCCGCCGAAGCTCAGCAGCCCGCCCGGATCGGCGGACACCACGTCCAGCAGGTCGTCGGACAGCCGTTCGCGGTCCAGCGCCTGCGCCCGCACCCCCGGCCCGGCCCAGCCGGCCTTCAGCAAGCCGGGCGGCAGCCGCATCTGGCGCTTGCTCCCCTGGCTTTTGGGATCGGACTGGACCGCCCTGGCCGGGAACCAGCCGCTGCGCGGGTCGCCGGGGTTGAAATCGCCGCTGCGCGCCGCATCCAGCCGCCGAGCGTCACCGGGGCCGCCGATCGCGACGTCCAGCCCCGGATCGCGCGCCAGCGGCGCCGACAACACGCCGTCGGCCATCCGGGCGCCGCCAACCGCTTCGCCGCCCGACAGCACCGGCCGCTCCCCCTCCACCGCGGTCAGCCGCAGCCCCGGCAGCGAGCCGTCCACCACCAGCGGCGCGGTCAGCCGATAGGTGCCGCCATGCAGCCGCACAATGACCGGGCCGCTTCCCTTGGCGGCGGCCAGCGCGCGGGCCGGGGTGGCGAAGGGACCGTCGCGCCCGTCCGGCGACGGCTGTGACAGGCGTCCCGACCAGCGGTCGTTGCCGGTGGGCGAGACATAGAAGGTGGTGCTGGCGAAGCTGGTGTCGGCCGCGATTGCCGGCCCCCCTCCGGCAACCGGGAGCAGAACCGCGCAGGTCAGGAAAAGCCGAGGCAGGATTTGGGCCGCTCCACGTCGAAAACGAGGGTGGGAACGGAACATGGGAGAACCTCCTCAAAGACGGCGGCGATGCCGCCGATGGGCCTCAAAACCAGCGGCGAGGCCGCCGGTGGAGGGAGACTGACCCAGCCCCGCCGCACCGGCAAAAGCGCGAAGGGGGTGTGCGGGTGCGAAGGGGCCACGCCCTCTGCACCCCTGCCGGCCCGGAACGGGGCGTATAGGCTGGCCGCTCCCGTCAGCCGCTTTCCAAGGACGCCCCCGACCGGGGACGGTTTGCCGATGATCGAAATGGCGCTGATCGCGCAGGTCCTGGTTCTGGTGCTGGTGACCGCCGTGTTCCTCAGCTCCGGCAGCGCATCGATGTTCCATCCGATGACGCTGTATCTGATCTTCCACGCCCTGGTCTTCGTCATGCGGCCGATCCTGGTCCACACCCAGCATTTCGACGATGTCTGGCTGTTCATGGGCTTCTGGCCGGACGAACGGCAATTCGTCATGACGCTGGTGGTCAGTTCGGTCGGACTGATCGCCTTCGCCGCCGCCTGCGTCTGGGCCGGTCTGGCCCGGCCCGACTGGACCCCGGACGGCGAACCGGCGCCCGGCTTCACCTTCGACCGCGTCGACATCGTCGCCTTCCTGACCACGGCGGCGCTGCTCGCCCCGCTCGCCATCTATTCGGCGGTCCAGCGCCAGGCCGGCGCCAGCTTCGACGGCACCGGCGACGTGCAGATGGAGCGCGATCCGCTGACCGGCCAGCCGATCTACACCAACACCACCGGCTACATCGCCGAGGCCCATTCGATGGGCCTGCCGCTGACCCTGGGACTGATCTGGGTCTGCCGCTTCCACCCGCTGTCCTTCATCCCCTTCGCCGGCTTCGTCGCCTACCGCGCCTATCTCGGCTGGGGCCGCTGGGCGATCATCATGGGCATCCTCGGGCTGGTGCTGCTGCTGCTCTACCGCAGCCGCAGCAAATGGTTCCGGCTGTGGCATGTGCTGGCCGCCATCCCGGTGCTGGGGCTGTTCACCGTGCTCGGCAACAACCGCGACGCCTTCCGCGACGTGCTGGCGGGCGACGCCCCGGTCTCCGTCCTCTTCCGGTTCAACGGCGGCAGCGGCGGCGGCCGGGCGCTCGACGCGCTGGCCGGTCAGGATTTGGCCAATTTCGACTTCCTCGCCTATATCCTGTGGGTGGTGCCGAAACAGTCGGCGACCTACACCTGGTTCACCCAGTATCTGCAACTGTTCACCGAACCGATCCCGCGCCTGCTGTGGCCGGGCAAGCCGGTGGGGGCGCCGGTGAAATGGGTGGACCTCAACGATTACGGCGTCTTCTACAACCTGACCACCTCGCTGCCCGGCGACGGCTGGATGAGCGCCGGCTGGATCGGCATGGTCGTCACCATGGTCGTGGTCGGGCTGATCCTGGGCCGGCTGCACCGCTGGTTCTGGACCAGCGGATTCCGCAACCGCTACGCCGTGCTGTTCTATTGCGCCTTCCTGCCGCTGTGCCTGCAATGGTTCCGCGACGGCAACATCACCATCGTGAAGTTCGGCTTCTTCTCGCTGCTGCCGATCCTGCTGTGGATCGCGCTGACCCGCGCCTTGCGCGCCTGGGGGATCCTGGACGACGACCCGCTGGGTCCGGTGGTGGCCCCGCCCAATCCCGCAACACGCTTCGCCGGCGGCCCCCGGCCGTCCTTGGCCAGAAGGGAGCCGTCATGACGCTGACCGTCAGCGCCGTCATCGCCACCTACAACCGCGGGCCGGAACTGCGCATCGCGCTGACCCGGCTGATGGCCCAGACCACCCCGCCGATGGAGATCATCGTCATCGACGACGGCTCCAGCGACGGCACCGGCGCGATGATGCGGGCGGAGTTCCCGGCCGTCCGCTATGTCCGCCAGCCGCACAATGGCGGGCTGATCCTGGCCCGCAACTTCGGCTTCGTGAATACGAGCGGCGACTGCATCCTGTCGGTGGACGACGACAGCTGGTTCGCGGAGCCGGACGGGCTGGCCCGCTGCGTCGCCCATCTGGAAAGCCATCCCGAGGTCGCCGCCGTCGCCTGCAACATCGAGACGCGCGACGGGCTGGTCTATTTCCCCAGGAATGCCGCCCCCTTCGATGTGCCCTGGTATGTCGGATGCGGCCATCTGCTGCGGCGCAGCGCGGTCGAGCGGGTCGGCCTCTACATGCCCGAGCTCTATCGCCAGGGCGAGGAGAAGGACCGTTGCCTGCGGCTGGTCGGCGCCGGCTTCCGCGTCGTGGCCCTGCCCGATGTGATGGTCTACCACGACAAGAGCGAGAAGGGCCGCAAGCCGGGACTGGAGCGCTTCTACAACCACCGCAACGACCTGATCCGCGAGGTGGCGCGCTGCCCCGCCCCGCTGATGGCATGGCGGCTGGCGCGGAGCTGGGCCGGCAACAGCTGGAAGAACCTGCGCCACGGCCCGCGCCTGACCGACCTGAAGGTGCTGCTGGCTCTGCCGGAGATCCTGCGCATCGGGCTGAAGCATCGGGCGCCGGTCGGCGTCGGGGCCTACCGGCGCTGGCTGCATCTGGCGAGGACGGCGGCGCCGGCCAGCGCGGCGCCCGCCGACAAAGCCGTCAGCCGGGCCGCATCCCGCCCAGTTGCAGCAGAACGGCCCAGCCCAGCACGATCAGAGTGACGGTCAGCGTCATCGCCATCCCCGGCGCCCGGGCGAAGGGATGGATAAGATAGCCGGCCCAGAACAGCAACCGGCCAAGCACGAACAGTCCGGTCGCCACCGCCGCCGCCGCCAGCGAGGGCTGCGGCAGGGTGGCGACCAGACCGGCCAGCGCCGGGAGGAAGATGGCGGATTGCTCCACGCTGTTGGACAGCACCCGCTGGCAGATGCGCTGCCCGCGCGATTCGGGATCGTCGATCGGGTTGAGCGCGGCATGGCGCCCACGCATCGCCATCACGCCGCCGACCATCAGGAACAGCACCAGCGCCGGCCAGACCGCCAGCCTCGCCCACAGCGCCATCCGCGCCGCCGGCGAGGATACCCCGTCCGGCGGCGCCACCAGCGACAGCAGCAGGACGAACAGCAGAACCGTCAGCGCGCCGGCCGCCCCGTTCACCAGCAGGGCGCGGAAGACCAGGCCTTTGCGCCCGTGGGAAGCTTGCGGGCGGGCGGCTTGCGGGCGAAGACCGGTATCGGACATCTGGGTGGGGCTCCGTCGAAGGCCGGGAAGGCGGCGCGTGGACGACAGGGGCGGCCCGCCCCATCCGATGCGGGAACGGCCACGCCCTGTCCTTTTATCCAATAACGGCCCAGCCCGTGATTTGGATCAAGGCCGGGTGAGCGTCCTGGGTGTCCGATATCGCTGTGTTCGACAGCACATCCTGGGGATTGCCCTGATGGAGAGGGATGTTGTCGGTCTCTCTTTTCGCTACCATGTTCTAATCATCTGCTTCACCATGTGGGTGAAGGTGCCGATCTCGATGGTGGAGGGCCTATGATGGATCTCGTTCTGCTCGGTGGTGCGGTGGCGACGGCTGCGGCGTTGGCCGGTCTGATCGCCACGATGCCCACGCCGAAACCGATTCCGATCCGCATCCGCGACCGGCGCCGTCAGCGTCGCTGATCTGTCCGCGTCGCGGGGTCGGCAGTCCGGCCGGTCCCGTTCCCAATCGACCGCTTGCCATCGCGGCGGGCGCCGCTTCAGTTCGGCGGCATCGCTCGCGGGGGCATCGCTGAGGTGAGGAAGCCGACGACCAGTTCCGACAGCTGACGGTGGATGGCCTCGCGGTTGCGGCCGTCCCCGTCGGTTCCGTCGCCATCCCGGCAGATCATCCCGTCCCCTGGGCTTGCGGCCTCCAGCAGCGGGATGGCGCCTGTCTTGCAAATGCCGAGAAAGCTGAAATGGCTGGCATCGGCGATCTCGACATAGCGCGCCTTGTCGCGCGGCAGCAGCGCCGCCAGATGGCGCGACTCCAGCTCCACCGGCATTTTCGGGTTGCCCGGACCGGCACCCAGCACCAGGAATGGCTTGTCGAGCGCGGCGAGGCTGGCCGGATCGAACCCCTGCGCCAAGCCCAGATCCAGCGTGACGACCGCCGCGATCCGCCGGTCCGCCAAGGCCGCACCTGACCAAGCCTGGGACGTCGGTGTCGGCGCGTTTGTGTCACCGCCCTCCAACGCGCCGATCTCCGGCCCGCAGGCCGCCATCGCCGGATGGGCCTTGCAGGCGGCCTCGTGGCGCCATGGCTCGAACCGTCCGCCGGCCAGCGCCACGGCGGTCCAGCCGCCGAGCGAATGGCCGATCACCGCCGCCCGGTCGGCGATGAGCAGCCCGGACCAGCGCGGCTCCCCGGTCAACCAGTCGATGACCCGGCTGATGTCGCCGGGACGCTTCCACAGCATGCTGGCTCCCGGCGGGGCCATGTCGCGGCTGGTCGATCCGGGATGGTTGGGGGCGGCGACGACATAGCCTTGGGCCACCAGACCGGCGGCCAGCCATTGCTGATTGGTCCAATTGCCGCCATAGCCGTGGGACAGCACCACCAGCCCATGCCGCCCCGGCCGTGGCGGGGCGCCGGCCCGCAGCGCCATCCCGGTCATGACCGGCGTATCGCCGACCAGCGTGGAGTCCCCCACCGGTTCCGCCGGATACCAGACCGCGACCTCAAGCGCGCGGTGCTCCGGCGTCGCCGGCAGGGCGAGCTTCTGGAAACCGATGACCGGCGGTTCGGCGGCCGGCTGGTCGGCATGGGCGGGAAGCGCCGGCGCCAGGACGGCGAGCGCCACGACAGCGAGCGCCAGGAGCGCGGAAGGCGGGAAACGCGTCATCTCGGCGCTCCGTAAGGGAAGAAAGTCAGCAGCCCAAGCCTCAGCGGTCCAGCCTCAGCGGTCCAGATCGCGGATCGCCCGGTTCAGTTCGAATTCCTTCGAGGCGACATAGGCCTCCATCCCGACGATCCGCTTCTCCATGTCGCGGAAGCGCTGGGTCAGGCCGGCGAGCGAACGGTCGGGCTTGGTCGACACCGTGCGCCAGAACGCCTCCTCCTCGGCATCGCGATAGAGCTGCGGCGGGCGCACCGGCAGCAGGATCAGCGCGATGACATAGGCGATCACCAGCGGCACCGAGAAGAAGAACAGGGCGACCAGCATCGCCAACCGGACGACGCCCGGCTGCACGCCGAAATAATCGGCCACACCGGTGCACACCCCGCCCAGCACCCCGCGCCGGGGGTCGCGATAGAGACGGTGCGGATTCGGCGAGTCGTAGGGGGACGCGCGGTCCATGGCGGCCTCGCTCCTTTCGCTGAGGTTCGGATTGGGGAAGGGGCAGGCGCCGAAGCGCTCAAACCTTGTTGCGCCAGTGCGGCGCCTCGGTGTCGAGCACGCGCTCCAGCGCATGGACGCGGGTCTCCAGCCGGTTGGAGATCTCCCACAGTTCGGCGAGCAGCCGTTCGTCCTGCGCGGACAGCCCGCGCTGGGAGCGCCATTTGGTGATGTAGTGGAAGACGATCCACACCGGCGCCACCACCACCAGGAACAGCACCGCGAGGACGAAACCCAGGAACCCCATGGTCGTCGGCCTTCTTATTATCGTGAGGGCTTGATGTCGTGAGGAGAGGGGGCGGAGCCATCAGGCCCCACCCCCAGGCGCCCGGTCAGCGCCCGGTCAGCGCCCGGTCAGCGGTTGCCGCGGGCGGCGATGCGGGCCTTCAGCGCGGCCAGATCGGCTTCGACCTTCTGCGCCGCCTCGATCTCGGCGATCTCCTCGGTCAGGCTCTTGGTGCGGCCGATGTCGTAGGATTCGACACGACCCTCCATCTCGTCCAGGTTGCGCTCCACCTGCTCGAAGCGCGACAGGGCGTCGTTGATCCGCTCGTCATGCAGCGCGGTGCGCAGCTTGACCCGGTTGGTCGCCGTCTGGGTCCGCGCCACCAGCGCCTTCTCGCGGGTCTTGGCGTCGGTCAGCTTGGCCTGGAGGCGGGCGATGTCCTCGTTGGCCTTGGCCAGCGCCGCTTCGACCTGCACCAGCTGCTCGGTCAGCGCGTCGGCCTGCTCCACCAGCTTGGCCTTGGCCATCAGCGCCCCCTTGGCCAGATCCTCGCGGCCGGCGGTCAGCGCCACCTCGGCCTTGCGGTCCCACTCGTCGCGCTCGCGGTGGAGATCGACGACGCGGCGTTCGATCTCCTTCTTCTCGGCGATGATCTTGACGGTGGAGGAGCGCACCTCGACCAGCGTGTCCTCCATCTCCTGGACGATCAGACGGATCAGCTTCTCCGGCTCCTCGGCGCGGTCGAGCAGGGAGTTGAGGTTCGACTGCACGATGTCGGTCAGGCGCGAAAAGATGCTCATGGTCGGTGTCCCGTCAATCAGCCGAGGATGGCGCCGGCGATGATGCCGGCGAAGAAGAACAGCCAGCTTTCCGCCGGCCGGGTCGCCAGGAATCTGCGCACGCGATGCAGCGTCTGGCGGCCCTGGGTGGTGTCGAAGCGGTCGCCGCCGTAGCGGCGGCGGAAATCGCTGAAGTCGCTCATGGATGACCTCCTTGCCATGCCACGGCTATCGCAACCGCCATGCCAGTTCCGCAGGACGGCACCAACCCGTTGCGATGCCTTGGCTTGGCCCGATCCGGCCGCCGGCACGCCCGAATTGCCGCATCGCCGATTCAGCGATATTATCGTCATAATGGCGAATAAGTTGCGGAATATGCGATGGCAACGGCTCCCCCCTCCCTGCTCGGCGAATCGCCGGCCTTCCAGATGGCGCTGGCCCATGTGTCGCGGGTGGCGCCGCTGGAACGGCCGGTGCTGGTCATCGGGGAGCGCGGCACCGGCAAGGAGCTGATCGCCGCCCGCCTGCATTACCTGTCGCAGCGGTGGGACCGCCCCTTCGTCAAGGTGAACTGTGCGGCCCTGCCCGAGTCGCTGCTCGATTCGGAGCTGTTCGGCCATGAGGCCGGGGCCTTCACCGGTGCCACCCGCCGGCAGACCGGCCGGATCGAGCAGGCCGACGGCGGCACCCTGTTCCTGGACGAGATCGCCACCGCCTCCCCCGCCGTTCAGGAGAAGCTGTTGCGCGCCGTCGAATATGGCGAGATCGAGCGGGTCGGCGGCCGCACCGCCACCGTCGATGTCCGGGTCGTCGGCGCGACCAACGCCGACCTGCCGGCGCTGGCCGCCGCCGGGCGGTTCCGCGCCGACCTGCTGGACCGGCTGGCCTTCGACGTGGTGACCCTGCCGCCGCTGCGCGCCCGTCCCGACGACATCCCGCCGCTGGCCGAGCATTTCGCCCGCGGCATGGTGCGCGAGCTGCAACGCCCGCTGTTCCCCGGCTTCACCGACGCGGCGCTGGATCGGCTGTGCCGCCATGACTGGCCGGGCAATGTGCGCGAGCTGCGCAACGCGGTGGAACGCTCGGTCGCCGCCGCCGATCCCGACGAGCCGCTGGACCACGTCATCCTCGATCCCTTCGAGTCGCCCTGGCGCCCGGCGGCGTCACCGACCGCCCGCCGGGAGGCGCCGCCGCCCCCGGAGGCGACTCCGGACCCGCCCCCGGAGGCGGCTGCCCCCCTCCCCGCCGACGGCGGCATCCTCGATCAGGTCCGGGCCTTCGAAGCGGCCATGCTGCGCGAGGCGCTGGAGCGCAACCGCTTCAACCAGCGCCAGACCGCCGAGACGCTGGGGCTCGGCTATCACCAGCTGCGCGGCATGCTGAAGAAGCACGGGCTGCTCCCGCCGCCGCCTCTGCGACCATAGGCCGTCCCCGGATCGCCCATATCCCGTGATATACCGGGGCCTCAACCGTCGAGAGAGCGGTTCATCACAATCAGGGAAGGGGATCATCACGATGGCCAGCAGCATCTCGGGACTTGAAATCCGCGGTCCGATCAAGCCCGGTTTCGAGGAGATCCTGACGCCGGAGGCGATGGCCTTCCTCGCCGAGCTGGAGGGGCGCTTCGGTCCGGAACGGTTGCGGCTGCTGGATGTGCGGACCAAACGGCAGGCGCTGCTCGACCAGGGGCACCGGCCCGATTTCCTGCCGGAGACCCGCGCCATCCGCGAAGCCGACTGGACCGTCAGCCCGCTGCCCGTCGATCTGCTCGACCGCCGGGTCGAGATCACCGGCCCGGTCGACCGCAAGATGGTCATCAACGCGCTGAACAGCGGCGCCAATGTCTTCATGGCCGATTACGAGGATGCGACCTGCCCGACCTGGAGCAATCTGGTCGAGGGGCAGATCAACATCCGCGACGCCGTGCGCCGGACCATCAGCCACGAGGACCCCGCCAGCGGCAGGAAATACCGCCTCGGCGACAAGACCGCGGTGCTGAAGGTCCGGCCGCGCGGCTGGCATCTGGAAGAGCGCCATGTGCTGATGGATGGCGAGCCGATGTCGGCCGCCCTCTTCGACTTCGGCCTGCATGTCTTCCACAACGCCAAGGAATTGCTGGCGCGCGGCAGCGGCCCCTATGTCTATCTGCCCAAGCTGGAAAGCCATTTCGAGGCGCGGCTGTGGCGCGAGGTCTTCCTGGTGGCGGAGGAGTATCTGCATCTGCCGCACGGCTCGATCAAGGCGACGGTGCTGATCGAGACCATCCTCGCCGCCTTCGAGATGGACGAGATCCTCTATGAGCTGCGCGAGCATTCCGCCGGCCTGAACTGCGGACGCTGGGACTATATCTTCAGCTTCATCAAGAAGTTCCGCAAGGATCCGGCCGCCGTCATGCCCGACCGGGCGGAGGTGACGATGGCCACCCCCTTCCTGTCGGCCTACAGCCAGCTCGCCGTCCGTACCTGCCACCGGCGCGGCGCGCCCGCCATCGGCGGCATGGCCGCCTTCATCCCGGTCAAGGGCGATCCGGAGGCCAACGAGGTCGCCTTCTCCCGCGTGCGCGCCGACAAGGAGCGCGAGGCGTCCAACGGCCATGACGGCACCTGGGTCGCCCATCCCGGACTGGTGCCGGTGGCCCGCGAGGTGTTCGACACCTACATGCCGACGCCGAACCAGATCGCCCGCAAACGCAGCGACGTGACCGTCACCGCCGCCGACCTGCTGGCGGTGCCCGCCGGGCCGAGAACCGAGACGGGCTTGCGCAACAACGTCGCGGTCGGCATCGGCTATATCGAGGCGTGGCTGCGTGGCCAGGGCTGCGTCCCGCTGTTCAACCTGATGGAGGACGCCGCCACGGCGGAGATCAGCCGCACCCAGCTCTGGCAGTGGGTCCACACCGGCACGGCGCTGGACGACGGGCGGATGGTGACGCTCGACCTCGTCGACCGCGTCATCGCCGAGGAGTTGGCGGCCTGGAAGGAGCGCGTCGGCGCCGACGCTTACGCCAGGGGCCGCCACGCCGATGCCGCCGCCCTGTTCCGCGATCTGGTCGCGCGCGAGGATTTCACCGACTTCCTGACCCTGCCGGCCTATGAGCGCGTGGTGGCCGAGGGGGCGTAAGCAAAGGGCAGCCGAAGCCTACTCCACCCGCCCCAGCCGCACCGTCAGCGGCCAGCGGATGCGCCGCTCCGTCGCCGGATCGCCCCACAGCGGCGCGATCTCCTCGGCGAAGGCCTCCAGCGGGTTGCGCCCGAGCGCCCTGGCCGCCGCCTTCACCCCCGACCAGGTGCTCATGTAGCCGAGCAGCCGGGGCAGCGGCCAGACCGCCTCCATCGCCAGCGCCGGCACCGGCAGTTCCGGAAAGGGGAATTCCAGGTCGCGGTAGCCGTTCACCACCTTCCAGCGGTCGGCCGGCCAATAGGGGCCGAGCGTGGCGTTGTGGAACCGCTCCACCGCTGCGTTCAGCGGCTGATCCTCAAGTTGCTGCAACGCGTAGCAGACCAGCGCCACCGCCGCCCCCGGCTTCGCCACCCGCCGCACCTCGGCGTGGAAGCGCTCCAGATCGAACCAATGCGCCGCCTGCGCCGCGACGATCAGGTCGCAGCAGCCGTCGGGCAGGCCGCTCTCCTCCGCCGGGGCGGCGGCATAGCGGACACGGTCATGCGGCTCCGCCTGGGCGATCTGCTCCGCGCTGGCGTCGGTGGCATGGACCGTCGCGAAATGCGCCGCCAGGGAAACCGAGAGCTGGCCGTTGCCGCAACCGGCGTCCCAAGCCGCGTCCCGCCCCGGCGCCGCATCGGCCAGCGCCGCCGCCAGCCCGTCGGGATAGGTCGGGCGGAAAAGGCGGTAATCACCGGCATGGCCGGAGAAATGGTCCTTGAAGACGGGCATGGAACGATCGGCCTTCCACGATTGGGCTTGGAATTTCCCGGCGCTTGAGGATAAACCCTGTGGGTTCGTCGCGGAACCCTCCCCGGAGCTCCCTGGGGTGCCCCGCATCTTTCCGCTGTGGCGCAGGCGCGCCGGGCGTGCTACCAAGCGCGCGTTTTTTCGTGCGCCTCGCCAACCACCCGTGTCCGGCATGCAGACCTTCCTGGAATTCGAAAAGCCGATCGCCGAGCTTGAAGGCAAGATCGAGGAGTTGCGGCACCTGACCAACGCCGGCGACATCAACATCGCCGACGAGGTCGCCAAGCTGCAGGCCAAGGTCGACAAGCTCCTGCGGCAGACCTACGCCAAGCTCACGCCCGCGCAGAAGGTTCAGGTGGCCCGCCACCCCAATCGGCCGCACTGCCTGGACTATGTGCATGGGCTGATCGAGGACTTCACGCCGCTGGCCGGCGACCGCCATTTCGCCGAGGACCGCGCGGTCATCGGCGGGCTGGGGCGCTTCCGCGGCCGCTCGGTGGTGGTGATCGGCCAGGAAAAGGGCAACGACACCGAATCGCGCGTCCGCCACAATTTCGGCATGGCCAAGCCGGAAGGCTACCGCAAGGCCCAGCGCCTGATGGATCTGGCCGACCGCTTCAAGCTGCCGGTCCTCTCGCTGGTCGACACCGCCGGCGCCTTCCCCGGCGTCCAGGCCGAGGAGCGCGGCCAGGCCGAGGCCATCGCCAAGAGCATCGAGCGCTGCCTGCGGCTGACCGTGCCGATGGTCGCCTCGGTCATCGGCGAGGGCGGGTCGGGCGGCGCCATCGCCATCGCCACCGCCGACCGCGTGCTGATGCTGGAACACGCGATATATTCGGTGATCTCGCCGGAAGGCTGCGCGTCGATCCTGTGGCGCAGCTCCGACATGGCGGGCGAGGCGGCCATCGCCCTGCGCCTGATCAGCCAGGACCTGAAGGAGCTGGGCGTCATCGACCAGGTGGTGAGCGAGCCGATCGGCGGCGCTCATCGCGACCCGGCCGAGACGATCCGGAAGTTGGGCGACTGCATCGAGGAATCGCTGGTCCAGATGGATGGGCTCGACGGCGCCACCCTGCGCGCCAAGCGCCGCGAGAAGTTCCTGGAGATGGGGCAGAAGGGGCTGGGCTGAGACCGGGTCCATATCCCCCCTCCCCCGCCCTGGGTAGGGGGGAGGGTTGGGAGGGGGCGGAGGCACCTCACCCCAGGAACCCGTGCAGGAACCAGCGCGGGGTCTCCCCCGGCCGATACAGGCCGGCGCGGAACAGCCAGAAGCGGCGGCCGTCCTCGTCCTCGACGCGATAATAGTCGCGCACGGCCAACCCCAGCGATCCTGCCGGACGCCACCATTCGCTTTCGATCCGCTCCGGCCCCTCGGCCCGGCAAACCCGGTGCCGCGTGCCGCGCCAGACGAAGTGGCGTGGCGGGTCGTCGGGCAGCGGGGCGATGGCCTCCACCGGTTCGGGCGGGGCCAGCAGGCGCGGAGGGCGCGGATGCCCGACCGGCCAGGGCTTCGGCGCCGGCAGCGTCTCCAAGGGCGGAAACGGCGCCACGCAGCGTTCCGGCAGCCAGCTTTCCCGCGGCACCAGCCGCAGCACCGCCCGTTCCCCCAACCGCAGGGTCAGCCGGTCGACCAGCGCGGCCAGCCCGTCATCGCTCCCCTCCCCATCGGTGCCGATCTGGATGGCGGCCAGCGGCCCGGTCTCCGTCGCCGACAGCACCAGCGTTTCCAGCCCCTGCCCCGGCCCCGGCTCTGGTTCGATCCGCTCGACCAGCGGGGCGAACAGCCGGGCCAATGCCGCCGGGTCGCGGGTCGGGCGGCTGGTGCCGAGCGTCAGGCTTTGCGGCTCGTCATCGACCCGCTGGTCGGTGCGGTGGACGTCCAGCCGCAGCCGTCGCACCCCCAGCCCCGCCGCCTCCAGCCCCCGACACAGCCGCCCCAGCAGATGGCGCAGCGCCCCGGCGATCGATTCGGCCGTGGCGATCGGCTCGGCGAAGGTCAGGCGCTCGCGGTGGTCGGACACCGGCCGGCGTGGGGAGATCGGCTCGTCCAGCCGACCGAAGGCCTGATCGTAGCGTCGCAGCAGCCCGGCGCCGAACCGCGCGGCCAGCCCGGCCCGCGGCATGGCGTGCAGATCGCCGATCCGGCGCAATCCCAACGCATGCAGCCCCTCCGCCGTCTCCGCCGCCAGGCGCAGGGCGGCCAGCGGCAGGCCGTCCAGCCGCTCCCGCCGCCGGTCGTCCGGGCCGCCGAAGCGCACCAGCCCCCAGGCGGCGGCCGGGGTATCGGCGATGGCGGCGCGGGCGGAGAAGCCGGCGGCGCGCAGCCGGCCGGTCAGGTCGGCGACCAGCGCCGGCTCGCCGCCCAGCAGATGGGCGCAGCCGGTGATGTCGATCACCACCCCGTCTGGCTCGTCCGCCGCCGCCCACGGGCTGTAGCGCCGCGCCCAGTCGGCGATGCGGCCGAGCAGAAGCGAATCGGCCTCCGGCGTGGCCTCCGCCACCTCCAGCGCCGGCTCCAGCGCGCGGGCGTCGCTGAGGCTATGGCCGGGTGCTATGCCCAGCGCCGCCGCCGCCCGGTTGACCGCGACCACCATCCGCCGCTGGCGCTCGGTCCGCAGCAGGGCGAAGGGGCGTCGCCGCGACTCGGGCGGCAGCAGCCGCTCCCGCGCGTCGGTCGGCAGGCGCGGCAGCCACAAGGCGAGGATGCGGCGACGTCCCCTCTCCCCAGGGGGAGCGGGGGATCGAGGAGGGGGGAGAAGGACAGGTGGCATGGGGAGCCCGGCGGACAAGAACAAACAACGAACATCCTAGCGCCGGCTTGACCGCAAGGGGAGTCTCTCCTTCGGGATCTCCTTGCCGAAATGGCTGGTGATGCCGACATTCCAGTCATGATCCCAGCTCCCCCGCCCCGTCTCCGCCCCCTGCTCGCGCTGGCCGTCCTGCTGGCGGCAGGCGCCTGCGCGCCTTCGGATCCACGCGGGGACCAGCCCGGCCGTGCCTCCGACAGCGCCCCCAACAGCACCCAGGCCTTCCCGCCGATCCACACCGAGACCTTCATCCCCGGCGGCGGCCGGCGGACCTGGAGCGGAATCCAGGCAGACCAGAACCAGGCGGACCAGTCGCGGGCCGACCGGCAGGCAAACCGCGGCTCGGACCGCGACTCGAACGACACCGGCCAGCCTCCGCCCAAGCGCCGGCGCGGCAGCTCGTCGCCGCCGCCGGATCCGGCCGCCCTGCCCCAACCGCCGCGCCCGGTGCCGCTGCCTCCCCCCCCCTCGTCGCAGAGCGCCACCGACGCCTTCAAGCGCGACCTGATCCGGCCGGAGGTCGACCGCATGCGCACCGACGACGCCATAGGGCGGCTCGATCCGCTGGGCCAGCGCGATCTGATGCGGCGCGAGAACGACCTGCGCCAATGGGGCGACCCGCTGGCGCGGTGACCTGCCCCATCCTGGCCACAGCACGGCGGCTTGACCCCGCACCGTCCCAGCCGCCATACCGGCTTGCGGAGCGGAACGGATGGGGATGCGGGCGCATGACGACGCTGACGGGAGCTTTCGGCACCGGGCTGACCACGCCGGTCTGGGTGCTGCAACATCTGCTGGGCATCCTCGGCATCGGCATGTGGGCCGGACAGGCCGGCGGCACCGCGGTCTGGCAGGTGCCGGCCGCCGCCGTGACCGCCGCGCTGGCGGCGGGCTTCGCCGCGCAGATGGGGCTGCGGCTGCCCTATGCCGGACCGGGACTCGCCGCCTCGCTGATCGTGGTCGGCTCGCTGGTGGCGCTGGGGGTGCGGGCGCCGGCCGTGCTGGCGGTGCTGGTCGCCGCGGTCGCCGCCCTGTTCCACGGCCACGCCCACCAGGGACCGCCGCTTTATTGGGCCGGATTCGCCGCCGGGCTGATGCTGGTCGCCTGCGGCGGGCTGGGGCTGTCCATCGCGGTGACGCAGGCCGAGTCGGAGCGGGCGGCGCGCTTGTGTGGCGGTGCGGTAGCAGTCGCCGGCGTTCTCGACCTCGTCGGGGTGATTTGACCGCTTGTGCCTTGAAATGACGGGGTTGCGCGGAGATCTTCAAGGGCACGCCCTTCCCACCTCCGGACGAAGGGGCAAGACGAACGGACCTCCCCGGTGCCCCGCGCAGACGCCCAGGCCTGCCCTCCCCCGCCGGCGCTTCCCTTGCCGGAGCATCGGGCCGATTCCGCCGCATCTTCCGCCATGCCCGCCCTCAGCCGCCGCCGTCTGATGGGCGGCCTGATGGGGGGCGCCGCCCTGGCGCCGCTGCTGGCCGACGGGCTGTCGGGCCGCCCCGCCGCCGCGCAGGAACTGCGCTATTTCCGCATCGGCACCGGCACCACCTCCGGCACCTATTTCCCCATCGGCGGGCTGATCGCCAACGCCATCTCCAACCCGCCCGGCTCCCGCCCCTGCGACAAGGGGGGAAGCTGCGGCATCCCCGGCCTGATCGTGGTGGCGCAGGCCAGCAACGGGTCGGTGGAGAATGTCGAGATGCTGCGCGCCGGCACGGTGGAGGCCGGCTTCGCCCAGGCCGACGTCGCCTATTGGGCCTATACCGGCACCGGCAGCTTCACCGGCAAGCGCCCCTTCCCGGAGCTGCGCTCGCTCGGCATGCTCTATGCGGAGGCGATCCAGGTCGTCGTCCGTTCCGACGGCTTCATCGACCACATGGCCGATCTGAAGGGCCGCAGCGTCTCCCTCGGCGAGGAGGGATCCGGCACGCTGGTGGAGGCGCGGCTGATCCTCGACGCCTACGGCCTGTCGGAAGGCACGGTCACACCGCTCTACCTGAAGCCCGGCACGTCGGCCGACCGGCTGGCGAAGGGGGAACTGGATGGTTTCTTCATGGTCGGCGGCTATCCGGTGGCGGCGGTCAGCGACGTGGCGGCGCGGGTGCCGATCCGGCTGGTGCCGCTGGACGGCGAGCCGGCCGAGCGGCTGCTGCGCACCCAGCGCTTCTACATCGAGCACGAGATCCCGGCCAACGCCTATCCCGGCAGCGCTCCCACCCCGACGCTGAGCCTGGGGGCGGAGCTGCTGACCCGCGCCGACCGCGACCCCGATCTGATCTATGGCGTCGTCCGCGCGCTGTGGCACGAGAACACCCGCCGGGTGCTGGCCGAAGGGCACCCGCAGGGCCGCAACTTCGACCCCGCCCGCGCGGTCGCCAACGTGTCGGTTCCCCTGCATCCGGGGGCCGAGCGCTATTACCGCGAGACGGGATTGCTGGGCAACGCCGCCAACGAGCCGGCGCGCCCGCCGGCAAGCGGCATCGACGCCGCCCCGGAAAAGGGCGCCTCCGGCCCCGACAGGGTTCGGAATGACCGGGCCCCGAATGGCCGCGCCCCGAATGACAGGGCCCCAAATGACAAGGCGGCCGACGACAAGGCCCCGCGCTGAGCGCCCCCCTCCCGCCACCGGCGGACAGGACGAAAGGACCGTTTCCGCAGGCCCCGCCGCTGGAATAGTCTGGCCGGAATCCGGTTGATCCTGTCGGACCATTCCGCGGGACGGACCGCAACGGACAGAGGGGGACGGGCATGCCGGCAGGCAATGGGGGACGCATCGCGATCCGTTCCGCCCGCGCCGCCGACGCCGCACGTTGCGCCGAAATCTTCCTGCATGGCCGCCTCCAGGCCTTCTCCTGGCAGCCCGCCGACCGATTCGGCCTCGACGATTATTATGATTGCGTGCGCGAGGATTCGGTGCTGGTCGCCGAGACGGACGGGACGGTGGTCGGTTTCGTCTCGCTCGACCCCAAGGCCGGCATAATCCACAACCTGTTCATCGACCCCGGATGGCACAAGCGCGGCATCGGCTCCGCCCTGCTGCGCGAGGCGCTGGGCCTGCTGCACGGCGCGCCGGGTCCGGCCGAACTGGCCTGCGCCGCCCGCAACGCCGCCGCCCGCGCCTTCTATGAACGCAACGGCTGGACTCCGGTGGCCGCCCCCTCCAACCAGCCGGACGCGCTGGTGCTCTACCGTCTATCACGGGCGGGATAAGGGGGCGCCGTCATACCGCCCGCCCCTCCGCCCCTCCCTGGACGAGTCTCGAAGACTCCGATGCGCGGGCTGTTTTCGTTTGCGGCGTTGCGGTAAAGTCGCGCCGCCATGCGAACCCTGTACCACCACCCGATCCACGCCCTGTCGCGCACCGCGCGCGTCATGCTCGCCGAGAAGGGCCTGCCCTTCGAACCCGTGGTCGAACGGCCATGGGAACGGCGCACCGACTTCCTGAAGCTGAACCCGGCCGCCGAGGTTCCGGTTCTGGTGGAGGAGGATGGGACGGTCGTCGCCGGCGGCCTCGCCGTGATCGAATATCTGGAGGAGGCCTATCCCGACACCCCGCTGCTGCCGCGCGAGATCGCGGCGCGGGCCGAGGTGCGGCGGGTCGCCGACTGGTTCCTGCAGAAGTTCGAGCGCGAGGTGACCGAGAATCTGGTCGGCGAGAAGCTGATCAAGCGGCTGTCCGGCCAGGGCCATCCCTTCGCCCCGGCGATTCGCGCCGGGCTGGCCAACGTCACCTATCATCTCGATTACATCGCCTTCCTGTCGGAACGCCGGCCCTGGCTGGCGGGGCCGGTCTTCACCCTGGCCGACATCGCCGCCGCGGTGCAGTTGTCCTGCCTGGACTATATCGACAATGTCCCGTGGGACCGCAGTCCGGAGGCCAAGGACTGGTACGCCCGGATCAAGTCGCGCCCCAGCTTCCGCGCGCTGCTGGCCGACAACATCACCGGCTGCCCACCGCCCAGGCACTATGCCGACCTGGATTTTTAACCGCCCGTTGGCATTTCGCCCATTAGGGGCATGGACCCGCCTCGGGTATCGAGCATAACGTACTCCCAAATCGTAGCTGGGAGAGTTTCCTCGATGCGTCTGCGCCGTTTTCCGACCGCCCCGGCCCGGCCGGTCCGGTCCCTGAAACCCGCCCTGATCGCCGGCGGCATGCTGGCGCTGGTCGCCGGCTGGTCGCCGGCCCAGGCCGCCCCCGCGGTCGACGATGCCGGCGCCAAGACCCTGGCCGCGTCGCTGAAGAAGGATCTCGCGCGCTGGTTCCCGCCGCCGAGCGAGGATGGCGACGGCGTCGGCTTCGAATGGGACGGCGAGCCCACGGTCAAGCCGGCGGGCGACCATTACGACGTCACCCTGCCCCGCCTGTCGGCGGAAGCCGGCGACGGCACGCTGTTCGACATCGGCACCGTCCTGCTGTCGGTCACGCCGAAGGATGACGGCCAGTATGGCGTGGCGATCACGCTGCCCTCGACGATGAAGGTGCAGAATCTGGGCGACAACGACGATTACGTCGATGCCGCCATCATCTCCATCGGCAAGCAGTCCTTCTCCAGCACCTGGTCGGGCACGCTGGAAACGCTGCTGGCGCTCGACGCCGCCTACAGCGACATCGCCATCGCCGCCGCCGACGGCAAGGGCAAGATCACCATCGCCTCCTTCACCACGGCCCAGGAACTGAAGCCGGAGGCCGGAACCGGCGGCGCCACGCTGTGGAGCGGGCCCGCCGCCGCCGCCCTGACCGGCCTGTCGGTCCAGGACGACAAGAACAAGGAATTCGTCAAGATCGGCAGCATCACCGGCGAGGCCACCTATAGCCGGATCGACCTGACCAAGATCAGCGAGTTGCAGAAGCTGTCGGAACAGGCCGCCGCCAAGGGCGCGCCCCCGAACAGCGGCGAGCTGCTGCCGAAACTTCAGGGACTCTTCGGCGGCTTCACCAGCGCGATGCGCCTGTCCAACCTGTCCTTCGTCAATCCCGAGGATGGCACGACGGTCAAGCTGGGACAATTCGCCGCCACCAGCAGCCTGACCGACCTCGACAAGGACCAGTCGACGGCCAGCATGGGCCTGGAGGCCCGCGACTTCGTCATGACGCCGTCGCCCGCCCCCGCCGCCTTCACCCCGCGCGCCTTCGAGATGAAGCTGTCGGTCGCCAAGCTGCCGAACGCCGCCCTGTGGAAGGCCTTCACCGACCTGGCCAAGAGCGCCGAGGCGGAAGAGACCCCGCCCAAGAAGGGCGGCAAGACCAAGCCGGCCGCCGCCCCAACGCCCGATCCGGCCGACGCCGCCATGATGCAGGCGATGGCCGCGATGGGGCAGGCCGGGACCGAACTGCGCATCGACGCGCTGAATCTCGACACCCCGGCCTCCGCCGGCACCGCCAGCGGCGCGCTGCGGGTCGCCACCGGAGCCGCCTTCGGCGTCGCGGGCGGCGCCAACGTGGTGCTGCGCGGCATCGACACGGCGGTGAAGGCGATGCAGCCGGCACCGGGCGCCAAGGCCGACAAGGAGACCCAGGATCTGCTGGGCGGTCTGGCGATGGTCCAGGCCCTGGGCCAGGCCGGCAAGGACGACAGCGGCGCCGACATCCGCACCTACAAGATCGACGTGACGGAAACCGGCCAGATCCTGCTGAACGGCGCCGACATGACCGCGCTGCTGGGCGGCGGCGCCGAGCCCGCCCCGGCTCCGGCCCCGGCGGAAAAGCCGAAGAAGAAGTAAGGGGACCGCGACACCCCGCCGCGCACCTCCCGCGGTTGCACGCCACAAGCCTCTTGAACGGCGGAGACGCTTTCACATATCTCCGCCGTCTTGACGCAACCACCCGTGCAAAAACCAACGAAGGTGCCCCCAATGACCGAGGAACGGCTCAGTTTTCAAGCCGAGGTCAGCCGTCTGCTCGACATCGTCGCCCACTCGCTCTACAGCGAGAAGGAAGTCTTCCTGCGCGAACTGGTCTCCAACGCGTCGGACGCCTGCGACCGCCTGCGCTACGCCGCGCTGACCCAGCCCGAACTCTCGGCCGACGATCCGACCCTCAAGGTCCGCCTGCTGGTCGACAAGGATGCGCGGACCCTGACCGTCGCCGACAACGGCATCGGCATGAACCGCGGAGATCTGGTCGAGAATCTCGGCACCATCGCCCGCTCCGGCACCGCCGCCTTCATGAAGTCGCTGGAGGGTGCGGAGAAGGGTGACGGCAAGAAGGACGTCAACCTGATCGGCCAGTTCGGCGTCGGCTTCTATTCCGCCTTCATGGCCGCCGACACGGTCACCGTGCTGACCCGCAAGGCCGGCGAGGCCACCGGCTGGCGCTGGGAATCCGACGGCAAGGGCGAGTTCACGATCTCCGAGGCCGACGGCCTGTCGCGCGGGACGAGGATCGTCCTGCATCTGCGCGACGGCGACGACGAGTATCTCGACGAGACCCGGCTCGGCGGCATCGTCCGCAAATATTCCGACCACATCGCCATCCCGATCCTGTTCGGCGAGGGCGAGGACGCCAAGGCGCTGAACAGCGCGTCGGCCCTGTGGACGCGGTCGAAGTCGGAGATCACCGCCGACCAGTACAAGGAATTCTACCACCATGTCGGCCACGCCTTCGACGAGCCGTGGCTGACCCTGCATTGGCGGGCCGAAGGGGCGCTGGAATACACCAACCTGCTCTATGTCCCCTCGACCAAGCCCTTCGACCTGTTCGACCCCAAGCGTGCCCACCGGGTGAAGCTGTACGTCAAGCGCGTCTTCATCACCGACGCGGCCGAGGGGCTGATCCCGCCCTATCTGCGCTTCCTGCGCGGCGTGGTCGACAGCGAGGATCTGCCGCTGAACATCAGCCGCGAGATGCTCCAGCACAACCCGATGCTGGCCAAGATCAAGGCCGGCATCACCCGGCGCGTGCTGTCGGAGCTGTCGAAGAAGGCCAAGGACGGCGAGAACGCCGCCGAATATGACAGCTTCTGGGAGAATTTCGGCGCGGTGCTGAAGGAGGGCCTCTATGAGGACTACGAGCACCGGGACGAGCTGCTGAAGCTGCTGCGCTTCCGCACCACCGCCGGCGACGATCTCGTCTCGCTGGAGCAGTATGTCGGCCGCATGAAGGAGGGCCAGGACGCCATCTACACCATCAGCGGCGACGACATCGACACCCTGCTGCGCAGCCCGCAGTTGGAAGGCTTCAAGGCCAAGGGTGTGGAGGTCCTGCTGCTGACCGACCCGGTCGACGAGTTCTGGATGCCGTCGGTCGGCGTCTATGACGGCAAGCCCTTCAAGTCGGTGACCCGCGGCGGCGCCGACCTCGGCAAGATCAAGGGCGAGGAGTCCGGGAAGCCGGAGGAGAAGGCGCCGGAGGGCGAGCTGACCGACCTCTTGGCCCTGCTGAAGCTGACCCTGTCCGACGCGGTGAAGGATGTCCGCAAGTCCGAGCGTCTGACCGACAGCGCCGTCTGTCTGGTCGCCGACGACAACGACATGGACATGCATCTGGAACGCCTGCTGAAGCAGCACAAGCAGCTCAACGGCGAGGCCGGCAAGCGCATCCTGGAGATCAACCCGTCGCACGCCCTGATCAAGCGGCTGGCCGACCGGGCCAAGGGCGGCGGCGCCACCGACGCGCTGGAGGATGCGGCGTGGCTGCTGCTGGACCAGGCCCGCATCGTCGAGGGCGAGCCGCTGCCCGACCCCGCCGCCTTCGCCCGCCGCCTGGCGAGCGCGATGGAGAAGGGGCTGGCGTAAATCCCTCCCTTTCTCCCTTGCCTGAAGCGCGGGACCAAGCCCTCTCCTCTCCGGAGGAGGGGGCTTTTTTCATGCGCGGAGTCTCGTGCCCCCGCCCTCCCCGCACGGTTGCGACGCGGCAATCCACCCCAAGTGGAAATTCATTTGCACCAATCGATATTGAACAATTCTGGAAATACTGTGAATATGCAGAAAATATATAATCATATCTATGCGGATAATAAAGCGAAGCACGGTGAAATTTAGCGGATTTCCCCACAGGCTCTACATGCGCTTTGTCATATTACCTCCCCAAACCTGCCGCTGGGCGGTTGTTTTTTCGGTTGATAGCGGTCTTTTTGACCAAGCCCCAAAGCGGTCTTTACGTTTCTGATAAGTCGTTGGCTTGGCGTCACCGGGGGATCGCCTGGGTTGGAAGACCCGGCGCGGCAAGGGAGGGAAGGAAAACATGGCGAACAGCGGCGCGTTCACACGGGTCAAGGAATGGAATGACGTCAATTCCGGCCTGCGTCTGGCCAATGCCGGCGGCTTCGTCGACAAGATCCGCAAGGCGATGACCGATCTGGACGAGTCGACCGCCAACGACTTCATGCGCGTGCTCCAGATTCCCCGGTCCGGCATGACCATGCCCGGCACCAAGGACCACCGTGATCGCGCCAGGGCGGTGCTTCTCATCCAACTGCTGCTCGGCGAAACCACGACGGCCGACGCGCCGACCGTCCGCGCCACCTTGTTGAGCAAGTCCGACGGCGATCTCGACGGCCTGATCCGCGGCAAGGCTGCTGCCGTCGGCCGCGCCGCTCCGCCCTCCGTCCAGCCGGAACTGTCCCTTGCCCTGGTGCAGCCGCCGTCGCCGCCGCCGTCCCGGATCATGACCGTCGCCCCGCCGGCCCGGCCGGCTCCCCTGTTCCGTTTCCGGCAGGCCGCCACCAAGGTCCGCGCCGACATCCACGAGAAGAACGCCCCCCTGCGGCAGGCGCGGTCGCTCGCGGATGGCGAGA
This sequence comes from Azospirillum sp. B510, assembly GCF_000010725.1. Lineage (NCBI taxonomy): Bacteria > Pseudomonadati > Pseudomonadota > Alphaproteobacteria > Rhodospirillales > Azospirillaceae > Azospirillum > Azospirillum sp. B510. The sequence goes on along the minus strand of NC_013854.1, from coordinate 429,552 downwards.
AGTCGGCCTTGAAGACCAAACTCGACAATTTCCTGACCACCGGCGACCTTCTCGACGTCCAGGGCAGCCTGTTTCTTCTCCAGGGGCACATCCAGGCGATGCTCGAAGGGGTCGAGGCGGCTTACGGCGAATTTGAAAAGGCGATGATCAAGGACGGCGAGGCGGAGAAGGCCAAGGTCGGGCTCGCCCTGTCGATCGTCCGGTCAGGCCTGATCCTGGCCGGCGGCCCCCTGGCGGATGTCGCCGTACGGCTGATCGGTCATATCGTCGAGGTGTCGGCCCAGACCGCGAAGGACGCGCTGAAATCAGGCATCGAAGCGACCGTGACCACCGGGCTGTTCGAATACAGCAAGGCGCCGGACAGCAGCTGGGCCGAGGCCAGCCGGGTCGTCAGCCCGCCCACCCTCAACCAATCCATCATTCACCGCGCCGCGCGGTCATTCCGCAGGAACGTGGCGGATCGGGCGATGAACATCACCGGCGTTCCGGGGAAGGCCCAGATCAAGGTCACGATCATGAACCGGTTCGGCGACATGATCCTTGAGATGACCCAACACCTGAAGCACGCGCTGTTCGACACCATCATGACGGTGAAGGACCGGTCGGGGTCGACGGTGCCACGTCTCGCCGTCCTGGCCGGAAATCTCGGCCATCGCACGCTCGAAGGCACCATGGACAGGAATGTCTATGCGATCGTCGACATCTTCATCGAGCATGTGACCAGCACGGCGCCCCAGCTCCTGCTCCTGCACGGCGCCCATCGCGGCATCGACACCTATCTCGACGAGCTGCGCCGGACGGTGAAGACCGAATGGGTGAGCACCTTCAACGTGCCAGCCTCCAGCGTCACGCCCGGCGACGCCAAAGCCTTCGCGGAGCTGTGCGAGATCAAGATGTGGTGCCGGGTGATCGCGAACGAAAGGCTCAGCGGACGCAACCGCAAGCCCAAGGATGCCTGCGTGCAACGGTTGGACGCGACCGGGCTGATCAAGATCTGGAAGCAGTCGGTCAAAGGAAGCATGGGCTTCTCCAGCGCCGACGACGCCCGTGTCCGGCAGCAGATCTATACCGCCGGCAAGCTGCGCTACCATGGTTCGACCTGGGAAGTCGAAGCGCTGGTCAAGCTGGCGGAATGGATCGACGACGACGAGAACGTCAACATCGCCAAGATCGGCATCGGCATGATGACGCTGAGGGACGTGCAGCAGAAAATTCGGAAATACGCCCGCGATCTGACCTACGCGCGCGACAAGGACAACCGGGACCTCCGGCTTTCCGCTCCCTGATTGGCCGCTCCCCGATTGGCCGCCCCCTGATTGGCCACCCCCCGATTGGCCGCCCCCTGATTGGCCACCCGGCGGACGGGGAGCCGGCTACCCCCGCCCGACCCGCGCCGGGGGAAAGACCAACGACATTGTGGTGCCGTCGTCGCAGCGGCTGACGATGTCCAGCCGGCCGCCATGCAGTTCGATCAGCCGCTTGGTCAAGGGCAGCCCCAGCCCGCTGCCGACCTGGACGCGGGCCAGCGCGCTGTCGATTTGGCCCCAGGGTTCCAGCGCCTTGGCCAGCTCCTCCCCGGTCATGCCGATGCCGGTATCATGGACCGACAGCCACAAGGCGCCGTCCGCCGCCATATGGGCGCCGAGCGTCACCACCCCGTCGGCCGGGGTGAACTTCACCCCGTTGGACAGCAGGTTCAACAGCATCTGACGCAGCTTGCGCTCATCCGCGCGCAGAGGCGGCAGATCCAGCGGCACGGTGGTGGCGATGCGCACGCCATGGCGCGCCGCCCGCTCGGCCAGCAGCCGCGCCGCGCCGATCGCCACCCGCACCACGTCCACCGTCCCCTCCACCAGCTCCAGCCGATCGGCATCGGCCTTGGACAGGTCGAGCAGGTCGTTGATCAGCTCCATCAGGTGCCGGCCGCTTTCGGCGATGTCGCGGGCGTATTCACGGTAGAGCGGAATGGCGTGCGGCCCCAGCACCTCCTGCTCCAGCAGTTCGGCGAACCCCATCATCGCGGTCAGCGGCGTACGGATCTCGTGGCTCATGTTGGCGAGGAAGGCGGTCTTGGCCCGGATCGCCCGCTCGGCCTTCTGGCGCGCCTCCTCCAACTGGCGGGCGCGCAGATCCGTCTGTTCGGCCGAACGCGCCATCAGCCCGGTCACCGTGCCGACGCCGAGATACCGGCCCTGCTCCACCACCAGGAAGCCGGTCGCCAGAGCCGATGGCTTCAGCCGGGCCAGCCGCCGTCCAATCTCCGCCAGCGGAGTCGCCGCTTCGATCACCAGCGGTTGCCGGTCGATCAGGGTGGAGACCGGCAGCTCGCGCTCCGGTCCGAGGGGGCCTTCCCCCCCGCCATCGGGCAGAAGCCGGCGGCGCTCCAACAGCCCGGCGACATGGCCGTCGGCATCAACCACCGGCAGGGCGGCAAGCTCCGGCTGGCGCAGGAACCGGGCCAGGGCGGCACCACATTCCTCGGCCGGCGCCAGCGGTGCCACCGGAACGGCCAGCCCGGCGGCGGTGAAAGCAGGTTCGTCGGCAGGCTGTTCGATCAGGATCGCCGGAACGGAGGACGGAAAATCGAATGGCGTCATCGCGGCTCCGCTCTCCCCTTCCGTCAGGTTCGTTTCACAGCCCGTGCCAGCCATTTTCCTACAGGTCGGATCGCAGGGCATGGCTTTCAACAAAGCTTAGCAATGGATCATGAGCAATTGGTTTCCACCCCAACCGTCGGTTCCCGCCGCACATTGCGGCAAAAATCCCATATTCCCGTCGCGAACGCCGTCTTTCGCCCGGTCCGCCGGCTATCAGCCAGCGGAAAGCTGGGCGTTTGAGAATGCCTCCGAAACACAGTATGATGGTCGGGTATTCGGGATGCCGCGAGCGGCCGTCCCCGGCCCATCGCCGGGCCGGCGGTTTTTCCTGGCATACCGGGCATCAGGGGGACCGGAGGGGCGAACCGCCGCCCACCATAGAAGACAGGATCACAGGGGATGTCCATGCCCTCGCGCCTCGAAGAGCTGTGCGTGAAAAAGGGGTTGAAGATGACCGATCAGCGGCGCGTGATCTCGCGCGTGCTGTCGGACGCGACGGACCATCCCGACGTGGAGGAGGTGCATCGCCGCGCCGCCGCCATCGACCCGCGCATTTCCATCGCCACCGTCTACCGCACCATGCGCCTGTTCGAAGAGGCGCATGTCATCGACCGGCTCGATTTCGGCGATGGCCGGGCACGCTATGAAGAGACGAGAACCGATCACCATCACCATCTGATCGATGTCGATTCGGGTGAAGTCATCGAGTTCACCAATGACGAGATGGAACGGCTCAAGGAAAGCATCGCCCGTGAACTGGGCTATGACCTGATCGGCCACCGGCTTGAACTCTACGGTGTTCCCCGCAAGCGCCGCGCCGACAAATCCGAGTCCTGACCACGGGAGCCGCCGGATGCGCGCACCGCGAAATCCGCACCCCGACATGCGCGCGCCAGCACGCGCACAAGGGGTGTCGGCCAAGCCCGCCCCTCTCCGGAATCGCCGTGGGCGGGACGGGCGGGTCAGGCGGCCATCGCTTGCGGGGTGCATCGGCTGACGGTCTGGACCTTGCCGGCCGCCGGCCCAAGGTTAGGCGGGGAGAAAACATCACTGACCGGAACCGGCCGCCCATGGATGACCACGACACCCGACATCTCGACGCCCGGCGCCCCCGGCCGCCGGAAAACCCGCCGGAACCCCCATCCGACAGGGCGGGACCGACCATCGCCGACACCGGAAGCGGCACCAGGACCGCGGGGGCAGCCGAGCCCATCCTGGAGCGGCTGGACCGGCTGTCGGACCTGCTGATGCGCCGTATCGACCGGCTGGAGGAGCGGGTGCGCGGCCTGGAGCAGGACAATGGCGAGATCATCAATCTGCTGATCGCCGTCAAGGCCGGGCTGGAGGAGGCGTCCGGCGACCTCATCGCCCAACTGGAGGAGGCCGACGACGGCACCGGGCCGGAGGATGGCTCCGAAGCGGGGTCCGATGCCGGATCGGAAGACGGTCCTCTGTTCGGGCTGCCCTGCGGCCCGACCATGCTCCATTGACCGGGCCGGAACCGGCCGGCTGGGAATGGCTGGCCGGGACGATCCTCTTCAGGCCCGCATCGGGGGCGGCCCGCATCGGGGCGGGTTGAAAAGCCTTGCCCACCGCACCGCCGTGGCGGGATAAACGTGGTCATGCAGACAAGTTCCGCCCCGCCACCCGGCTCCCTATCCGATTTCGTGTCCGGCCTCACGCCGCCGGCCTCCGCCGCCGGCCCGGCGGTTACCGGACCGGCGGGTGTCGCCTTCTTCGACTTCGACGGAACGCTGATCCATGGCGACAGCCTCCCGATGTTCGTCGGCGAGGTGATCGGCCGCCGCCGCGCCGCCCTGGCGCTGGCCGACGCCATCCGGTCGGCGCTGCATCGGCATGTCCGCGGCCGCGGGCCGGGCTGCGATTTTCCGGGGTCGGTCAAGGCGATCTATCTGAAGCGCACCCTGGGCGGCCTGCCGGTCGCCGACGCGCTGGCCGCGGCGGAACGGATGGTCCCGCGCGTGCGCTGGCACCAGCCGATGCTGGAGGTGTTGAAGGAGCATCGCCGCCAGGGCCGCCGCGTGGTGGTCGCCACCGGGGCGCTCGACCTCTATATGCCGGCGCTGCTGCGCGGGCTGGAAGTGGATGATCTGCTGGCCACCGGCATGGAGGTGGTGGACGGGGCGCTGACCGGACGGTTGAGCACCGCCAACTGCGTGCGCCGCGACAAGGCCGAGCGGGTGACCGGCTGGATCGCCGGCAACGGCCCGGTCGTCGCCACCTGGGGTTACGGCAACCATCCCAGCGACCTGCCGATGCTGGCGCTGATGCACAAGGGCGAAATCGTCCGTATTCGACGAAGGTCGAACCACAGGTAGCGGTCGTTTACAAAGCCGCCCGCCCGCCCCCATACTCCGCCCGTCCATAAGCAAAACGTGCCATACCGAAAACAGGATGGCCGGAGGGGGAAGGTGGCTTTCAGCATCGATGCCGACATTCGGATGCCGGGCTATGGCGGACGCCGCGCCGTGGTGGCCGATGCCGACCGCAACCAACGCGAGGCGTTGGCCGGCCATCTGGCCGGCCGCGGTTTCCAGGTGTCGCAGACCGCCGACCCGCTGGAGGCCCTCACCCTCATCGGGGCGGAGGCGCCGGTCGTGGCCCTGCTGCCGCTCGATCACGAGGGCGATGCAGGCGACCGCGCCGCGGCGCTGGCCGCCATGCTCTATCCGCAGACGCGCATCCTGATGACCGGCCCGCGCATGCCGCACCTGCCCTTCCCCGTCCTGCCCCGCCCGGTCGACCTGGGCGCGCTCGACCGCTGGCTGGACGAGGCGGCGGCGTAACATCGGCTGGCCGGCCACCCGTCACGGGAAGCCGGTCACCCGAACCCCGTCACATGGCCGAGCTTCCGCGGGTTGGCGATCTGGTAGATCCGCCGGATGCGGCCATCGGCGATGTCGAAGGCCCACACGCTGCGGAAGGCCCCGCCGAGATCGGCGAGCAGGCCCGGCCCGCCATTCACCCGGACGGGAACGAAGGCGAAGCCGACGCCGCGCTTGCGCTGAACCCCCAGCAGGAAGCGCGCGATGCGGTCGGCGCCATGGAGCGGATTGACCACCGTCCGCACCATGCCGCCGCCGTCGCCGAGCCACTGGGCGTCGTCGGACAGCAGGGCGACGATGGCGGCATGATCGCGGCGCAGGCTGGCCTCGGCGAAGGCTTCGGCCAGGCGCCGCCCGGCATCGGGGTCGGCCAGGGCGGCGGCCGGCTCGGCCAGACGCGCGCGGGCCCGTCGCATGATCTGGCGGCAGGCCTCGGCCGACTTGCCGAGCATCGCCGCGATTTCGGCATAATCCAGGTCCATCGCCTCGCGCAGGACGAAGACCGCCCGCTGGTCCGGCGCCAGCCGTTCCAGCAGCAGCAGCATCGCCAGCGACACCGATTCGGGCTCCCCCTCCTCGCCGGCCGCCTGATCCCAGCCGGTGACCTCCGGTTCGGGCAGCCACAGACCGTAATAGCGCTCCCGCGCCATCCGGGCGGAGCGCAGCCGGTCGAGCGCCAGCCGCGTCACCAGGGTGGTGAGATAGGCGGGGGCCGACCCGACGCCGGCGGTGTCCACCGCCGCCCAGCGCAGCCAGGCGTCCTGCACGACATCCTCCGCCTCCGCCACAGAACCGAGCAGCCGGTAGGCCAGGGCGCGCAGCCGCGCCCGTTCACCGGCGAAGGCGGCTAAGGCGGCTAAGGCGGCGGGCGCGCCGTCCGGGTCGGCCATCGCCGTCACGCCGCCAGTCCCACGGCGGTGCCTTCGACATGCTGGGCGATGCCGACGCGGTTCCAGGCGTTGATCTGCGCCACCGTCACCGTCAGCTGGGCGATCTGCCCGGCGCTGAAATGGCGCGTCAGCTCCCGATGGGCGGCGTCGATGTCGTCATGACGGTTGCGGGTCAGCGCCTCGGCCCAGGCGAAGGCGGCGCGCTCGTCCGGCAGGAACAGGTCCGACCGCTCCCACGCCGCCACGGCGGCGATGCGCTGCTCCGATTGCCCGTCATGACGGGCTTCCTTGCCGTGCATGTCGATGCAATAGGCGCAGCCGTTGATCTGCGACACGCGCAGGTCGATCAGGTGGATCAGCCCGGTCGGCAGGCCGCCGCCGCGGATGGACTTGGTGGTGGCCAGCATCGTGGCGTACAGGGAGGGAGCGTCGGCGGCGACGGTGAAACGGAAAGCCATGGCGGTCATCCTCGTCTGGAGTGTCATCGCCCCTATGACGGGACGGACCGCTCCGGCGTGACGCATGGCTGCCTTGCGCCCAACCAACCCCGCCGGGTGCCGATTCAGGCGTCGCCAAGCAGCCCGACCGCCTCGCGCAGGATGGCGGTCTTGGCGGCGAAACGCTCCTCGGGATCGCTCTCGCCGATCAGCCGGATCATGATGCCAAGGGCATGGGCGACGCGTGGCGCCATCCCCGGCCGCACCCGGACCCGGCGGGCGAGGTCGGTCAGCGCCGGACGGTAGGGGCGCCCTTCGAACCCATCGGTGGCGATCGACTCGAACCGGTTGGCGAGGTCGAGGATCTCGCGATTGTCGCTCATAGCTGGTCCCGCGGCCTAGACGAACAGCATGGCGCCGCCACCCGGCGCCTCGTTCAGGAAGGTGACGACGCCGCCGCTGGTCACCGGCACGTCCGCGCGCAGCGGCACGCCCGACGGCAGGCCCAGCGCCCGCAACCCCATCTCGCAGGCCATCACCGTGACGCCCAGCGCGACGCAGGCCTCCAGCAACTCCTCGAAGGTGGCGAGGCCGTGGGTGGCGAAATAGCGGTCGCGCGCCACCGGCGAACTGCCGTCATCGGCCGGATCAAGGTCGTGCCAGCCCAGCACGCCGGGCTCCTCCTCCCGCACCAGGGCGCGCAGGGCGCGGCCGGTGAAGAACAGCGTCACCTTTCGATTGGTGGCCGCCGCGGCGCTGGCCATCACCAGGGCGTAATGGACGCGGTCGAAACCGCCGGCGAACAGGACGATGGACAGAGCCGTCGTGCCGCCGGCACCGGTCGCGGAGTTGGGTATGGACATGCTGGCCGCCTCCCGTCTTCGCCACGGCGCCCGTCAGTGGGCGGAGAGGTCGTGGATCGTGCGATGATCGCCGCAAAGCGCGCAGTCGGGATCCCGCCTGATGGCGATGCGCTGATAGGACGCATAGAGCGTGTCCATCATCAGCAGGCTGCCCGACAGGCTCTCCCCCAGCCCCAGCAGTTCCTTCAGCACCTCCGTCGCCTGCAGCGAACCGATGAAGCCGGCCAGCGCCCCCAGCACCCCGCCTTCCGAGCAGGATGGCACGGTGCCGCGCGGCGGCGGTTCCGGGAACAGGCAGCGGTAGCAGGGGTGCGGCGCCCCCAGATGCGCCTTGAAGCTGCTCAACTGCCCGTCGAAGCGCAGGATGGCCGCCGACACCAGCGTCTTGCCGGCCAGGAAGCAGGCGTCGTTCAGCAGGAAGCGGGTGGCGAAATTGTCCGATCCGTCGGCGACGAGATCATAGCCGCCGATCAGCTCCATCGCATTGTCCCGGCTCAACCGCATGCGGTGGGCCTCCACCCGGACGTCCGGGTTCAGCGCATGGATGCGGGCGGCGGCGCTCTCCACCTTCGGCAGGCCCAGGGTCGATTCGTCGTGGATGACCTGCCGTTGCAGGTTCGACAGATCGACGGTGTCGTCATCGACGATGCCGATGGTGCCGACGCCGGCGGCCGCCAGATAGAGGAGCAGGGGCGCCCCCAGCCCACCGGCACCAACGACCAGCACCTTGGAACGCAACAGCTTTTCCTGCCCGATGCCGCCGACTTCCGGCAGCACGATATGGCGGGAATAGCGGTGAAGCTGGGTATCCGTGAAGTCCATGGCCGGCAGCATAGCGCAAGAACGGACCGTTGCGGCAACATTCGACGCCGCCTTTTCCGCGCGGCGGCAACGCGCCGCAAGCCGGTCAGGCTTTGACCGAGGTCGGCTTGGTCTTGGCCTGCGACGCCCATTGCTGCAACCGCGTCTGGCGTTCGCGCAGCGTCTTGGCGATCTCGCTCTCCTGGTTGCTGCCGGTTTCGGTCAGCGTCGGGTTGCGCGGCACCAGGGTCAACCGGAAATCGGTCGGCGACTTCAGGTTCGCGGGCGGCACCACCACCATGGTGTATTGGCCGGGATCGAGCTTGTAGGTCGGCTTCTTCAGGAAGGTCTCCTGCGCGTCGGGTTTGTTCGAGTCGCTGGCGGCGACGACCTTGCCGTCCTTGTCCATCAGCGCCCAGCGCGTGTTGGGCAGCGAGATGTCGGCGGTGAAGGTGCCGCCCTGGGCCACGTTGAAGGTGTGCTTCTGGACGCCGGTGTCGCCGTTCTGCGGTGGCTGGGCGGTGCCCTTCAGCGTCGCACCGCCGGCTGTCACCAGGACATTCTGCCGCTCGGTGATGTCCATCGAATAATCGCGCACGCCGGCCGCCCGGTTGGCCTGCGAGATGGTCGCCGTATAGGTGCCGGGCCCCAACCGCGCGCTGGTGTCCGCCGCCGAATCGGTGGAGCGGATGGTGGTCACCACCTCGTTGCGCGAGTTGCGGATCTCGACGTTGGTGAAGGTGTTGTTGATCTTGAAGTTGAACTCGCCGGCCTTGCCGACCGTGAAGGTCTGGGTGTCGGCGTTCGCCCCGTCGGAATTCAGCCCCGTCGTCCTTCCCTTGAGCTGGGAGAACGCGCTGTTCGACAGATTCGGAACATAGGGCGGGGTAGAGGTGGCAGATGAGACATCCGTCATGGCGGTCACTCCCCAGCAGCCCCCCCGCGTCAGCGCACTCCGGCGGCACGGATGGAAAGGACGTTGGAATTCCCGGGAAGCTTAACCGAAATCGCGAATTCCGTCAAATTTCGGACCGGAATTTCGCGGCAAGGCTGCGGAATGGGGGCGGCGCACACCCCCACCCGCATAAAGGCTATATTATTCCAGCCCTTCGAACAGGGCGGTCGACAGATAACGCTCGGCGAAGGACGGCAGGATGACGACGATCTGCTTGCCCTCATTCTCCGGACGGGCACCGATTTCCAGCGCCGCCGCCAACGCCGCGCCGGACGAGATGCCGACCGGCACGCCTTCCAGGCGGGCGACGGCACGGGCGGTCTCGAAGGCGCGCTGGTTGGAGATGCGCACCACCTCGTCGATCAGTTCCTTCTTCAGGATGTCGGGCACGAAACCGGCACCGATGCCCTGGATCTTGTGCGGGCCGGGCATGCCGCCGGACAGGACGGGGCTGTCCTCCGGCTCCACCGCCACCACCTTGAAGGAGGGCTTGCGCGCCTTGATCACTTCGGCGGTGCCGGTCAGCGTGCCGCCGGTGCCGACACCGGAGATCAGGAAATCGACCTGACCGTCGGTGTCCTTCCAGATCTCCTCCGCCGTGGTGGCGCGGTGGACGGCCGGGTTGGCGGTATTCTTGAACTGTTGCAGGACATAGGCGTCGGGATCGGCGGCCAGGATCTCCTCGGCCTTGCGGATGGCGCCCTTCATGCCTTCCGCCGCCGGGGTCAGCACCAGCTCGGCGCCCAGCAGCTTCAGCATCTTGCGCCGCTCCACCGACATGCTCTCCGGCATGGTCAGGATCAGCTTGTAGCCCTTGGCGGCGGCGACGAAGGCCAGCGCGATGCCGGTGTTGCCGGAGGTGGGCTCAACCAGGGTCGTGCGGCCGGGGGCGATGGTGCCGGCCGCCTCGGCGGCCTCGATCATGGCGCGGCCGATGCGGTCCTTGACGCTGGCCAGCGGGTTGAAGAACTCCAGCTTGCCGATGATCTGCGCCTTGACGCCCGCGTCGGCGGCAAGGCGGTCCAGCCGCACCAGCGGCGTGGCGCCGATCGTGTCGAGGATGCTGTCGTAGATCTTGCCGCGGAACTCTGGTGCAGCCATGATTCCACCTCTGAAATTTGTGTTATACGTAAGTTCAACACCCCGGGTGGAACATTATCCAGCGCAAGGGGCGTGTCAAACGGGAAGTGGGAAAGCCCGGCGCGACGGGACGCCTCAGATGGTGAAGTCGATCCGGTCCTCGGTCTCGCTCTCCACCCCGGCGCGGCGTGCCCGCATGCACAGATCCTCGATGGTGATGGTGTCGAGCTTGGCCATGCATTCGTCCTGCAACTCGCCCCACAGCGGCCGCACCACCTGATGGCCCAGCACGGAGCCCGCCGGCTCCTCGATCGGGTCGGTCGCGGTCTCCATCGCGCGGACGACCTTGACGATCTCGCCCAGCGTGATCCGCCGCCGCTCGCGCGCCAGCCGGTAGCCGCCGCGCGGGCCGCGCACCCCGGCCAGCACGCCTTCGCGCACCAGCTGTTGCAGCACCTGTTCCAGATACCGCTTCGGAATGCCCTGGCGCCGGGTGATCTCCCCGGACTGCACCGGTTCGGTGCCCGCGTTGTAGGCGATGTCGAGGACCGCCTCGATGGCGAACATCAGCTTCTTGGAGATGCGGAGCATCACGAACGACTCCCGGTAATCCGACTGTGAACGGTCGGGCGGCGGAAACCGCACGGCCTATCCCAGTCCCGCCTGTTGGTTAAGGATCGTTTTACACCACAAATGCGGTAGTTCTCAACAGGATTTGTCGCAGTCGGACTCGGGAAAATGCGTGACAGAGAAAATGAACCGCCGGGAAAATGCGCGGCCGGGAAGATCGCGCCAACCCGCCTTGCGGCGCCGCCCTCACCCAGCCGGGGTCCAGGCCACCTCCCCCAGATCCTCGCGGAAGGCGAGGCGCTTCAGATGGTCGATGACCACCCCCCGCATGCGCTCCATCCGTCCGTCCTCCGCCACGTCGAGGGTCAGCGTCAGCCCGTCGGCGTCGGCGGCCATGCGGCAGCGGCTGCCGGGGCCGAAGGGGACGAGGCCCTGGGTCTCGTCATGGACCACCGCGAACTTGTGCCCCCAGTGCTTGCACAGCTGGGTCATGTAACGGCGCCCGTTCACGGTGGCGACACGCGCGGTCGATACGGCCATGGTCCTGCCTCCTCCGTCTCCGGTCAGATGCGTTCGACGCTGCGGGCGGCGTCATCGATGATGTCGGCGATGGCCCGGGTCTGCTCCGCCGTCAGGTCGCCGCGCGACAGCCGCAGCCTGAGCGCCAGCTTGAAATTCTCGATGGCGCGATGGATTTGCGGCGACGATTCGCGCTGCTGGCGGGCCTTGGCATGGGCGATGCGCTCGCGCACACCGGCCACCGCCGGTTCCGCCGCCTTCAGCGCCTCCGTCCCCTCGTCGGTGATCTCATAGAGCTTCTTGTTGCCCTCGGTGGCGCCGACCCGGATGTGTCCCTGCTCCTCCAGCAGGGTCAACGTCGGATAGACCACGCCGGGGCTGGGACTGTAGGCGCCGCCGACCATCTCCTCGATGGTCTTGATCAGATCATAGCCGGAGCGCGGCTTCTCCGCGATCAGCCACAGCAGGACCAGGCGCAGGTCGCCATGGTCGAAGACGCGCCGCTCGCCGCGGCCGCCCCGCCCATGACCACCCCAGCCTTCCAAGCCGCCGCCCCAGCCACCGCCCCGGCCACCGCGATGCCCATGACGGCCATGACGGCCCCTACCCTCTCCGCGCCCCTCGGGAGCCTCGTCGTCGAAGTCCGGACGCGAAAAGCGGCGCCCATGTTTGTGAAACAGATGCCGAAGCATGGAACCCTCTCTTGATGCAGTTTCGATATAACGAAATCTTAGATATATCGAAACACGCTCTCAGACAAGGGGGATCTTTCGGATGGCCATGCCGGCGGGCCCCGCCCATCCCGACAAAACGCCGCCGCCCGCAAATCTCTGTCGCCTGTCCGGCCGATGGGGCTATAACCGACGCCCCGGCTTTGCTTTCGCGCGTGTGTGCCCTGATGCCCCTTCGGATCGAGACCTTTTCCAACGTCACCGGCGGTTCCAGCTTCTTCAAGGCGGTGGGCCATCCGCTGGCGGCCCCCAAGGCGGCGATCCTGATCGCGCGGCTGGCCTCCTTCGGCCCGGTGGCGGTCTATGACCCGCTGGGGCTGCTGTCGGGGCTGGCGGAGTTCTACGACCTGTCCGCCATCCAGCTCTGCGGCGTCTATGTCCAGGACGTGGAACAGGTGGGGAAGGAGGTGTTCGGCCATGCCGCCCGCCCGGTCACCGACCTGCCGGCCAGCGGCGCCCGCACGATCTTCGTCGTCGCCTTCGATTCGCAGCGGCTGGAAGGCCACATCGCCCATCTGATTCCGAAGCAGGCCGGTGTCGTTTCGCTCGACGCCATGCGCGTGCCGGAAGACATGCTGAACGACCCCGGCCATTACCTGTCGAAATTCAACTGGGCGACCAACTTCGCCTGGTTCCGCGACGGCGACGGCCACCACACCCGCGTGGTGTCGGCCAATTACTGGCCGCGCTACGGCGCCAAGGGCACCCGGCTGTGGGCCTGCCTGTTCGATGGCGACGGGCGCCCGATCGCCGACTGGACCGAGCCGATGCCGCCGACCGACGGCACCGTCGTGATCGACAGCCGGCAGGTGCGCGAACGCTTCAACCTGTCCGACTTCTGCGGATCGCTGTTCCTGCATGTCATCGGCGCCGCCGGCCATGACGTGGTGAAATACGCGCTCGATACCTATGGCGACGACGACACGGTGCTGTCCTGCACCCACGACGCCAACGCCTGGCCGGCCGACCTCTATGCCGGACTGCCCGCCCCGCGCGAGGGCGAGCGGGTGACCCTGTGGATCCAGAACAGCCACCCGACCCCGATCCCGGCCGGCGCCGTCGGGCTGAACCTGATGGGCTCGGCCGACATCCGCAGGCTCGACCGCGCGGTCCCCGCCTTCGCCACCATCGAACTCGACGTCGCCAGCCTGTTCCCCGAGGCGCGCTGGCCGCAACAGTTCGAGGTGCAGGCCGGCAAGCATTTCGTCCGCCCGCGCTATGAGATCGTCGCCGCCGACGGCCGCCGCCGCATGGCGCACGCCAATGTCGAACGCACCGACCTGAAGCCGGACCCGAAGTTGCCGCGACTGACCGGCGGCGCCGTGGACAAGGGCGTCGTCGGCAAGGGCCATATCCTGCCGGCGCCGCTGCTGCCGATGGGCCGCTGGCGCACCATCCTGCTGCCGACGCCGATGAGCACGGCGCAGACCGAACTGCCGGTGAAGGCCGTCGTCTATGACCGCGACGGCGCCGCCATGGCCGAGCACCGTTTCGGCAACCTCAAGCGCTCCGACAGCGTGGCGCTGGACGTCACCGGCCTGGTCGCCGACCGGCCGGTTGTCGATGGCTGGGGCCATGTCGAACTGGTCTATGATTTCGAAGCCGGAACGATTGCCGACGGCTGGCTGCATGCCCTGGTCCGTTACGAGGACGTAACGACTGGCCATGTGGCGGAGACCAGCTTCGGCAGCCACATGTTCAACATGGCGATGGTCTATCGAGACGAGCCGCAGAGCTACCATGGCCGTCCGCCCGGCCTGTCGACCCGCCTGTTCCTGCGGCTGGGCACCGACCCGTGGGACACGCTCTGCCATCTCGTCTATCCGGCCTCGACCCGCTGGCATGCCACCTCCGACACCAGCCTCGTGCTGGTGCGGCGCGATGGGGTCGAGGTGGCGCGCAAGCGGCTGGCCATCCCCTGCGGCGGCTCGCGGTTCTGGCGCTATCGCGAGATGTTCACGGAAGCGGAACGTTTGGCGGCGGGCGAGCATGCCTATGTGCTGATCCGCGACACCAGTTGCCGCCTGTTCGGCTACCATGGCTGCCTTGCCGCCGGTGACAACGCCTTCAGCCTTGACCATATGTTTGGCTTCTAGAAGCGTTCCAAAAGCCCTCCCCTTCTGCCGATATCTTGCGGGATCAGACCCATGGCCAGCACGCACCACACCAAGGTCCTCATCATCGGCGCCGGCCCGGCCGGCTATACCGCCGCCATCTATGCCGCGCGCGCCAACCTGGAGCCGCTGATGGTCCAGGGCATGCAGCCGGGCGGCCAGCTGATGATCACCACCGACGTGGAGAATTTCCCCGGCTTCGCCGATCCGATCCAGGGCCCCTGGCTGATGGAGCAGATGCAGAAGCAGGCGGAGCATGTCGGCACCAGGATGGTGTTCGACCTGATCACCGACGTCGACTTCACCCGGCGCCCCTTCGTCTGCAAGGGCGACAGCGGCGACACCTACACCGCCGACAGCGTGATCATCGCCACCGGCGCCCAGGCGCGCTGGCTCGGCATCTCGACCGAGGAGATCTATCGCGGCTTCGGCGTGTCGGCCTGCGCCACCTGCGACGGCTTCTTCTTCCGCGGCAAGGAGGTCGCGGTGGTCGGCGGCGGCAATTCGGCCGTTGAAGAGGCGCTCTACCTGACCAACCATGCCAGCAAGGTGACGGTCATCCATCGCCGCGACGGCTTCCGCGCCGAACGCATCATGCAGGACCGCCTGTTCCGCCATCCCAAGATCGAGGTGGTGTGGGACAGCACGGTCGAGGAGATCGTCGGCGAGGGCGACGGCACCATGGGCAACCCGCGCGCCGTCACCGGCGTGCGCGTGAAGAACGTGAAGTCGGGCGAGGAGCGCGTCATTCCGGTGGCCGGCGTCTTCGTCGCCATCGGCCATGTGCCGGCGACCGGCATCTTCCAGGGCAAGGTGGAGATGGACGAGGCGGGCTACATCGTCACGGTGCCCGACTCGACCGCCACCAACATCCCCGGCGTCTTCGCCGCCGGCGACGTCAAGGACAAGGTCTACCGCCAGGCGGTCACCGCCGCCGGCATGGGCTGCATGGCGGCGCTCGAGGCCGAACGCTGGCTCGCCCACCATGAGCCGGCCGCCGGCGCCCATGGCGACCGCAGCCCGGCCGGGACCTGGTGAGCTTGAGGGGGCGTTTGCCCCCTCCCATACCCCCATATGCCCTTGACGGGCTTTGCGCAAAGCCCCGACTGTGATTCCCTGAAGCGTCACACCGCGAGGGAGTCCTCTTGCCTACACTGAAACGCGGCCTGACCCTGCTGGTCACGGTGGCCGTCACCCTGCTGGGCCTGCTGCTGGTCACCTTCCTGATCGGCCGCGTGGTGCCGATCGATCCGGTGCTGTCCGTCCTCGGCGACCGGGCGAATGCCGAAAGCGTCGCGCGGATGCGCACGCAGCTCGGCCTCGACCTGCCGCTGTGGCGGCAGTTCCTGCTCTATCTCGGCGACGTGGTCCAGGGCGACCTCGGCACCTCGGTGCTGACCTCCCGCCCGGTGCTGGAGGATGTGCTGCGCGTCTTCCCGGCGACGCTGGAGCTGGCGACGGTCGCCGCCATCGTCGGCGCGGTCCTGGGCATTCCCGCCGGGGTGTCCGCCGCCACCAACCGCGGCCGCTGGCCCGACCATGCCATCCGGCTGCTCGGACTGATCGGCCATTCGGTGCCGATCTTCTGGCTCGGTCTGATGGCGCTGCTGCTGTTCTACGCCAGGCTGGACTGGGTACCGGGGCCGGGCCGGGTCGATGTCTTCTACGAGGGGATGGTGGATCCGGTCACCGGCCTGATAACGGTGGACGCGCTGCTGGCCGGCGAAACCGATATCTTCTGGAACGCGCTGCATCATCTGGTGCTGCCGTCGGCGATCCTCGGCCTCCACAGCGTCGCCTACATCGCGCGGATGACCCGCGGCTTCATGCTGGACCAGTTGCGCCAGGAATACATCACCACCGCCCGGGTGAAGGGCCTGTCGGAGACCCGCGTGGTCTGGGGCCATGCGCTGCGCAACATCACGGTGCCGCTGATCACCGTCATCGCCCTGTCCTATGCCAGCCTGCTGGAGGGGTCGGTGCTGACCGAGACGGTGTTCGCCTGGCCCGGCCTCGGGCTCTACATCACCAATTCGCTGCTCAGCGCCGACATGAACGCGGTGCTGGGCGGGACGCTGGTGGTCGGCGCGGTCTTCATCGCGCTGAACCTGCTGTCCGACCTTCTCTACCGCCTTCTGGATCCCCGGGCCCGATGACCGCGCGCACCGCCCCCCAATCCGCCCCCAAGCCCACCCCCCAGCCCGCCGGCTGGCGGCACTGGCTGACCACCGACACGCCGCACTCGCGCGCCCAGGCCCGGCTGGGCCGCGCCTGGTCCGGCTGGGTGGCGTTCAGCCGCAACCGGCTGGCCGTCGCCGGCCTGCTGATCGTGCTGGCCCTGGTCGTCGTCGCGGCACTCGCCCCGCTGCTGGCGCCCCACCACCCCTACGCCCAGGATCTGAACAACCGGCTGATGCCGCCGGGTACCGCCCATTGGCTGGGCACCGACTCCTTCGGCCGCGACATCCTGTCCCGCCTGATCCATGGCGCGCGGCTGACGCTGATGATCGTGGCGCTGGTGGCGGCGACGGCGCCGCTGGCCGGGCTGGTGATCGGCACGGTCGCCGGCTATTTCGGCGGCTGGGTCGACATCACGCTGATGCGCGTCACCGACATCGCGCTGGCCTTTCCCAAGCTGATCCTGGCGCTGGCCTTCGTCGCGGCACTCGGCCCCGGCATCGAGAACGCGGTGATCGCCATCGCCATCACCTCCTGGCCGCCCTATGCCCGCATCGCGCGGGCGGAGACGCTGACCGTGCGCCGCGCCGACTTCATCGCCGCCGCCCGGCTGCAAGGGGCCTCCAGCCCGCGCATCATCCTCGGCCACATCATGCCGCTGTGCGTCGCCTCGCTGATCGTGCGGACGACGCTGGACATGGCCGGCGTGATCCTGACCGCCGCCGGCCTCGGCTTCCTCGGGCTGGGCGCCCAGCCGCCGCTGCCGGAATGGGGCGCGATGATCGCCAGCGGCCGGCAATATGTGCTGGAGCAATGGTGGGTCGCCGCCATGCCGGGATTCGCCATCTTCATCGTCAGCCTCGGTTTCAACCTGCTGGGCGACGGTCTGCGCGACGTGCTGGACCCGAAGGGGGACTGAGCCATGACCGACAAAAGACCGGCGGACAATACCCCCCTGCTGGACGTCGCCAACCTGCGCGTCGCCTTCCCGACCCGCACCGGCATGGCCGAGGCGGTGCGCGGCGTCTCCTTCACCCTGGGGCGGGAGAAGCTGGGCATCGTCGGCGAATCGGGATCCGGCAAGTCGATGACCGGACGCTCCATCCTGCGCCTCGTCCCCTCGCCCGGCCGGGTGACCGCCGACCGGCTGGCCTTCAGCGGCGAGGATCTGCTGGCGGCGTCGCCCCGGCGCATGCGCGACATCCGCGGCCGGCGCATCGCCATGGTGATGCAGGACCCGAAATACTCGCTGAACCCGGTGATGACCATCGGCCGCCAGATCGCCGAGGCCTACCGCGTCCACAACAAGGCCGGCGCCGCCGAAGCCAAACGCCGGGCGCTGGAGATGCTGGCCGCCGTGCGCATCCGCGACCCGGAGCGGGTCTATGACCGCTACCCGCACGAGGTGTCGGGCGGCATGGGCCAGCGCATCATGATCGCGATGATGCTGATTCCCGACCCCGACCTGCTGATCGCCGACGAGCCGACCTCGGCGCTCGACGTCACCGTGCAGATGCAGGTTCTGGCGATCCTCGACGATCTCTGTTCCCGGCGCGGCATGGGCATGATCTTCGTCAGCCACGATCTGAACCTGGTCGCCTCCTTCTGCGACCGCATCCTGATCATGTATGCCGGCCGGGTGGTGGAGAGCTGCCGCGCGTCGGAGCTGCACGCGGCGACCCACCCCTACACCCGCGGCCTGCTGGCCAGCCTGCCGCGGATCGACGCGCCGGCGGGCGACCTGCCGGTGCTGAGCCGCGATCCCGCCTGGCTGACCGATGGGCTGACCGATGGGCTGGAGGCCCGAGGATGATGATCGACATCCAGGACCTGCGGATCCGCTTCGGCCAGGGTGCCGATGCCATCACGGCGGTGGACGGCGTCACCCTGTCGGTGCGCGACGGCGAGAGCTTCGGCCTTGTCGGCGAATCGGGGTCCGGCAAATCGACGGTCCTGCGCGCGGTCAGCGGCCTGAACGACGACTGGACCGGCCGCATCGCCATCGCCGGCACCGACCAGGGGCGCCGGCGGCCGAAGGGCTTCCACAAGCTCTGCCAGATGGTGTTCCAGGACCCCTACGGCTCGCTGCACCCGCGCCACACGGTGGACCGCATCCTGTCCGAACCGATCGCCATCCATGGGCTGGGCGACGCCGACGCCCGCATCGACCGGGTGCTGAGTGACGTCGGGCTCGGCCCCGCCTTCCGCTTCCGCTACCCGCACCAGCTGTCGGGCGGCCAGCGCCAGCGTGTCGCCATCGCCCGCGCCCTGGTGCTGGAACCGCGCGTCCTGCTGCTGGACGAGCCGACCTCGGCGCTCGACGTGTCGGTACAGGCGGAGATCCTGAACCTGCTGCGCCGGTTGCGGGCGGAGCATGGCCTGACCCTGGTGCTGGTCACCCACAACCTCGCCGTCGTCGCCAACCTGTGCGACCGGCTGGCGGTGATGAACCGCGGCCGTCTGGTCGAGGAGATGAGTGTGGAAGGGTTGCGCCTGGGTGCCGCGCGCGAGCCCTACACCTTGCAGCTCCTGCGCGCCAGCCGGGGCTACGACCGCGTGGCGGCTGCGGGCTTCCGGGATTATGCGTGAGGGGAGGCGCCTCTTCACGCCGGCTTGCGATCACTCGGCCGCCAGAACCTCTGCCACCATGTCCGGTTGCTTTTCAATGACACGCAGATAGGACGCGACGGCGCCATCCGGCTCCCGCCGCCCCTGCTCCCACTCCTGGAGCGTGCGCAGCGGAATGCCGAAACGCTCGGCGAAGGCTTCCTGCGACAGACCGGTCGAACGGCGAACGCGCTTCGCCAGAGGCGGATGCCTCATGGCGGCGAGCTGCTCATCGGTAAAGGTTTCGTGCTCGTTCATCGGGATCACCATGGGGCTAGGACGCCGTTGCTCAGGAGTTGGCCTTGAAATAGTGGGCCGCCTCGCGTTTGTCGGCCTCCCGCACGGAAATGAATCTTATCCCCTCCGCACGCTCAGTATAGGTGACGGCGTAGACCTTGCCATTGACCATGCCCAGCGCGTTGAAGCGCTCCTCGCCGTAATCCATCGACAGATCGGGCATTTCGATCAGGTTCCGGTCACGAAGAACCTCGGCCCCGAAAGACAGGTCCAAACCATGCTTGCGACGATTGAGCAGGTTCTTGACGGGATCGAAAGGCTCACCCATGGGATGTCATCCTACGTCAATGACGGAGCCCATGCCAGAGGGATATTACATCACGCCAGCCGCACCACGCACAGCTTGTCCTCCGCCTCCTTGGCGGCGGCCTTGTGGTCGGCGATGGCGGCGTTGATGGCGTCGGGGGTCAGCCCATGCTGGCCGGGCGGAACGACGACGGCCACCCCGCTGGCCGCCAGCAGCGGGAAGCGGCGGAGCGCCCCATAACGGTCCTTCGCCAGGAAGCCGCCGCTCACCCGTGTTTCCGCATCATACAGGCTCTCGGCATCCGACCGGAACAGGGCCAGCAGCTCCGTCAGCCGGGCCAGAACCTCGCCCTCCGTCCCGCCGCTGACGCCGAGGAAGAAGTCGTCGCCGCCGATATGGCCGGCGAAGGCGTCGGCATCGATGACCGCGCCGGCGCCGCCGGCCCAGGCCTTCAGCCGCTCGCTGAACATCAGGATGGCGCGGTCGCCCTGGCGGAAGCCGAAATTGTCGTTGAAGGGCTTGAAGTTGTCGAAATCCAGGTAGGCCAGCACATGGCCGCGCGCGCTGTCGTCCAGCGCCCCTTCGATGTGGCGGACGATCGCCGCGTTGCCCGGCAGCCGGGTCAGCGGATTCTGGTCGGTCGCCATCGCCAGATTGCGTTCATGCACCAGCCGCAGCAACGCGCCGCTCGACAGCACGCCGGCATAGGCGCCGCCCTCGACGATCACGATGCCGTCGGCGGCCGACTCGGTCGAAAAGGCTTCGATCACCCGGTCCAGCGGGGTGGAGATGTCACAGACCGGGGAGCGGATGACCAGATCGTCCAACCGATCGCCCAGCCCGCGATTGCGCAGCAATTCTCCACCGAAGCGCGAATAGACGAAGCGTTTCAGATCGCGCTCGAGGATCAGGCCGAGCGGCCGGTCATGTTCGTCGATGATCGGGGCGATGGCGGCGCTGCCCTCGCGACGGAAATAGTCCAAGAGCTCGGTCTTGCGCGAATCCACCCGCAGCGGCGGCAGCCGTTCGATCACCTCCGACAGGCGCCGGTGCGCTTCGCTGGGCTGGCGGCGGTCGCGGCGGTTGAGGTCCTCGATCACCGGATAGCGGTTCGGCAGGCTGGTCAGATCCAGCCGCGGCCGGGCGATCAGGAACCCCTGGGCGAAGTCGCAGCCGAGATCGCGGCAGGTGTAGAATTCGGTCTCGGTCTCCACCCCCTCCGCCACGATCTGGATGCCCAGCGCGTGGGCATGACCGGCCAACGCAGCCACCAGCGCCCGCTTGCGCGCATCGGCGTCGATGCCGGCGATGAAGAAGCGGTCGATCTTGACATAGTCCGGCCGCGCCTCGTACAGCGTGCGCAGGCCGGAATGACCGACGCCGAAATCGTCGATGGCGATGCCGCTCCCGCTCTGGCGATAACGGTCGACCGCGGCATCCACCGCGACCCCGCGGCCGACCGGCCGATTCTCCGACAGCTCCAGCACGATGCCGCTGTTGCGCGACGTCCCCGGATCGCAGGAAATCCAGGGGGAGTCCGGGCGCCCGACCAGCCGGGCGTCGAGGTTGAGGAACAGCTTCGCCTCGCTCCAGCCGGACAGCGCGCGATAGGCGGCGACCGCCTTGGCATGCAGCGCGGTCTCCAGCACCGCCAGCAGGCCGGCGGCTTCGGCGGCGTCCAGCAGCTCGGCGGCATTGGCGAAACCGGTACGCTCGAACCCGCGCAGCAGCGCCTCATAGCCGTGGCAACGGCCGGACCGCAGCTGGACGATGGGCTGGAAGGCATAACTCAGCGCGCCGGTCGCCGCCACCCAGTCGAAGGCGACGCCCTCGCCCTGACCCGAGCGGATGGCCGACCAGCTCGCGCCATAGGGCTCGGCGCGGTCGCTCTCCGTCTGTCCGGCCTGGATCCCGGCCTTGGTCGTGGTCAGCACAGTCATCGCTCGGTCCGCCAGCGCCGATCCCGCATCGGGTCAGCCGTTGTTTGTAACAGGGCTTGTTTGCGTTTTCATGACCGCAGCGCCAGATTGTTGCGCGTGCGGATCACCCGCCGCTGAAGTGTGTACGGCCGGGGAGCGCCGCCCCGTCGGCAAGGCTGCCGCCCCGAATCGAATCCTCGTATCGCCGCGCCCGCCTGCGCTATAGGAAGCGCCTCCCCAAACGGGGACGGTTCGGGTGCGTGGGAGGCGAGCGGAATGAAGGTCGGCATCGACATGGGGGCGACGAACGCGGGCGGGGCCGCGACGCTCGACCTGGAGGAGCTGCTGGCGACCCGTCTGCTGGTCCAGGGCAATTCCGGCTCCGGCAAGTCGCACCTGCTGCGCCGGCTGATCGAACAGAGCGCCCAGTGGGTTCAGCAGGCGGTCATCGATCCGGAGGGCGACTTCGTCACGCTGGCCGAACGCTTCGGCCATGTGGTGGTGGAGGCCGACGAGCACAGCGAGGCCGCCCTGCAATCGGTGGCCGCCCGCGTGCGCCAGCACCGCGTCTCCGTCGTGCTGAACCTGGAGGGGCTGGACGCGGAGATGCAGATGCGCCACGCCGCCGCCTTCCTGGGCGGGCTGTTCGATGCCGACCGCGATTTCTGGTATCCGATGCTGGTGGTGGTGGACGAGGCGCAACTGTTCGCCCCGTCGGCCGCCGGCGAGGTGTCGGACGAGGCGCGCAAGGTCTCGCTCGGCGCCATGACAAACCTGATGTGCCGCGGACGCAAGCGCGGGCTGGCCGGGGTGATCGCCACCCAGCGTCTGGCCAAGCTGGCGAAGAATGTCGCCGCCGAGGCGTCGAACTTCCTGATGGGCCGCACCTTCCTCGACATCGACATGGCGCGCGCCGCCGATCTGCTCGGCATGGAGCGCCGGCAGGCGGAGATGTTCCGCGATCTGGAGCGCGGGCATTTCATCGCCCTCGGCCCCGCCCTGTCGCGCCGGCCGCTGCCGTTGCGCATCGGCGCGGTGGAGACCCAGGGCCGCACCGGCAGCCCGACCCTGATGCCGCCCCCCGCCACCCCGGTGGCGGATGCCCGCGACCTGATCTTCACCACGACCGGGCCGGAGCCGCCGCGCTACGTCCGCCGCCCCTCGACCTCGGCCAGCGCCGACCTGATGGCGCAGCTGGCGCGCGGCCGAACCGCCGCCCAGCCGCCAGCCGAACCGCCGCCCTCCCCCAACGAGACCGCGGCCGAACCGTCCGTGCCGCCGCCGGAACCGGAGGAAACGCCCGAACAGGCCGCCGAGCGCGAGGCCGGCTATGACGCGGTGCTGGCCGAGGTGCTGGCCGACCCGGAGGCGCCCTACCGCTCGCTGGCCGTGCTGTACCAGGATTTCCTGGTGCGCTGCCGGGGGCGTGGGGTGGATGGTGACCGGCTGACCCTGCCCGCCTTCCGCCGCCGTCTGGCGACCGCGCGCGCCGGGGCCGGCGGCGGCGGCGATGATCCCGCCTGGCAGCGGGCGACGGAGGTCGCCGCCACCCTGGCGGAGGACATCCAGCCGGTCTTCCTGCTGCTGGCCCGCGCCGCCCTCGACCACGCCCCCTGCCCGTCGGACGCCGACGTGGCGCGGGCCTGCGGCAGCCGGTCGAAAGGACGCGGCCGCCGCCTGCTGACCTACATGGAACAGCGCGGCTTCATCGCCAGCCGCAGCGGCCTGGGCAACACCCGCGCCATCGCCCTGCCGGCGCTCGGCTGGGAAACCGCGCTCGGCGACCCCAACGCCGACGACAGGGCCGACGCCCCCGAGGAGGGCGGGCTGTTCGCGGCGGGGTGAACGGTCACGCGGCCAGACGCTTCTGCATGAAAAGAAGGTCAAGCCAGCGATCGAACTTGCGGCCGACCTGCCGCAGACAGCCGGCCTCGACGAATCCCAGGCCGGCATGCAGACGGATCGAGGCGGCGTTTTCCGCTTCGATGCCGGCGACCATCATATGCCTGCCCTTGAGCGTCGCATCATCCAGCAGCGCCGTCAGCAACGCACGGCCCTGTCCCCGGCCACGAAGCCCGGTCTCCACATAGATCGAATGCTCGACGGTATGCCGGTATCCCTCCCAGGGGCGGAACTCGCCGTAGGACGCGAAGCCGGCCACCTCGCCATCGATCTCGGACACCAGAACCGGCATGCCGTTGGCCAGACGCTCCGCCATCCAGACGCGGCGCTGCTCCAGCGTGGTCGGCGTCAGGCTCCACACCGCCGTGGTGGTGAGGATGGCCTCGTTCAGGATGGCGACGATCGCGGGAAGGTCGGCCTCGGTGGCCGCCCGGATGGCGTGGGTCATGGATCGCTCCTTCGGTTCCCGATGGTGTCGATGCGGCACTGCCGATCACGGAACCATGATTCCATTATACTGGATTGTATTCCACCAAATTGATTGCGAAGCTCCTCGGCCGGCACGCGACGGTCCGCGATGACGAAAAGGGCCGCTCAACGAGCGGCCCAGGGAAAATACGAGGGTGCAACCAGCGAGGCCCCCTTCGGCTTGGAATGGTCGGCGTCCGGCCCCTCAGCTTCCGGTGGCGGGCACGCTCACCGGCTTGCCGCCCTGGCCCCAGCTGGTCACGAAATCATTGACGCCGGGCACCGCCATCCGGTGCGAGTCCTTGACATAGACGAAGCGCTTGGGTCCGAAACCATATTCGGTCAGCGTGATGCCGGCGGCGCGGCAGCGCTGGAACTCGGCGGCGGTGATCGGACGGTCGGCGGCCACCATGTCGGGATGGTCCAGACCGACCCCGGCGCAGAAGGCACGGAAACCGGCGGCGGTGCCGCGGGCGTCCAACCGCGGCTTGGTGTCGGGCCCGCCGGCATAGCCGGCCGCCGCCTGGTCGATGGTGCCGCGCAGCGCCGGGCTGCCGACGATCCAGATGCCCCGCGCCTCCGGCGGCGGCTTCGGCACGGCCGGCGGCGGCAGGGCGGCGGTCTGTTGCGGCGGCGGCGCGAAGCCCGGCATCTGGCAGCCGGCGAGCAGCACCGCAGCGGCAAAGGCAAGGGCCAGATGGCCAAGAGCCACTCCGCCGGCCGGCGCGGGAAAACGGGTCATCGGTCGTCTCTCTCCTCGGGATCGTCGGGAGGCTGACAATGAGAACGCCCCGGCGGCACTTCAACGGCCCGGCCAACGCTTGTCCCACCGGCCCCCTCCCAGCGGACACTCGCCATCGATGAACATCAGCGATAGAATGACCGGGAATGATCATGGTTCGGAATGATTCCCGATGTCCCTGCCCGATCTGGAGATCGACGCGCTGCGCGCCTTCGTCACCGTGGCGGAGGCCGGCGGCTTCACCGCGGCCGCCGACCGGCTGGGCCGGACCCAGTCGGCGATCAGCGTCAAGATCAAGAAGCTGGAGGAAACTCTCGGCCGCCGGGTCTTCGAGCGGACCAGCCGCTCGCTGGCCCTGACCCATGACGGCGAACTGCTGATGGGCTACGCCCGCCGCCTGCTCGACCTGAACGACGAGACGGTGCGCCGCTTCGCCGAACCGGCGGCGGAGGGGGAGTTGCGGCTCGGCGTGGCCGATTACTTCCTGGCCGACCATCTGCCCCACGTCCTGCGCCGCTTCGCCAAGCTGCACCCGCGCCTCCACATCGATGTGCGGGTCGGGCTGTGCGGCGAGCTGGTCTCGGCGCTCGATGGCGGCGAGTTGGATCTGGCCATCTCCCGCCGCGACACCGGCGACGGCCGGGGCCGCGGCTTCTGGAGCGAACCGCTGCGCTGGGTGGCGGCGCCCGGGCTGGAGATTCCGGCCGACAGCCCGCTGCCCTTCTGCGCCCTGCCGGCGCCCTGCGTCTTCCGCAACCGAGGTCTGGCGGCGCTGGGCGAGGCCGGACGATCCTGGCGGGTGGTCTACACCAGCGGCAGCGTTCTGGGGGTACAGGCCGCCGTCCGCGCCGGGCTGGGCGTGGCGGTGCTGAGCGAGTCCTCCATCCCCGACGGCATGCGCCGGCTGGGGCCGGAAGACGGGCTGCCCGAGCTGGGCGATGTCGACATGGCCATCTTCGGCGAGACGCCGCGCAACCGCCACCTCGCCGAAGCGCTGGTGGGCTTCCTCCTCGACGGCCTGTCGGGCCTGCGCCCGGCCCGCCCGCCGCTCGCCCTGGCGGTATAGCGGCCGGGCGGGGGAACGGCGAAGGCCGGGCGCAAGGCGGATCAGAAGCCCTCCAGCACGATCTTGCCGCGCGCCTTGCCCGATTCGATCAGGGCATGCGCCTTGCGCAGGGTGGCGGCGTCGATGCGGCCCAGCGTTTCGGTCAGGGTGGTGCGCAAGGTGCCGGCATCGACCAGCCGCGACACCTCGGTCAACAGGTCGTGCTGGGCGATCATGTCGGCGGTCTGGAACAGCGGACGGGTGAACATCAGCTCCCAATGCAGCGAGACGCTCTTGCGCTTCAGCAGGCGGACATCGATCGGCTCGGGATCGTCGATCAGGCCGATATGACCCTGCGGCGCCACCAGCTCGACCAGATCCCCGAAATGACGATCGGTCGCGTTGGTGGAAAAGACGTAATCGACGCCGGCCAGCCCCAGCGCCTTCACCTGCTCCGCCATCGGCCGGCTGTGGTCGATCACGTCATGGGCGCCCAGTTCCCGCACCCAGTCGGCGGTCTCCGGCCGCGAGGCGGTGGCCAGCACCCGGACCTTGCTCAGCCGGCGGGCCAACTGGATGGCGATGGAGCCGACACCGCCGGCCCCGCCGACGATCAGCAGCGACTTGCCGTCTCCGCCATCACGGGGCAGGCCGAGCCGGTCGAACAGCATCTCCCAGGCGGTGATGGCGGTCAGCGGCAGGGCGGCGGCCTCGGCGGCGCCCAGGCTGGCCGGGCGGGCGCCGACGATGCGCTCATCGACCAGATGATATTCGCCGTTGGTGCCGGGGCGGTCGATGGAGCCGGCATAGAACACCGCATCGCCGGGGCGGAACAGGGTGGCGTCCGGCCCGACCACCTCGACCACGCCGGCGGCGTCGAACCCCAGGATGCGCAGGGCGCCATCGGCGGGCGCGGCGTTGCGGCGCAGCTTGGTGTCCACCGGGTTGACCGATACCGCCTCCACCCGGACCAAAAGGTCGCGGCCGGTGGCGGCCGGGCGGTCGATCTCGACGTCGATCAGCGCGTCGGCCTCGGTGATGGACAGGGACTTGCGATAGCCGATGGCTTTCATGATGGCCTCGTCTTCAAAGAAGGGGAAGAAGTCGAGGCCCAGGATGGCGCAGCCAGCGGAATAGGTGAAATTCATAGTTCTTGTTTCATCCATCCAAAATCGCGATGGATGAAAGAACGGGCGCGACCAGGGCGGGACGGGACGCGAAAGAGGTATGGAATAGACGGCCGGGACGGGCTGTTCATACCGATGACCGCCTTTCGTCACCGCCGCCGGTTTCCGCAAGGCTCGGACGACCGGAGGGTCCAGCCAGGAACCAAGACCATGAGCATACGCGGCCCCAAGATCCTGACAGCCCTGCTTCTCGCCGCCGGTGCGGCCGCGCTGTCCGGCTGCGTCGCCTACGAGCCTTATCCCGCCTATCGCGAGCCGGTGGTGGTGTCGCCGCCCCCGGTCTATGCGGTGCCGCCGCCGGTGGTGGTCGGGCCGGGATACTATTATCACCGCCCCTGGCATGATCGCTGGTACGGACCGGGACGCGGCTGGGGCGGCCCGCGCGGCTGGCGCTGACCGGCGGCGGAGCCCGACGACGTCAGCCCGCCGCCGGCAGGCGGTCGGCCCGGTTGCGCAGAATCACGATGCAGTGGTCGTCGTCGCGCACCGCGCCGTCGCGCAACAGCACCAGAGCCGCCAGCGTCGGCTCGACCTCGTGCAGGTCGCGGCGCAGGAACAGGGCGGGCAACCGGTCGCATCCGTCGGTATAGAGCACGACATGATCCCCCGGCGCCCACCGCAGATGGACCGAGGCCGGAGCCAGCGGGTTGAACCCGATCATCGCCCAACGGGCGCCGAGCGCCGTGATCTCCTGAGGGCGCACCACCGCTCCGGCCAGGGTGCCGAGAGCGGTATAGTCCACCGCCTCGGCGTCGAACCGCAGGACCGCGACGGCGGAGCGCCCGATCCGGGTCAGGGGCTGGCCATGGGACAGCCGCAACTCCGGCCGACCGGTCAGATCGCGCCGGATGGCGTTCACCACCACGGGAGCCGGCAGTCCGGGCACGGTGGCGGCGACCACCGTCTCCACCTGCCGGACCACCTCGGGCGTCATGATGGTGACGGGCGGCGGCGGATCGCCATCGGCTTTGGCCTCATCCTCCCTGGCGATGTCGCCGTCGATCATCAGGGCGATTCCGCAGGGGCCATCCCCACCACGGGCCGGGGCGCAACCGACGGACCAGTGATCGATGAAAGGCCCACCACGCGCGGCCCCGCCCCCGCTCCGCTCGACCATCACCGCCCCGGTCTGCGCCAGGGCGTCGGGCGGCGCCGCGTCATCCGCTTCCGGCCTCAGGATGCGGGCCAGAAGCGCCGACCCGATGCCCGGCGTGATGTGGAAATGGAAACGATCGGCCTCTTCACGGACCGCGTCCAGAGCGCAGCCGGAGGCATGGGCGGCGGCATGGGCGGCGGCGGCGGGAACGCCATCCCGGGCCGCATCCGCGCCGGGCGGTACCGACGGGTCGACGGTGGTGGGATCGCGGTCGTAAGCCAGGCATTCGACACCGGCCCCGTTCCGCATCCGCGCGATCAGAAGCGTACCGTCCGGCCGGCCCAGCGCATGGCGGGCCGCGGCGGTCACCACCCGGTCCAGCCGGGCCGCATCGCCGGAGTCCAGCACGCCCCCGGCCCGCTCCGCCGCGATCCGACGCGCCGTGGCGATGTCGTCGGGCGAAGCCACGACGATGCGACGGTGACCATGATCGGGAAACATCGGACCGCTCCTGTCAGCGCTCTGGTTGCTGTTCCCCGTGACTTTACAATCCTCTCCCGGTCAATCCCAAGAAAAGGACGCGGCCATCCCCATTTTTCAACCGGCCGGTGCCGGCGAAACGGCACCGGATGGGGGAAGGCGGACAGAAGGTGGCGGAGAAGGTGGCGGGCAAGGACGATTGGGCGGGCCCGCCCCCCCGAACGGCGTCAGGATGCGGCCACCCCCATCAGCGCCGGCTGACGGATCGGCAGGACGGGCGGCATGTCGCGACCGCGCAGCATTTCCGCCGCTTCCCACAGACGGCCAAGCCCGACGATCGAGCGGCAGGCGGTCTTCTCCATGATGCGGGCGCGGTGGACCTCCACCGTCTTGATGCTGATGCCCAGTTCCCAGGCGATGGTCTTGCTCTGCTTGCCTTCGACGATCAGTTCCAGCACTTCCGACTCGCGCCGGCTCAGCATGGCCAGCCGGCGGACGGCGTCGCGGCTGCGGTCGCGCTGCTGGGCATGGGGGTTGCCCGAGGCCAGGCAGGCGCGCAGCCGCTCCAGGAAGGCCGGGACGGCGAAGGGGCGGGCGATGCAGTCCACGGCACCGGCCCTCATCGCCGCGACGGCGGCATCGACGTCGCCCTGTTCGGTCATCACCAGGACCGGCAGGTCGTGGCCATGCAGCGAGGCTTCGGCCATGAATTCGCTGATCGTCATGTCCGGCAGGTCGCTGCGCAGGACGATGCAGGACGAGGCGGTGCCCAGCACGGCCAGCGCGTCGGCGGCGGTGCTGTGGACGCGGCAGGCGATGCCGACGGCGCCCAGCGCCCGGGACAGCGTGCTGCGCGACAGCAGGTCGCCATCGACGATGTGAACGAGGCAGGCGGTTTGCACGGAAACGGGCGCGGACATTTGCAGGGGCATTTTGGGGGACCTCCACCACATCGGACCGGCGAACAGCGCCGGCTCCAGATGACGATCGATCCGTGTCGAACCACCGTCATGTCCGGCATTTTAGCGGTCATCCCTTATTGACCGCTGCAATCGCGAGGGATAGTGGGGATGTCTAAAAGGATATCGGGGATATTATACGCGCGAGCAGGCGAACAAGCCGCCCAATCCTCGCGCTACCCCAGGGTATAGTTCGAAACCGGCCAGCGAACAGCGGAAGTATTTTCGCAAATTAGCCATACACACAACCAACGAATTGATAACCAATCTCATCAGAAGCTCGCCGGAGCGGAAAATGACTTGGTGGAACCGCGATGCCGCTGTGATCAAGTCCCTTAATTGCACAAAAGGGAAATTTCATGTCGCGCGCTGCCGGCGCCCGAACGCCACGGCTCAGGCGCGGCGGCGGGTCGCCAGAAGGATACCGGCGGCGATCAGGGCGATGCCGATGCCATGATACGGATGCAGCTGTTCGCCGAGGAACAGGATGGCGAGCAGGCTGCCGAAGACCGGCACCAGATGGATGGCCAGCCCGGCGGTGTTGGGGCCGAGCAGTTCCACCGCCCGGTTGAAGCAGAGATAGGCGGCGATCGACGGGAACAGCACGGTGTAGCCGACCGCCAGCAGGGTGATGCCGCTGACCCGCATCGGATGGCCGCCCAGGCTCTCCCAGATATAGAAGGGCAGCAGTTCCAGCGCGCCGATGGCGAAGGTGACGACGACGAAGCTCAGGCCATGAACCGCCGGCCGGCGGCGTAGAAGCGTGGTGTAGGCGGCATAGATCACCACCGCCGCCAGCATCCAGAGATCGCCCGAATTCAGCTCCAGCCCCAGCAGCGTCGCCGGATCGCCGTGGGAGATCAGGGTGGTGGCACCCGCCAGCGACACGACGATCCCCAGCCCCTGCATCGCCCCCACCCGGTCGCGGAACAGGACGACGCTCATCAGGACGATCATCACCGGCATCGACGATTGCAGCATCACGCAGTTGAGCGCGGTCGTGCTGTTCAGCGCGATGTATTGAAGGGTATTGAAGACGCCGATGCCCAGCGTCGCCAGCAGCAGAACGCTTTTCCAGCGCGCCAGCATCGGCGTGAGATCATGGCGCAGATGACGCCAGGCGAAGGGCAGCACGATCAGCATGCCCAGGAACCAGCGCCAGAAGGCCAGCCCGACGGGCGGCACCGCCCCGGCGACCGCCCGCCCCATGACCGCGTTGCCGGCCCAGAACAGGGGCGGCATCATCATCAGCAGCCAGGCCTGGTCGGCGAGACGAAGCCCTTTGGCCGGGACGGAGCGGTCGGCGGGCATGGCGCTGCCGATCCTCAGCTGCGGCGGCGGGGCGACGCGAAGACGCTCGCCGCGGTCGGACCGGCGCTGCGGTCGGTGCCGTCCTCGGCGCGGAAGACGCTGGCACGGGGTTCGCGGCGGGGATGGCGCGGCGCATCGTCGCGGCCTTCGCCCCGGCCTTCTGCCCTGCCCTCACGCCCTTCGCGGGGTGGCTTGGCGGGCTGGCGCAGCTCGGCGTCGAGTTCGGCGATGCGCTTGACCAGCGCTTCACGGATGGCGGGGGCCGCGTGGGCTTTCAGCGTCGCCAGCTGCTCTTTGAGCTGAACCAGCTGACGCTGCTTCTCCTCGCGGGTGCGCTTGATGGCGACGTTGTCGGAATGCTGGCCCTCGAAGGAGCGCATGGAACAGGCCCTCGTTCAAAAAATACGGAAGTCAGGAGGCCGGCGCCCCAGGCTGGGGTTCCCGGCGAAGAGGGGCGGATTATTGGGAGCCGCCCGCGCCAAAGCAAGGCGGACTTCGCCTTGACATTTCCGGATGGGGCCGCGCAGCGGTGGCACGGCCGCGCGCGCCGATTCTACCAAAAGAAAAGGACGCCCCCTTGCGGAGGCGCCCCTTTCCGAACCGTGGAACGGTCGAAACGACGGGCTATCAGAAGCCCATGTCGTCCATGCCGCCCATGCCGCCCGGCATGCCGGCCGGAGCGGCCTTCTTCTCCGGCTTCTCGGCGATCATCGCCTCGGTGGTGATCAGCAGGCCGGCGATCGAGGCCGCATCCTGCAGGGCGGTGCGGACCACCTTCACCGGGTCGATGATGCCGGCGGCAACCAGATCGGTGAACTCACCCTTCTGGGCGTCGAAGCCGAAGTTGGTGTCGGTCTGGTCGAGCAGCTTGCCGACCACGATCGAGCCGTCGGTGCCGGCGTTGTAGGCGATCTGACGGACCGGCGCCTGGAGGGCGCGGCGGATGATGTCGATGCCGACGCGCTGCTCGTCGTTGGCCGGGGTCAGGGCGTCCAGCGCCTTGGAGGCGTACAGCAGGGCGGTGCCGCCGCCGGCGACCACACCCTCTTCCACGGCGGCGCGGGTGGCGTGCATCGCGTCGTCAACGCGATCCTTGCGCTCCTTCACCTCGACCTCGGTCGCACCGCCGACGCGGATGACGGCGACGCCGCCGGCCAGCTTGGCCAGACGCTCCTGGAGCTTCTCGCGGTCGTAGTCCGAGGTGGTCTCCTCGACCTGGGCGCGGATCTGGCCGCAACGGGCCTCGATGTCGGCCTTGTCGCCGGCGCCGTCGACGATGGTGGTGGTCTCCTTGGAGATCACGACCTTCTTGGCGGTGCCCAGCATGTCGAGCGTGACGTTCTCGAGCTTGATGCCGAGATCCTCGGAGATGACCTGGCCGCCGGTCAGGATGGCCATGTCCTCCAGCATCGCCTTGCGGCGGTCGCCGAAGCCCGGAGCCTTGACGGCGGCGATCTTCAGGCCACCGCGCAGCTTGTTGACCACCAGGGTGGCCAGCGCCTCACCCTCGATGTCCTCGGCGATGATCAGCAGCGGACGCGAGGACTGGACGACGGCTTCCAGAACCGGCAGCAGCGGCTGCAAGCCCGACAGCTTCTTCTCGTGCAGCAGGATATAGGGGTTCTCGAGGTCCGCGACCATCTTGTCGGCGTTGGTCACGAAGTACGGCGACAGGTAGCCGCGGTCGAACTGCATGCCCTCGACGACGTCCAGCTCGGTGTCCAGGCTCTTGGCCTCTTCCACCGTGATGACGCCCTCGTTGCCGACCTTCTCCATCGCCTGGGCGATCATCTTGCCGATCTCGGCTTCGCCGTTGGCGGAGATGGTGCCGACCTGGGCGATCTCGTCGTTGGTCGTGACCTTCTTGGCGCGGGCCTGGATGTCGGCGACGACGGTGGCGACGGCCAGGTCGATGCCGCGCTTCAGGTCCATCGGGTTCAGGCCGGCGGCGACCTTGGTCACGCCTTCGCGGACGATGGCCTGGGCCAGGACGGTGGCGGTGGTGGTGCCGTCACCGGCCAGATCGTTGGTCTTCGAGGCGACCTCGCGGACCATCTGGGCGCCCATGTTCTCGAACTTGTCGGCCAGCTCGATTTCCTTGGCGACCGACACGCCGTCCTTGGTGATGCGCGGAGCGCCGAAGGACTTCTCGATCACGACGTTGCGGCCCTTCGGGCCCAGCGTGACCTTCACGGCGTCGGCGAGGATGTCAACGCCACGCAGCAGCTTCTCGCGCGCGGTGGGGCCGAACTTGACGTCTTTGGCAGCCATGTCTCGATTCCTTGTTACTGGTAAATTTCGAAGGATACGGGCGGAGGACTTAGGCCTCGATCACGCCCATGATGTCGGATTCCTTCATGATCAGGAAATCCTCGCCTTCGATCTTCACTTCAGTGCCCGACCACTTGCCGAACAGGATGCGGTCGCCGGCC
This sequence comes from Azospirillum sp. B510, assembly GCF_000010725.1. Lineage (NCBI taxonomy): Bacteria > Pseudomonadati > Pseudomonadota > Alphaproteobacteria > Rhodospirillales > Azospirillaceae > Azospirillum > Azospirillum sp. B510. The sequence continues at coordinate 396,279 of NC_013854.1, read as the reverse complement.
TTGACGTCCAGCGCCACGACCTTGCCCGACTCGTCACGCGCGCCGGGACCGACGGCGATGACTTCGCCTTCCTGCGGCTTTTCCTTGGCAGTGTCGGGGATGATGATCCCGCCCTTGGTCTTGGTGTCGGACTCCAGACGCTTGACGACGACGCGGTCGTGCAGCGGACGGAACTTCATGGGAATGCCTCCTTGGATCAAGGCTTGGTTCTGACTGATGGATTTTCCGCCGGCCGGAGGCTGTTAGCACTCCCGCCCGGCGAGTGCCAGACAGCTAATCGAAGCGGTTTTGGGATTCAAGAGGCTCGTTCGGGAATTTGACGCGACTGTCGACGCCATTCCTCGGAGCCTTCCGATAACATATTGGGATGTATTGATTTTCCTGTTCCGACCCGCATGGCGGGCCGGCGAGATTTCTTCGAACGGTCACGATTCGGGACCCGGCCGTCCCCGTGCCGGCGAGTCCCCACCGAACCAGGAAAACGGATCCCGACGGCTCCCTGTGACCGCCGTCACAGCCCTGTCTCCGGCCTTTCGCTAAAATTTTAATAAATCACCGGGGCAAGGATGGAGGGCACGATGATGGCGAAGCGGAAGGCTGAACGCTGGATGGAAAGCCACGAGGCGCCATCCGCCATCGTCGCCCAAATCCTCCGTCACATCGTCCGTCAGATCGCTTCCGGCCTGTGGACGCGCTGGCGGAACCGGGAAAGCCAGCTGATCGAGGCGTTTCTGGAGGCCACGACCATCGCCGGGCTGTTCGCGCTGCTGTTCGCCCTGTTCGTGCTGTTCGCCGCCGCGCAGACCCTCACGCCCTGACACCATCGCCCCATCCCATCGCCGCCCCCGGACCATTCGCTTCCGACCAAATACGACAATTTCAAACCGACACTTCCCGTCACGCGAGCGTGCAGGATAGGATCGCGCCCGAAGGCGGTCGGCAGCGACCGCAAAACGCGCCATCCGGGAGTTTCCATCCATGGCCACCCAGCCGGTCTGCCAAGCCGCGGTCGACCTCGTGAAGCATTTCGAAGGTCTCTATCTCGACGCCTATCTCTGCCCGGCCGGCGTTCCCACCATCGGCTACGGTCACACCGCCGGCGTCGAGATGGGGCAGACCATCACCGTCGAACAGGCGGACGCCTTTCTCGCCTCCGACCTGACCGCCGCCGCCGGTCATGTCGACGCCCTGGTCACGGTTGCCCTGAACGAGGATCAGCGCGGCGCGCTCGCCTCCTTCGTCTTCAATCTGGGCGCCGGCAGCCTGGAAAGCTCGACCCTGCTGAGGCTGCTGAACAGCGGCGACTATGCCGGTGCCGCCGGCCAGTTCGGCCGCTGGGTCTACGCCACGGTGAACGGCACGCCGACCAGGCTGCCCGGCCTCGTCGCCCGCCGTGCGGCGGAGGAGGCGCTGTTCGTGAGCCAGACCGGCCAGCCCAAGACCGGCGTCACCACCGGGGACGGCACGCCCTGAGCCAGGTCCTCCGAGCCGGCCCCTTTGTGCCGGCCCCTTCGAGCCGGCGTTGCCGGCATCGGACAAGAGCCGTTTGACGGGACGGGATGTTCGCCCCACATTTGCGGACATCCCACCGCCGCGCTCCGGAATGCCGCCTTGACCGCTCTCGCCTCCGACAGCCTCGCCTCCGACAGCCTCGCCTCCGCCATCCGGCCGAATCCGAACCGGCCGATCGCCCTCTGGCTTCTGGTCTGCGCCGCCATGGTGCTGGTCATGGCCGTGATCGGCGCCATCACCCGGTTGACCGAATCGGGCCTGTCGATGGTGGAATGGAAGCCGCTGATCGGCATCCTGCCGCCGCTGTCGGAGGCGGAATGGAACCGGGTCTTCGAACTGTACAGGGCGACGCCGGAATTCCGCATCTACAACAGCCACATGGATCTGGCCGGTTTCCAGTCGATCTTCTGGTGGGAGTGGTTCCACCGGTTGTGGGGCCAGTTGATCGGCTTCGTCTTCCTGATCCCCTTCCTGCGCTTCTGGATGCGGGGCCGCATCTCGTCCGCTCTGTGGCCGAAGCTCGCCGGCCTGTTCCTGCTCGGCGGCTTGCAGGGCGGCATCGGCTGGTTCATGGTGAAGAGCGGGCTGGTCGATTCACCCAATGTCAGCCATTACCGGCTGGCCCTGCATCTCGGCACCGCGATCCTGATCTATGCCCTGCTGCTGCGCACCGCGCTCGGCCTGCTCGACCCGCTGCCGCTGGCCGGCTGGCGGCCGGAGGCGGCGGGGTTGCGCCGCCATGCCCGCTGGGCGCTGGGGCTGGTCGCCGTGACCATCGTTTGGGGCGCCTTCGTCGCCGGATCGGATGCCGGCTTCGCCTACAACACATTCCCGCTGATGGACGGTCATTGGATCCCGCCGGAGGTGAACACGCTGACCCCCTGGTGGCTCAACCCGGTGGAGAACACCGCGGCGATCCAGTTGATCCACCGCACGCTGGCGATCCTGACCGGTCTTGTCGTCCTGCTGCTGAGCGCCCGAGTCCTGGCCACCCGCCTTCCCGGCCGCGCCGGCCGCGCAGCGCTGGCCTCCGGCGCCATGGTGCTGTTGCAGATCGCGATGGGCATCGCCACGCTGTTGACCGTGGTGTGGATTCCGATCGCCGCCGCCCATCAGGCCGGCGCCATCCTGCTGGTGTCGATGCTGGTCTGGCTGCTGTTCGAATTGCGGCCGATCGGGCGCGGGTAGCGCCCGGTTCTTGCCGGCTGGCGAGCCGGTCCGGCAAGAATTATACGGATTTCAAGAACTTATCACCAAACACGCCCATGCCCCGCGAAGGCGCGGGGCGCCGCGTCACGCCCCTTCGGCCAGATCATACATCGCGTCGAGGTCGGCGATCAGGACCTTGTTGCCTTCCTGCAACGAGATCACCCCGGCGGTCTTCAACTGGGTGAAGGTGCGGCTGACGGTTTCGGTGGTCAGGCCGAGATAGTCGGCGATGTCGGCCCGGCTCATCGGCACGAAGACCGGATTCTCCTTGTGGCCGCGCCGGGCGGCGCGCTGCGACAGCATCAGCAGGAAGGAGCAGATCTTCTCCTTGGCCGTCTTGCGGCCGAGCAGGAGCATCTGGTCCTGGGCCGCGGCCAATTCGTTCGACGCCATCGAGAACAGGCGCCGCTGCATCTTGGGGAATTCCTCCAGCAGCGCATCGATCTTCTTGCGCGGGAAGCGGCAGAGCGAAGCGCTGGTCACCGATTCGGCGGTGTAGGCATAGCTGTCGTTGACGGCCAGCCCGAGGAAATCGCCGGTCACCAGGAAGCCGGTGATCTGGCGGCGCCCGTCGGGCAGAAGCTTGTACAGTTTCACCGTGCCGGAGGTGACATTGTAGAGCGCGTCGGCGGCGTCGCCTTCCGCGAACAGCGTGTGGCCGGCATCGATGCGCACATTCTGCAGAATGTCGGCAAGACGGCGCACTTCCTCCTGTTCCAGGGCGGCACAGACCGTCAGGCTGCGCACGGGACAGGCCCCGCAGGGATTCATTTCCGTCGCAGCGCTCTTCTCCCGAGCGCGAACCATATCAAAAGGTGGCATGGAGGAACCCAGCCTGTCATTCCGCATGGGGCCATATTGGTGGCAATCGCCGAGAATCGCAACCTCGCACGCATACAACCTAATCTTTGCCCATAGGAGATTTGGTACTATTGCCCGCGGCGGGCCTCCGGAGCGGACGGCTCGGGGACGGCCCGGGGGACAGCGCCGGGGGCTCCATGGGGCGCCGCCGGCAGGTCGTCGTCGAACAGGACACGATGGGCGGCACCGTCCAGATCGTCAAACTGACCGGATTTCAGCGCCCACAGAAAGGCCGCCAGCCCCAGGCCGCCCAGGCTCAGCGCGATCGCGATCAGATAGAGAAGCTCGTCCATCACCCGAATCCTTACCCGACAGTTCCCGGACGGCGTTGTCCCGCACGGGAAGATCCTTGACGATGGCGCCGCGGGCCAACCGCAGCGCGTTCAGAATGACGATCAGCGACGACGATGACATCGCCAGCGCCGCCAGCAGAGGCGTCAGCATGCCGGCCATGGCGAGCGGCACGGCGCACAGATTATACACCAGGGCGATGCCGAAATTCTGCCGGACCAGACGGCCCGACCGGCGGGACACCTCCACCGCCTCGACGATCGGGCGCAGCAGCCGGCCCTGGAACACCACGTCGGCCGCGGTCTGGCTGACATCGACCGCGGTCGACGGCGACATCGACACCGCGGCGGCGGCCAGCGCCGGGGCGTCGTTCAACCCGTCGCCGACCATCAGCACGCTGCGGCCCCGGGCCGCCAGTTCGGCCAGCGCCGCCGTCTTGTCGGCCGGCGTCTGCTCGGCCCGCCAGTCGGCGATGCCCAGCCGCTCCGCCACCGCCGCCACGGCCCCCCGGCGGTCGCCCGACAGCAGCCGCACCTCCAGCCCGCGCGCCTTCAGCGCCGCCACCACCGCGGCGGCATCCGGACGCGGCGCGTCGAGGAAGACGATCCGGCGCGGCGCGGCGCCGGGACGGGCCAGCCACAGCTCCGGGCCGGCGGCGTCCTCCGCATCCAGCGGGGCGCCGGTGAAGCGGCGGCTGCCCAGCCGCACCTCGCCGTCGGCGGTCGGCAGCGACACGCCGGCGCCGGCGGTCTCCCGCACTCCGGCGGCCACCGGCACCTCGGGTGCCGCGGCGGCGAGCGCGCGGGCCAGCGGATGGCGGCTGGCGCCGGCGAGCGAGGCGGCCAACGCCAGATCCTCGGCCGCCAATCCATCGAGCTGCGGCACCGGGCGCCCCTCGGTCAGGGTGCCGGTCTTGTCGAACACCACCGTGTCGATGGCGGCGAGCCGTTCCAGCGCGGTCGGACTCTTCAACAGCGTGCCCTGGCGCATCAGCCGGCCGCTGGCGATCACCTGCACCACCGGCACGGCCAGCGCCAGCGCGCAGGGGCAGGTGATGATCAGCACGGCGATGGCGTTCATCAGCGCGTCCTGCCACACCGCCCCGCCCAGCAGCATCCAGGCGGTGAAGGTGGTCAGCGCGGTCAGGTGGACCACCGGGGCGTAGAGGCGCGACACCCGGTCGGCGATGGCGACATATCTGGCGCGGCCCTGCTCCGCCACCTCCATCAGCCGGACGATCTCGGCCAGCAGCGTGCCCTCGCCCACCGCGGTGACGGTCAGCCGCAGCGGCGCCGTCAGGTTCAGGGTGCCGGCGAAGACCTGGTCGCCCGGCCGCGCTGTGCCCGGCACCGTCTCGCCGGTGATCAGGCCGGTGTCGAGGTCGGACACCCCGTCGGACACCCGGCCATCGACCGGGATGCGCTCGCCGGCCGCGACCAGGATGGTGCTCCCCAGGGTGACCTGCTCCGGCGCCACCACGGCACTGGTGCCGTCGGCGTTCAGGATGGTCACGGCATTGGCACGCAGGCCGAGCAGCTGTTCCGCCGCCGACCGCGCCCGGCCGCGCGCCCGCTGGTCGAGATAGCGGCCGACCAGCAGGAAGAACAGCAGCATGACGGCGCCGTCGAAATAGGCGTGCTCGCCGCTGTGGATGGTCTCGAACAGGCTCATGCCGGTGGCGAGCAGCACGCCGATGGTGACCGGCACATCCATGTTGGTGCGGCCATGACGCAGCGCCGACAGCGCCGAGCGCGCGAAGGGACGCAGGGCGTAGGCGATGGCCGGCATGCAGATCAGCGCCGAGATCCAGTGCATCAGGTCGCGGGTGGCGGTGCCCATGCCCTGGCTGTGGCCGGCCCACACCGACACCGACAGCAGCATGACGTTGCCCATGGCGAAGCCGGCCACCGCCATCGAGCGCAGCAGCTCCTTCTCGCTCCTGGCCTGGACGCCGCCCAGCCGGTCGGGGTCGAAGGGGACGGCACGGTATCCCAGCTGCGCCACCGTGCCGACCACGGCGTTGGCATCGGTCGCCTGGGGATCCCAGCGCACCGTCAGCCGGCGCGTGGTCATGTTCATGCGGGCGTGGCCGACGCCCGGCTGCCGATTGAGCGCCGATTCGATCAGCCAGACGCAGGCGGCGCACTGCATGCCGTCGACCATCAGGTGCAGGCTGCGGCTGCCGTCGGACTCGTCGCGGGCGTGGGGCTCGTAATCGGCCGCCGGGCCGTCGTCGGGGCGCAGCGGGCGGGCGGTGGGATCGACGCTGCGGCGCTCGTAATAGCGCTCCAGCCCCAGCCCGCGGACGAGGTCGTAGGCGGCGGCGCAGCCGGTGCAGCAGAAGGGCCCGGCACCATCGCCCGCGGTCGTGGAGAAGGCTTGCGCCCCCTCGCCAAGCTCTTGTCCGCAATGGAGGCAGACGGTCATCTCAACGTCACCCGTATCCTGGCGTCACCCGTGTCCCGCCGTCACTGCACCCAGACGCGCTTCTGATCCTGATAATCGCCGCTGGCATGGGTGATGACGAAACGCATGTCCCACTGGCCTTCCAGATCCAGCTCCACCGGGGCGCCATAGCGGCCCTCGCCCAGATAGGGCAGCGACAGCGTCTTGTCATGCCCCTCGGCGATCGGACGGATCATCGTCACGGTGACGGCGGCATCCTTCAGGATGTTGCCCTGCCTGTCACGGACGGTGATGGAGATCACCGCCTTGCGCGGTTCGGTGCTGGTGAAATCGGGCTGGACCTGCCAGCCGCGTTCGGCCTGGGCGCGGGCGCCGGCAAGGTCGTTGTTGTAGCCGAGCCCCTTGATGAAGTGGTTCTCGGTCTCCAGCCCGGTCCAGCTCGACATCGCGAAATGGACCATGACCCCGTTCACCGCCAGGACGATCATGAAGACGCCGACGAAAATCCAGGGAATGTACCAGCCCTTCTGGCGCGGCGGCTTGACGCGCTTCGGAGCGGCGGGGCGATTTCCGGTGATGGTGCTGATGCTCATGGTCGCTGGCTGCCCTTCGACTAGTCGGCGTCGTCAGAGTGGCGGAAAACTCCGGCCGCGGGAACTATGGCGACGGATTGCCGCAGGGACATTGCGATGGATCAAATGACAGGAAGTTAACGAATCGGCCTTTCCGGCCCGCCGACAGCGCCCGGACGGCAAAGAAAAAGGCGCCGGGGAGTGACCTCCCCGACGCCCTTTCCTGTCGGTTCCGACGTTGGTTCCAGCTTCTGGTTCCAGCGGCTGGCTCCAGACCGTTCGGCTTACTTGCCGCCGCCCAGGTTGTGGACGTAGACGGCCAGCGACTTGATCGTCGCGTCGTCCAGACGCTTGGACCAGGCCGGCATCACGCCGGCGCGGCCGTTGGTCACCGTCTCCACCAGCGTCGCCTTGTCGCCGCCATAGAGCCAGTTGGCCTGTTTCAGCGGCGGGGCGCCGACGCCGTCGACACCGGCGGCAAGCGCACCCTGGGCCGTGTCGCCATGGCAGGCGGCGCAGTTCTCGTCATAGACGGTCTTGCCCTTGGCGACCTTGCCGGCATCGGCGGCCTTGCCGTTCAGCGACAGCACATAGTCCGTCACCTGATCGATCTGGTCGCGGGTGAGGATGCCATCCTTGCCGAAGGCGGTCATGCCGGTGCCCGGCGTGCCGCGGGTGTCGCCGTCATCCGAGCGGATGCCGTGCTGGATGGTCTTGTAGATGTCGGCCGAGGTGCCGCCCCACAGCCACACGTCGTCGGCCAGCGTCGGGAAGCCCTTGGCGCCCTGGCCGCCGGCGCCGTGGCAGGCGGCGCAGTTCTCGTTGAAGTAGGAGCGGCCGCCGGCCATGGCGAAGCCCAGCAGGTCCTTGTCCTTCTGGATTTCGTCGACCGACTTGGCGGCGATGGCGGTCAGATACTTGGCCTGACCGGCCTTGGCTTCCGCCAGCTTGCTGTCCAGCTCCTCGCGCTGGGAATAGCCCAGGATGCCCTTCGTGTAGGTCTTGCCCAGCGGCCAGGCCGGGTAGAACACGTAATACACCATCGCCCAGGCGATGCAGACATAGAAGAGATAGAGCCACCATTTCGGCAGCGGGTTGTTCAGCTCGCGCAGTCCATCCCACTCGTGGCCGGTGGTCTCGACGCCGGACAGCTCGTCCTTGTAATTCTGTGCCATGGTCTAAAGCTCCTGACCATCATCCTTGAGCGGGATCTGGGCGGCGTCGTCGAAGGTGCGGCGGTTGCCGGGCCACATGGCGTAAACCAGGATGCCCGTCAGCAGCAGCATCAACCACACCGTCCAGAAGGACCGAAGCATCACCGTGATCGAATCCAAGTCCATGGATCCCTCCCCCGATTACTGCTGCAACTGCTTGGACTGGTACTTGGTGAAATCCACCATGGTGCCCAGCACTTGCAGGTAGGCGACGAGAGCGTCCATTTCGGTGACGGTCTTGTTGCCGGTGAAGTTCGCGACCACGGCCTTCGGGTAGCGCTTCAGCAGGGCGGCGGTGTCGCCGTCCGGGTTCTTCTGCGCTTCCAGGTCGGCCTTGGCGTTGGCGATCTGCTCGTCGGTGTAGGGCACACCAACGATCTTCAAGGTCTTCAGATGGTCGGCGATGTCGCCGTAGCTCAGCGGACGGTCCCGCATCCAGCCATAGGTCGGCATGATCGACTCCGGCACGACCGCGCGCGGGTTCACCAGATGGGCGACCTGCCAGTCGTTGGAGTATTTGCCGCCGACGCGGGCCAGATCCGGGCCGGTACGCTTGGAGCCCCACTGGAACGGGTGGTCGTACATCGACTCCGCCGCCAGCGAGTAGTGGCCATAGCGCTCGACCTCGTCACGGAACGGACGGATCTGCTGGCTGTGGCAGTTGTAGCAGCCTTCGCGCAGGTAGATGTTCTGCCCGGCCAGTTCGAGCGGGGAGTAGGGACGGACCCCCTCCACCTTCTCGATGGTCGATTCGATCGTGAAGAGCGGGACGATCTGAACCAGACCGCCGATCGACACGGTGATCAGCACGAGCACGATCAGCAGAAGGGTGTTCCGCTCGATCAGGTCGTGGCTGAAGCCCTTTTTTTCCTGAGCCATTTCTCGCATCCTTCCCTAGCGTCAGGCCGCGCCGACCGTCGCCTTGTGCGGCGTGGTGACATAGGGCTTCTCGATGCGGACATCGCCCTTCGCCGTGCGCCACAGGTTGTAGACCATGATCAGGGCGCCGGTGACGAACAGGACGCCGCCCAGCGCGCGGATCACGTAGAACGGGTGCATCGCCGCCACGGTCTCCACGAAGGAGTATTGGAGGAAGCCCAGATTGTCGTAGGCGCGCCACATCAGGCCCTGCATGATGCCCGACACCCACATGGCGGTGATGTAGAGCACGATGCCGATGGTGGCGGTCCAGAAATGGTAGCTGACCAGACGCAGGCTGTAGAGCTGCGAGCGCTTCCACAGCACCGGAACCAGATAGTAGATGGCGCCGAAGGAGATGAAGGCGACCCAGCCGAGCGCGCCGGAATGCACGTGGCCGATGGTCCAGTCGGTGTAGTGCGACAGGGCGTTGACGGGCTTCACCGACATCAGCGGACCTTCGAAGGTCGACATGCCGTAGAAGGCGACCGAGGTCACCAGGAAGCGCAGGACCGGGTCGGTGCGCAGCTTATCCCAGGCGCCCGACAGGGTCATGATGCCGTTGATCATGCCGCCCCAGGACGGCATCCACAGCATGACCGAGAAGGTCATGCCCAGCGTCTGCGCCCAGTCCGGCAGGGAGGTGTAGTGCAGGTGGTGCGGACCGGCCCAGATGTAGAGGAAGATCAGGGTCCAGAAATGGACGATCGACAGGCGGTAGGAATAGACCGGCCGCTCGGCGCGCTTGGGCACGAAATAATACATGATGCCCAGGAAGCCGGCGGTCAGGAAGAAGCCGACCGCGTTATGGCCGTACCACCACTGCACCATGGCGCTCTGCACGCCCGACACGAAGGTGTAGGACTTCATGCCGAACAGCGACACCGGGATGTTGACGTTGTTGCCGATGTGCAGGATGGCGACGGTCAGGATGAAGGCCATGAAGAACCAGTTGGCCACATAGATGTGCGACTCGCGCCGCGTCATCACCGTGCCGATGAACTGGACCGCATAGAGCACCCAGGTGACCGTCAGGTACAGGTCGAGGATCCACTCCGGCTCGGCGTATTCCTTGCCCTGGGTGTAGCCCAGGACATAGCTCAGCGCCGCGAGCACGATGAAGACGTTGTAGTTCCAGAAGATGAACTTCGCCAGCCCTTCGCCCCCGAAGAGATGCTGACGACACGTCCGTTGAACCGAATAAAGCGAGGTGGCGAACAGCACATTGCCGCCGAACGCGAAGATCACGGCCGAGGTGTGGACCGGGCGCAGGCGCCCGAAGCTCGTCCACTCCAGCCCGAGATTCAGCGCCGGGAAGGCCAGCTGCAGAGCGATGAAGGTGCCGGCCAGGAAACCGACCACGCCCCAGAACACTGCAGCGATCACGAAGAGTCGGATGGCGTCCTCATGGTAACGCACGTCTTCCGACACCCGCTGGCTGCCCAGGGTGGCCCCTGAAGTCAGAGTCGCTGATGTCATACAATCTCTCCCGTTTGCCCCGGGCGGCCGTGGGGCCGCGCCTTCTGGGTTGCACCACCAACTGGGTACGTACTGTTAAGGAGCGGGACAGGTTGCACTCGGCAATGCCGAGAGGGACGCCGGGCGCGCCTGTCTCCAATGGCGCCCACTATGTGGAGGGGGGGCGCAAGCAACATTGATCTACGTCAACGACCCTTCCGCCCCGAGCCTGCCATCGTTCAACGTCCTTGCAATCGCCCGGGCTGAAATGGACGACGGCTTCATCGCAAAACCCCTTGGTCGGCGCCAGATCGACCAGGCCTACCCGCTGGTCTGCGCCATCGCGCCGGGCCTGGGGGTCGACCAATGGCGCGCATTTGCCGCAGCATTGCTGGGCGGCGCAACCGGAAGCGATGCCGGCAGGGACGGCGTGCCCGCGCACAAGGGCATCATGACGGTGCAGAACGCCCAGGGATACCTGCACGGCCTGTTCAGCTACGCGGCGGAACCGCATCTGCGCCATGGCCGCACGCTCTGCGTCGACAATTTCGTCGTGCTCGACCTGTTCGACGTCGCCGGCATCGCCGAGACGCTGCTGCGGGCGATGGAGGGGCTGGCCCGGCGGCTGGGCTGCGCCGCCATCCACACCAGCTTGCCGGACCGCCATCTTCCGCAGGGGTCCCGCCGCGATCCGATCCCCGGCTGTTTCCTCATCGAAGGGCACCGGCAGGAAACGATCCGCTTCTGCAAGGATCTGGCCGTGGTCAACGACAATGTCCGGGAAGCGCCCGACGGCGCCGTCTCGGCGGAATAGGCGGGCCGACGGCGGCGCGTCACGCGGCCATCATGCGGCCATTGCGCGCCGCCGATTTGCCGCTAGGATGCGGGCCCATGAGCGACACCGGCACCAAACCCGTCAAGAAATACCCGGCGATCCACCTGCAATCCGGCCGCCAGCGGCGCGTCATGCATGGGCATCCCTGGGTCTATTCCAACGAAGTCCAGATGGACAACACCGCCAAGGCGGTGCCGCCCGGCAGCCCGGTGCGGCTGCTGGACCCCGGCGGGACGCCGCTGGGCATCTACACCTTCAATCCGCACACGCTGATCGCCGCCCGGCTGCTGTCGAGCGACCCGGCGACCGTGGTGGACCATGCCTTCATCGCCGGACGTCTGCGCCGGGCCGTCGAGCTGCGCGACCGGCTGTTCCCGCGCCCCTTCTACCGCGTCGTCCATGCCGAGGCGGACGGGCTGCCCGGCCTGATCGTCGACCGCTTCGACGATGTGGTGACGGTGCAGGCCAATTCCGTCTTCATGGACCGCCGGATCGACGAGATCCTGGCCGCCATCGACGAGGTGATCGCCCCGCGCGCCGTCATCCTGCGCAACGACAGCACCCAGCGCGCGCTGGAGGGCCTGGCGGAGGAGACCCGGCTGGTGAAGGGCGGGATCGACGGCCCGATCCGCCTGGAGGAGAACGGCGTCATCTTCTTCGCCAACCCGCTGGACGGCCAGAAGACCGGCTGGTTCTACGACCAGCGCGACAACCGCGCCTTCATCGCCTCGCTGGCCAGGGGCGGCCGGGCCATCGACTTCTTCAGCTACAATGGCGGCTTCGGCATCCAGTGCGCGGTGGCCGGCGCCACCCGGGTGATCGCGGTCGACCGCTCCGCGCTCGCCCTGGAGAACGCCACCCGCGCCGCCGAGGCGAACGGCGTCGCCGACCGCTTCGAGGCGCGCAAGGCCGACGCCTTCCAGGAGCTGGAACGGCTGAACGCCGCCGGCGAGACCTTCCAGGTGGTGGTCGCCGATCCGCCGGCCTTCGTGAAGTCGAAGAAGGATCTGGCGGTCGGCTGCCGCGCCTACCGCAAGATGGCGCGTCTCGCCGCCAGGATCACCGCCCCCGGCGGCTATCTGCTCTGCGGGTCGTGCAGCCACAATGTCGACCCGCCGACCTTCGCCGAGCAGGTCGCCCGCGGCCTGAACGACGCCGGCCGCACCGGCCGCATCCTGCGCAGCGCCGGCGCCGGGCCGGACCACCCGGTCCATCCGCACCTGCCGGAGTCGGCCTATCTGAAGGCGATCGTCCTGCAACTGGATTGAGAAGAGGGCGGCGGGGGGCGCCGTTCCCTCGCCCCCCTCCCTTCACCGCCCGCACATCATCTCTCGAACAGGCCGACCAGTTCCATATGGGCCGACCACAGGAACTGGTCGACCGGCCAGACCTTGACCAGACGATAGCCGCCATCGACCAGAACCCGCGCATCGCGGGCGAAGCTGGCCGGATTGCAGGACACCCCCACCACCCGCGGCACCCTGGCTCCGGCCAGCGCCGCCGCCTGGGCCGCCGCACCGGCGCGCGGCGGGTCGAACACCACCGCGTCATAGCGGTTCAGTTCCTTCACCCCCAGCGGGTTTTCGAACAGGTCGCGCCGCTCCGCCGTCAGCCGCAGCCCCTGCACCGAGCGGCCGAGCGCCGTCACCGCGGCTTCATCCCCCTCCACCGCATGAACCGACGCTTGTTGCGCAAGCGGAATGGAAAAGGTGCCGACGCCGGCGAACAGGTCGGCGATCCGGGCCGCCTGCCCCACCCCCGCGCGCACCGCCGCCAGCAGGGCGGCCTCCCCCTCGGCGCTGGCCTGGAGGAAGGCACCCGGCGGCGGCTGGATCGGAACGCTTGCGAAACGGATGAAGGCCGGACGGCGGTTCGCCACCGGCTCCACCGCCGCGCGGTCGGCGGGCTGCCAGGCGATGCGGGCGACGCGCTCCGGCTCGAAACCGACCAGCGCCTCGCGGGCGGCACGGTCGAGGCCGCGCGGCCCGATCAGCAGCAGGTCGGCCCCGCCCTCCAGGTCGGTCAGCATCACGTCGGCGTCACCGCCCTCCGGCAGCAGCCCGGCCAGCAGCACCCGCAGCGGCTCCACCAGGGCGAACAGGCGGGGCGCCAGCACCGGACACTCCTCCAGATCGACCAGCCGATGGCTCTGCCGCTCGTTGAAGCCGAACCAGACGCGCCCGCCGCGCTTCAGCGCCGCGAACCGGGCGCGGCGGCGGGCGGCGGCGGGTGTACGCGCCAACGGCTCCAGCGCCGTATCGCCCAGCCCGACCCGCTCCAGCGCGCCGCGCACCACGCCAACCGTCCAGGCGGCATAGGTATCGTCCTCCATCTGCTGGAGCGTACAGCCGCCGCAGCGGCCGAAATGGCGGCAGGGCGGGGACCGGCGGCCTGGACCGGGCTCCAGCACCTCCAGCAGCTCGGCGCGTACGCCCTCCCCCTTCCCATCGCCATCGCCGGCTCTGACCCGTACGCGGTCGCCGGCCACCGTGTGCGGCACGAACAGGCGTACGCCCTCGGCCAGCGCCAGCCCGTCGCCGCGCGCCCCGACATCGGTGATGGTCACCTCGATCTCCCGCAGGTCGCGGGGCGGCTGGGCGGTCTTGCGGGCGGCTGGGCGTCCCTTGGCGAAGGGACGCTTGGCGGGGCGTGTCATGGCGGGAATCCGGGAGCGAAGAGGGAGGATGCTGGACGTCAGCGCCCCCTTTACGCCTCCAGCAGCTTGGCGCGCAACGGTTCCGGGATCGGCGTCGGGCGATGGGCCGCCTTGTCGACGATCACCGACACCGCCTCCTGGGTGGCGATGCAGCGGTCGCCCAGGAAGATGGCGCAGCCCAGCGTGATCGAGCTGGTGCCGACCCTGAGAGCCCGCGCCCCCACCCGCACGGTGTTGGGATAGAGCAGCTCCGCCTTGAATTCGATCAGGCTGCGGGCCAGCACCACGGTCCAGGGGTCATCCTTGCGGAAGCCGCCGGCGCCGTGCAGCAGGGCGATGCGCGCCTGTTCGAAGAAGACGCCGAGGGCGTTGTTGTTGACATGACCGAGCGCGTCAAGATCGTTGAAACGCACCCGCTCCTCCCACCAGAAGCGGTAGAGGTCGGGGCTGGTCAGGTCGGGCGTCCCGGTCATGCTGTTCCCTTGCCGTATAGGTCAATGCGGTCCCGGACTGTGGCGTATGGTCCGGGACGGCGCAAGCCCGGCCTGCCGTTCCGCTTACGGTTCCGCTCGATGGTCTGGGAGCCGCTATTTCCGGCGGGGTCCGCGAATTCCAGCACCAATCCGCCGGTGGCCGTGTTATTGGAGTCGGACCCACCCCTCCGCAACGGACCGGACGATGAGCAAGGACACCACCAACCAGACGGCCGAGGCGCTGTTCGAAAAGGCGCTGTCGATCGCCGAAAAGCACCTGGATGAGGCGATCAAGGAAGGTGGCCCGCTCGGCCCCTACATCGCCGTCGCCATGATCGAGGCGGCGGTCAACGCCGCCGTCGACGAGACCAGCCACGAGGACGTCATCGACATGCTGCGCGACCTCGCCGCCCAGATCGAGGCGGACGCCGACGAGGCGGACGAGGACTGAGGGTCAGGGTCCTGCCTGCCGGCGCGCCTCGCGCCGGCGCAGGATTTCATAGACGACCGCCCCCAGGATGGTCAGCGCGATCAGCACCAGCGACAGGGCGTTGACCGCCGGGGTCAGGCCGGTGCGCACCTTGCTGGCGATATAGACGGTCAGCGTGGTGTCCAGCCCGCGCACGAACATCGTGGTGTTGTAGTTCTCGAAGCTCTGTAGGAAGGCCAGCAGGGCCGCCGACAGGATCGCCGGCATCAGGTACGGCAGCGTGATGCGGCGGAACACCTGCCCATGGGTGGCGCCGAGGTCGAGGGCGGCCTCCTCCAGCACCGGGTCGAACCGCTCCAGCCTTGCCGAGAACAGCAGCATGGCGTAGGCGGCGATGAAGCTGGACTGCGCCACCACGGTCAGGAACAGACCGCCGCTGACCCCGAACCATTCCCGCCAGAACACCAGCGTCGAGATGCCGACGATCACCCCCGGCGTCAGCAGCGGCGACACCATCAGGGCATAGAGGAAGGTCTTGGCCCGGCTATGCAGCCGGTCGAGCAGCAGCGCCGCCGCCAGCCCCAGCGGCACCGCCAGCGCGATCACTCCGGCCCCGACGACCAGACTGGTGCCCAGCGCCGCCCACATGCGCTGATCCTCCCACAAAGCCTGGAACCAGCCGAGCGTGAAGCCCATCCAGGGCGTCACGGTGGGAAAGCGGCTGCTGTTGAAGGTCGCCGCCGCCATGATGCCCAGCGGCAGGAACAGATAGGCGAAGAACAGCACCAGATAGGAGCCGGTCAGCAGGCGGCGGAGTCGGGCGGCGGTCATGTCGGCGATCCTGTCTGCGATCCTGTCTGCGATTCCATGGGCTGCGGGCAGATTTGGCGGCGGCTCATTTCGCGATATCCGCCAGCCCGACGCGGAACAACCGCATCGCGCCGAGGATGAAGCCGATGCACAGCACCAGCAGGATGAAGGCGTAGGCCGCCCCCTGGTTCCAGTTCCCGCCCTCGAAGAACCAGTTGTAGATGATCTCGGTGAACCAGCGGCTGTTCGGCCCGCCCAGCAGGGCCGGCACGGCGTAGCTGCCGGCCGCCAGCATGAAGGTCATGATGCAGCCGACGGCGATGCCCGGCTTGGCATGGGGCAGGACGATCCGGCGATGGATGCGCAGCCAGCCGGCCCCGAGATCGCGCGCCGCCTCGATCTGGTTGCGGTCCAGCGACTCGATGGCGTTGTAGAGCGGGAAGACCATGAACAGGATGTAGACATAGACCATGCCGACGATCACCCCGGCGTCGCCGCCCAGGAAGCGCCGCGGCTCGTCGATGATGCCCAGCCCCAGCAGCAGCGCGTTCAGCGGCCCGTTGAAGGCCAGGATGATGTACCAGGAGAAGGTGCGCAGCAGCTCGTTGATCCAGAAGGGCACGACCAGCATCAGGATCAACAGCGGCAGCCGCCGCTTCGGCGCGACCTGGGCCAGGTAGAAGGCGACCGGATAGCAGACCGCCAAGGTGGTCGCCGTGACGAGCGCGCTGGCCCAGATCGTTTTCAGGAAGATCGTCAGATGGATCTGGTTGGTCCACAGCGTCAGGTAGTTCCTGACCGTGAAGACATCCTCCGGCCCGCCGATCTTCGAGGGCGGCAGCGACGGCCGGAAGGAGAAGCCGACCATCATCAGTTGCGGCAGCACCACCAGCAGCGCCAGCCACAGCGCCACGGCGAGCAGGATGACCCCGGTCAGAACCGGGCCGTACCGGCGAAGAACCTCCGTCATTCGGGCGCTGCTCCAACCTGTTGGACCGATTCGACGCCTATCATGGGGGTTCGTGCCGGCGCAAGCGCGGCCGTATGACGATGTGGGTGGGAAATGGGCCGCTCGACGCCCTCAAGGCCCGCGGCCCCCGACCGGACGGCCGAAGATCGTCCGGCCGAAGATCGTCCGGCCGGCGGCCTTCGCGGGTCCGCTCAGAACTCCTTCCAGTCATCGTCGTCGCCGACGCTGTGCTTCAGCACCGGAACCGTGCCGGCGACGCGCGTCGAGGACTCGGACCGGGCCTCCGGACGGGCCGGCGCCTTGGCGCCAGCGGCGTGGGCCGTGCCGCCGCCGTTGCCGCCATTGCCGCGGGCCGCGGGCTTGGCGGCGGTGGCACGGACGGCGGGCGGCGGGCGGCGGGTGGTGACGACCGCCGGGGCGGTATGGACGGCATGGGCGGCCGCCATCGCGCGCGGTGCCGGGGCATAGCCGAAGCCCGCCGGCTGTTCGAGCTTGAAGAAGCCGACCAGGGCCTTCAGGTCGCCGGCCTGACCGCTCATCGCCTGGGCGGCGGCGGTGGTCTCCTCGACCAGGGCGGCGTTCTTCTGCGTCATCTCGTCCATGTTGGCGACGGTCGAGTTGATCTCGTCCAGCGCCGTAGCCTGCTCGGAGGAGGCGGATGCCATCTCGGCAATCAGGGTCGCAACCTGCTGCACCCCGGACACGATGCCGTCCAAAGCCTGACCGGCCTTGCTGACCAGATCGACGCCGTCCTTGACCTGGGCGTCGCTGTCCAGGATCAGCCCCTTGATCTCCTTCGACGCCTGGGCGGAGCGCTGGGCGAGCTGCCGCACCTCCTGCGCCACCACGGCGAAGCCGCGCCCGGCGTCGCCGGCCCGCGCCGCCTCCACCGCCGCGTTCAGCGCCAGCAGGTTGGTCTGGAAGGCGATCTCGTCGATCACGCCGATGATGTCGGTGATCTTGCGGCTGGATTCCTCGATCCGCCGCATCGCCTCGATGGCCGATCCGGCGACGCCGCCGCCCGATTCGGCGGAGCTGCGGGCCTGGGCCGCCATCACGTTGGCGCGCTGGGCGTTCTCCGCGTTGGAGCGGACGGTCGCCCCCAGCTCCTCCATGCTGGCCGCGGTCTCCTCCAGCGAGGAGGCCTGCTGCTCGGTCCGGTCGGCGAGGTCGGAGGAGCCCAGCGACACCTCGGCGGCGGCGGCGGCGATGGTCTCCGCCGCCTGGGTGATCTGGCCGACGATCTCGGCCAGCCGGGTCGAGGTGGCGTTGACGTCGGTCTTCACCCGCTCGAAGGCGCCCTGGTAATCGCGGGTGACCCGGCGGTTCAGGTCGCCCTGGGCCAGGGCCGCCAGAACCTCGCCCAGATCGGCGATGACCGCCTCCACCGTGTCGGTCAGGCGGTTGATGCCCTCCGACATGGTCCTGTAGAAGCCATCCTTGCCGGCCAGATCGATGCGGCGTTCCAGGTCGCCCTTCGACACCGCGTCGATCAGGCCGGCGATCTCCTCGCCGATCGCCTGCTCGCGGGCGCGCTGGGCCTCGGCGGCGCGGCGTTCGGCCTCCAGCCGCTCACGCTCGGCCTCGTCCATCCGCTTCTTCTCGATGGCGTTCTCCTTGAACACCAGGACGGCCTTGGCCATCAGGCCGATCTCGTCACGGTTCTCCAGCGCCGGAACATCGACCGTCAGGGTGCCGGCGGCGAGTTGCGTCATCGTGCCGGTCATCTGCACCACCGGGCGGACGATGGAGCGCGCGGTGATCAGCGCCACCAGGATGCCGAGGACGAAGGCGCCGACCGCCATGCCGATCAGCAGGTTGCGGGTGTTGGCGATGTCGGTCTGCGCACCCGCCAGCACGCTCTCGCGCGCCTCCGTCTGCGAGGCGATGGTCTTGTCCACCAGGGTGGCGAACTCCTCCGCCTCCTTGGTCATGACGCTGAAGGCAAGCGCCTGGACCTCGTCGACGGCCTTGACGATGCGGTTGAAGGCGTCGAGATAGCGGGCGCCGGTCTGCGCCGCATCCTCCATCGCGCGCTTTTGCGCCGGATCGGCCAGACGGGTCGACAGGGTGGTCGCGGCCTTGATGAAATCGGCCATCTGGCCGCGCGCGTCCTCCGCCCCCTTCACCGTCGGCGCCGAGGTGTAACGCAGGGCGCCGAGCCGGGCGACAAGCATCAGTTCCTGGACCTTGCCAGCCTGGGCGGCCGCTTCGAAATCGCCGGCGGCCTGGGCGGCGGCCATCGTCTGAGCGACCTCCTCGCGCGCCTTCATGCCCATCGGCGTCAGCTCTTCCGTCTCCACCTGGGCGCGCAGCTCGCGCGCCTTGACCAGCCGGGCGAAATTCGCGGTGTAGCTGTCGAAATAGCGGATCATCGCCTCGATATTGGCGCGGCGGCCGGGATCCTGCGTGATTTCGCGGATGGAGCGCAGCTTCTCGCCCAGCTTCCTCTGCTGGTCCTGGACCGGAGCGACCAGGGCGGCGTTGCCGGTAAAGGAGTAGTTGAGCGCGTTGCGGCGCATGTCGGAGACCGAGCCGTCCACGTCGGAAATCCGCAGCGACGCGTCTGAGATGGTCGCGTAGCGGGTGAAGCCGTCCTCCACCGTCGACAACGACCGCACGCCCAGCGCGGCCACCAGGGCGAGAAGGGCGAGGATCAGAAGGAACCCCACCTGGATGCGGGTGCCCACCTTGAAACGGCCGGCGAAGCTGGCGTTCTGCATGGTCGAAGCCTTGATCTGCGGTGCGCTTTGAACGCGATTCGCCCGGAAGGGTAGTGGAAGATGGTTTCCAGTCCGTTGCCATCGGGCTGAGAAATGCGCCGAAAGCGGTCCAGGGCCGCGTCAAAATAACGCCCTGCCCGGGCCGCGGGGCTTTGACGATGCCGCACCGGTCCCTAGGTTAGGTCGCCTGTGCAGCGATTTCCGGGACGGCTTTCGGGACGGAGCCGTTTTCCGGCCCATGCCCAAGGGGTCGGTTTCCCGCGAAACTACAGGGACCAGCGAAAAAACCGATGCGCCGCAGCCTTCCGCAGACCTCCGGCACCAATGCCTTCAGCCGTCCGTCCGGCGACCTGCGCGCCGCGATCCGTTCGCTGGCGCCCTATATCTGGCCGCGAGAGTCCCTTGAGACACGGGTGCGGGTGGTGGTGGCGATGCTGCTGCTGGTCGGCGCCAAGGTCGCCAACGTCTATGTGCCGATCTTCTACAAGCATGCGGTGGATGCGCTGACCCCCGGATCGGGAACCGCGCCGGCGGCGGTCGCCATCCCCCTGGGACTTATCGTCGCATATGGTCTCGCCCGCGTCACCTCGCTGCTCTTCGCCGAGTTGCGCGACGCCGTTTTCGCCACGGTGGCGCAGCGCACCATCCGCAAGGTGGCGCTGTCGGTGTTCCGGCATCTGCACGCGCTGTCGCTGCGCTTCCACCTGGAACGCCAGACCGGCGGCCTGACCCGCTCGCTGGAACGGGGAACGCGGGCCATCGAAGCGCTTCTGCGCTACACCCTGTTCTCGATCGGGCCGACGCTGGTGGAGATCACGCTGGTCTGCGCCATCCTGTGGAGGCTGTTCAGCGTCTGGTTCGCGCTCGCCACCTTCGTCACGGTGATGGGCTACATCCTCTACACCTTCTTCCTGTCGGAATGGCGCATCAAGTTCCGCCGCCATATGAACGACACCGACAGCAAGGCCAACACCAAGGCGATCGACAGCCTGCTGAATTACGAGACGGTCAAGTATTTCGGCAACGAGGAGCATGAGGCCCGCCGCTATGACGACGCGCTGCAAAGCTATGAACAGGCGGCGGTGCGCAGCCAGCAGAGCCTGTCGCTGCTGAATGTCGGCCAGTCGGCGATCATCTCGCTGGGGCTGGCGGTGGTGATGGGCATGGCGGCCAAGGGCATCGTCGACGGCGGCATGTCGCTGGGCGACTTCGTGCTGGTGAACACCTATCTGTTGCAGCTCTACCAGCCGCTGAACTTCTTCGGCGTGGTCTATCGCGAGATCAAGCAGTCGCTGATCGACATCGAATCGATGGTCACCCTGCTGGCGGTGGACCGCGAGGTGGCCGACGCCCCCGATGCCCGGCCGCTGGCGGTCGAGGGCGCGGAACTGCGCTTCGAGGGGGTGGAGTTCGGCTATGACCCGCGCCGGCCGATCCTGAGGGATGTCAGCTTCACCGTGCCGGCCGGACGGACGGTCGCCATCGTCGGCCCGTCGGGCGCCGGCAAATCGACCATCAGCCGGCTGCTGTTCCGCTTCTACGACGTCAAGGGCGGGCGGGTGCTGATCGACGGGCAGGACATCCGCACTGTCACCCAGGCCTCGCTGCGGGCATCCATCGGCATCGTCCCGCAGGACACCGTCCTGTTCAACGACACCGTCTTCTACAACATCGCCTATGGCCGCCCCGGCGCCAGCCCGGCGGAGGTGGAGCGGGCGGCCCGGCTGGCCCACATCCATGATTTCGTCATGGCGCTGCCCGACGGCTATCAGACCACGGTGGGCGAGCGCGGGCTGAAGCTGTCCGGCGGCGAGAAGCAGCGCGTCGCCATCGCCCGCACCATCCTGAAGGACCCGGCGATCCTGCTGTTCGACGAGGCGACCAGCGCGCTCGACACCCACACCGAGCGTGAAATCCAGGCCAATCTGCGCGAGGTCAGCCGCGGCCGCACCACGCTGGTGATCGCGCATCGCCTGTCCACCGTGATCGACGCCGACGAGATCCTGGTGCTGGAGGCCGGCCGGGTGATCGAGCGCGGCCGCCATGCCGATCTTCTGGCCGCCCGCGGCGCCTACGCCGCCCTGTGGACCCGGCAGCAGGAAACCAGCCGGGCGGCGACGGAAAGCCCGGTGGAAGAAGACCCGGCGCAAGACCTCCCGGACGGTCCCCCGGACGGTCGCGGGCCGCTGCCCGGCGTGCTGGCGCCGACCTGACCGGAACGGGGGCCGAGGATCATGGCACCGATCATGGGACCGGCACGGCAGGCGCTGCGCGCCGCGACGCGGGAAACGCATGACCGGCTCGACAAGGCGGCGGTGTTGCGGCCGCTGGTCCGGCCGGACATCACCGCCGATCAGTATGGCCGCGCCCTGGCGGTGCTCCACGGCTTCAACGCGCCGGTGGAGCGGACGCTCGCGACCGTCCGGGGAGAGGTGGGCACGGCGCGGCTGGCGCTGCTGCGCGAGGATCTGCGGGTCCTCGGCATCGATCCCGGCGGGCTGGCGGAGATGACGGACCTGCCGCCGCTGGACGGCGCGCCAGCGCGGCTGGCGGCGCGCTATGTGCTGGACGGATCGGCCCATGGCGGGCGGGCGATGCTGCCGGGCATCACCCGCGCGCTGGGCTTCGACGCCCGGCGCGGCGCCCGCTTCCTCGCCTCGGACGGGCTGGACATGGCCGGGGCCTGGAGGACGTTGACGCTGCGGCTGGAGGACGAGCTCGCGGAGCCGGCGGCCCTCGCCGCCGCCTGCGCCGCCGCCGCCGGCCTGTTCGCCGCGCTGGAGCGCTGGACGGCTGGGCAAGAGGGGTGAAGCCGGCGCCGGCTTTACGTCAGGCGATCGGCGTCACGCTTCAAATCGATTCCGCTTTCGCGCGATCCGATCTAGGGTGCCGGACCATCCTCATCCGGGTTCTGGAGACCGCCTTCCCATGACCGCGCCAGCCTCGCGCCTCTATTGCTCCATCGACACCACCGAGATCGACGCCGCCCGCCGCATCGCCGGGCAGGTGGCCGGGGCCGTCGGCGGCATCAAGCTGGGGCTGGAATTCTTCATCGCCCAGGGCCCGGCCGGCGTCCGCGCCGTGGTGGGCGAGGATGGCCCGCCGCTGTTCCTCGACCTCAAGCTGCACGACATCCCCAACACGGTGGCCGGCGGCGTGCGCGCGGCGCTGCCGCTGAAGCCGGCCTTCATGACCATCCACAGCTCCGGCGGGCCGGCGATGATGCGCGCGGCGGCGGAAACGGCGGCGACATCCGGGGCCGACCGGCCGAAGATCCTGGCCGTCACCGTGCTGACCAGCCTGGACGAGGGCGATCTGGCGGCGGTCGGCCAGTCGCAGCCGGTGGCCGAGCAGGTGGTGCGGCTGGCGAAACTGGCCAAGGCGTCGGGGGTGGACGGCATCGTCTGCTCGCCGGCCGAGGTGGCGCTGGTGCGCGCCGCCTGCGGTCCCGACTTCATCCTGATGGTGCCCGGCATCCGCCCGGCCTGGGCCGCCACCAACGACCAGAAGCGCTTCATGACCCCGGCGGAGGCGCTGGCCGCCGGCGCCGACCATCTGGTCATCGGCCGCCCGATCACCGCCGAACCCGATCCGGCCGCCGCCGCCCGCCGCATCGCCGCCGAGATTGACGCCAGCTCCCGAGGGGCCGCATGAGCGTCGCCGCCAAGATCTGCGGGCTGGGCGAGCCGGAAAGCCTGCGCGCCGCCGTCGCCGGCGGGGCGCGCTATGTCGGCTTCGTCTTCTATCCGCGCAGCCCGCGCGCCATCGCCCCGCCGATGGCGGCGGAACTGGCGCGGCTGCTGCCGACCGGCGTGCGCTCCGTCGGGCTGTTCGTCGATCCCGACGACGAGTTCCTGGAGCATGTCACCGGGCAGGTGCCGCTCGACCTGATCCAGCTGCATGGCGGCGAGACCCCGCGCCGCATCGCCGAGATCAAGGCCCGCTACGCCCTGCCGGTGATGAAGGCGGTGAAGATCGGCGGGCCGGAGGATCTGGCCGCGGCGATGGCGGCGGCGGAGGTCGCCGACCGGCTGCTGTTCGACGCCAAGCCGCCGGCCAAGGTGTCGGCGCTGCCCGGCGGCAACGGCATCGCCTTCGACTGGACGATCCTGGCCGGGCGGCGCTGGCCGCGCCCCTGGATGCTGTCCGGCGGCCTGACGGCGGACAATGTCGCCGAGGCGGTGCGGATCACCGGCGCCGCCGAGGTCGACGTGTCGTCGGGCGTCGAGGATCGCCCCGGCCACAAGGATCCGGCGCTGGTGAGCGCCTTCCTGACGGCGGTGGCGGCACTGTAGACCTCCTTGTCGCGATGTAGACCTCCTTGTCGCGATCGCGCCCTGTTTTAGACGAATGCTTCGGCTTATCTTGATCGCATGGCGGAACCCTGCGCCGTCGGGTAGGATGCGCCAATGAGCGATTCGACCACTCCCTCCACGACCGAGGCGCTCGGCGCCGTGCTCGACGAGCATCTGCGCTGGATCGGCCAGTGGCAGCGCGCCGTCTTCTACCGCGACGGCCGCGGCGGCGAATGGGCGTCGGCGCCGGCGTCCTTCGCCGCCTGGTGCCAGGCCGCCAGCCGCGACGACGTGCTGCAACAGCCGGCGGTGCAGAAGCTGGTCACCCTGCATGAGCAGATGCACCGGCAGGCCCGGCTGATCCTGTTGAAGGCGTCCGGCGGCGAGCTGCCGACCGAGTCCGAATTCGAGGGGGTGATCGGCCGCTTCGAGGAGTTCATGCTGCATCTGCGCCGGATGGAGCGCGCCTTCGCCGCCGCCGCGTCCGGGCTGGATCCGCTGACCGGCCTGCGCACGCGGCGCGGGATGGGCGAGGCGCTGGAGCGCGAGCACAACCGCTACCGCCGCACCGGCCAGCCCTTCTGCGTCGCGCTGTGCGACATCGACAAGTTCAAGGGCATCAACGACAGCTATGGCCACGACATCGGCGACCGGGTGCTGGCCGCCACCGCCGCCGTCATCAGCCGCGGCGTCCGCAGCTTCGACGAGGCCTTCCGCATGGGCGGCGAGGAGTTCCTGGTCTGCCTGAAGGAGACCGGGCTGGACGAGGGCCATGCGGTGATCGAGCGGCTGCGCGTCGATCTGATGCGCTCGCCGGTGGTGTTGCCGGACGGGCGGATGATTCCGGTCACCGCGTCGTTCGGGCTGGTGGAGGCGGTGGCCGACCTGACCGTCGAGGATCTGGTGGTCTGCGCCGACCGCGCGCTCTATCAGGCCAAGAATTCCGGCCGCAACCGCGTGATCCGCTACGGCATCGACCGTCCGGACCCGAAGCAGGTGGTAGCGAAGGTGGCGCGGGGGTAGGACACCGCGGCCGCCGGTCCGGGTTCCTTGGACCCTTGGCCCCGCCCCCCCGGGCGCGCTAGGATCGGGTCCAACCCAACCGTCAGCCGTGATCCGGATTCCATGCGCACCCTGCCTGAATTTCCCAACCTGTTCATCCTCGACCATCCGCTGATCCAGCATAAGCTGACCCACATGCGGAACAAGGAGCGGTCGACCGGCGGGTTCCGCACGCTTCTGCGCGAGATCTCGCTGCTGATGGGCTATGAGCTGACGCGCGACATCCCGTTGACCACCGAGCGCATCGAGACGCCGCTGCAACCGATGGACGCGCCGGTGATCCTGGGCAAGAAACTGGCGGTGGTGCCGGTGCTGCGCGCCGGGCTCGGCATGTCGGCCGGACTGCTGGAGCTGGTGCCGTCGGCGCGCGAGGGGCACATCGGCCTCTACCGCGACCATGACACCAAGCAGCCGCACGAGTATCTGGTGAAGCTGCCGCCGGCCGAAGGGCGGCTGTTCATCGTCGTCGACCCGATGCTGGCGACCGGCAATTCCGCCGCCCATGCCTGCGACGTGCTGAACCGCCATGGGGTGGACGACCACAACATCCGCTTCATGGCGCTCGTCGCGGCACCCGAGGGCGTGCGCCGCTTCCACGAGGCGCACCCGGATGTGAAGGTCTTCACCGCGGCGCTGGACAGCCACCTGAACGAGGACGCCTACATCGTCCCCGGCCTGGGCGACGCCGGCGACCGCATGTTCGGCACCAAGTAAGGGTTGCCAGGCAAGCATTGCCGGGACCGACATGGAACGGGGCGGATGCCGGAGGACGGCTCCGCCCCGTTTCGCGTCGGGCCCCCGCCGTCAGCCGGCGGCGGCCGGAGCCGGCTGCGGCGCGGGCGCCGCGCCGAACTGCACCAGCGCCTTGCGGTAGCCGATGTTGGGCGGCGCATAGCCGGGGTCGGCGGCGGCGCGGCGCGGCACCGAGTCGTGCAGGTTCTCCTCGCTGAAGGGCAGGACGCAGACCGGCCGGTAATGGCGCGGCTCCACCAGCTCGCCGACCCCGTCGAGGAAGCGGGCGTAGGAATCGACGATAACGCCCAGCGCGTTGCCGGGCGTCACGTCCGGCACCCAGATCGGGTCGATGGCCAGCCCGCAGGCCATGGCGTGGTCCATCATCCATTTCAGCGTGATGTCCGACAGCCTGTCGTCGTCATAGCCGCCGCCGACGTTGGAATGGCAGCCGGCGAACCAGCGCTGCTCCATCCGCTGCGCCGGCTTTTCCCGCGGATCCCACAGGTTGGCGGCGAAGGGCTTGCGATGCTCGTCGATCGCCAGCGCCTGGAAGGCGTTGCGCACCAGGCTGGTGAGCGCGGTGTCGTGGAAGCCGTAAAGCTCCTCGTCAAGATGCTCGAAAAGGCCGAGCGGCACCCCCAGCGCCCCCACCGTGTCCCAGACGCCGAGGAAATGGATGGGGATCAGCGCCGAGCCATGGGTGGCGCGGAACTGTTTCGCCTCCTCGACATCCGGGCCCTCGTCGCGCTTGCGGTAAAGGGCATAGGCGGCATCGGTCTGATCCAGCCTGTCCGCCGGCAGCAGGCCGGCATTGCGGATCAGCCCGACGAGGCTGCGGGCGGTGTAGGCGCCGCGCGAGAAGCCCAGGATGAAGACATGGTCGCCATCCCTGTAGTTCGCGGCGAGGAAGCGGTAGCCGTCCTTGATCTTCTTGTCGATCCCCAGGCCGAAGGCGCCGCCGAAGACCTTGTCGAACCAGTCATGGAGGAAGCCGCCCTTCTCGTCGGTGCCGACGCCGGAATCATAGAAGGGGAGCTGCGCCGTGCCGTCGGGGGCGTTCTCGAGAATCGATTTGTAGAATTTCCAGACGTTGGTCGACGCCTCGTTGTCCTGATCGGGCCGGTTGCCGCTGCCCGGCTTGTTCCAGGTTCCATCGAAACACAGGACGATCCGCTTCGCCATCTTGGCCCTCCCCGCCGACTCTCCGCGCGCAGGAGATGATGACAATGAGAATTTTCCCCTTTCAACAGATCAATTGAGACAAATCGCAACCAGGGAGGATTCCCGCCATCGATTCCACGACCGGAGTCGCGGTTTGGGCGGGTGGCGGGCGGGATGCCGGCATGCGCCGTCCGCGGGACAGGGCAGCCCGCCACTTGTGCGAAGGTCCCATGCGGCGGCGGCTTGATTTCGATCAATGCCGGTTGGCATGTCGGCAATGATCATGCCATCCTCTTCGATGCGCCAAACGGATAGGTTCCGCCTCTGGCTTCGACCGGTGCAGCGACCCTTGTGGACGAACGCGAACGGAAACGCGCGATGGATTACGAGACTTTCTTCCGCAACCAGATTGCGACCCTGAAGCAGGACGGCCGCTACCGGGTGTTCGCCAATCTGGAACGCCATGCGGGCAATTTCCCGACGGCGACCTTCCGCGATTCCCAAGGGCGCGAGCGTCCGGTCACGGTCTGGTGTTCCAACGACTATCTCGGCATGGGCCAGCACCCGGACGTGCTGAAGGCGATGCACGACGCGCTGGACGGGGTCGGTGCCGGCGCCGGCGGCACCCGCAACATCTCCGGCAACAACCATTACCATGTGCTGCTGGAACGCGAACTGGCCGACCTGCATCACAAGGAAGCGGCGCTGCTCTTCACCTCGGGCTACGTGTCGAACGACGCGACGCTGACGACGCTGGGCAAGATCCTGCCCAATTGCGTGATCCTGTCGGACGCGCTGAACCACAATTCGATGATCACCGGCATCCGCAACTCCGGCGCGGAGAAGCACATCTTCCGCCACAACGATCCCAAGCATCTGGACGAGCTGCTGTCGGGCATCGCCCCCGGCCGGCCCAAGGTGGTTGCGTTCGAGAGCGTCTATTCGATGGACGGCGACATCGCCCCCATCCATGATTTCTGCGACATCGCCGACAAGCATGGCGCCATGACCTATCTCGACGAGGTCCATGCCGTCGGCATGTATGGCGCCCGCGGCGCCGGCGTGGCCGAGCGCGACGGCGTCATGGACCGGTTGACCATCATCGAGGGCACGCTGGGCAAGGCCTTCGGCGTGCAGGGCGGCTACATCACCGGCTCCGGCGCGCTGATCGACTGCATCCGCAGCTTCGCCGCCGGCTTCATCTTTTCGACCTCGCTGTCGCCGGTGCTGGCGGCCGGGGCGCTCGCCTCCATCCGCCACCTGAAGCACAGCCAGACCGAACGGACCCAGCACCAGGAACGCGCCGCCACGCTGAAGCGGATGTTCGCCGATGCCGGCCTGCCGGTGATGCCGTCGGTCAGCCACATCGTGCCGCTGATGGTCGGCGACGCCCACCGCTGCAAGCGCGCCTCGGACGAGCTGCTGGAGCGTCACAGCATCTACGTCCAGCCGATCAACTACCCCACCGTCCCGCGCGGGGCGGAGCGGCTGCGCTTCACCCCGACCCCGCTGCACACCGACGCCCAGATGGGCATGCTGGTCGATGCGCTGCTGGATGTGTGGAGCCGGCTGGACCTGCGGCTCGCCGCCTGACGATAGCCTCGGGCGGGTCCGCCCGAGGCGGAACCGGAAACCCCCTTTGGCGGTACGGACATTTTGCCCTCTGGACAGACGGGGCGCGCATCCCTAATTTGGGGATAGCGTTGCGACCGGTTCGCAGTTTTTGTACTGCGGACCGGGCGTGGCCATGCCGCTCATTCCGTCTTTCCGGGGCATCGCCCAGGGGGTTCGCCATGTACCGTGACAACTCGCTGATGCCGAAGGAGGCTGTGCGCCTCGTCGTCCTGGGCACCCTGATCCAGGGCGGGCCGTTGCGCTATGCCGATCTGGCCGGTGCCGTGCGTCATTTCCTCGACCGCATCATGGGACCGTCGCTGGACCTGATGGGCACCTCGCTGGAGATGCTGCGCTACGAAGGGCTGATCGAGGCGCTCGACGGCAGCGGCATGGAGGACAACGCCCTGCTCGGGCCGACCGACTCCGGCCGGGCGGAGTTCGACACGCTGATGCGCGCCAATGTCCGCGCACCGTCGGCCGACGGGCTGAACAAGCTGGTGATCGGGCTGAAGCTGCGCTTCCTGCATCTGCTCGACATCGAGTCGCAGCGCGACCAGATCGACAATCTCGTCGCCCTTTGCGAGACCGAACTGGCCCGGCTGGGCGACCTGAAGCGGGCGGATGTCGGCAGCGACGGCCATTTCGCCTCCTGGCTGGACCAGGACATCGCCCAGGCCGAGGATCGTCTGGCCTGGTTCCAGGGGCTGCTCGCCCGGCTTTGACCCCGGCTGCGCAGGAAAGCCTTAACGGCGGCGCGTCCTTTTTCATAGGGGCGCGCCGCGACTGTTTCGGCACGTGGATTTGCTGTACATTCGGAGTACCCCTTTCCCCAGCCGGAAACCGCTCCATGGCCTCGTACCTGTCGACCGACGATCTCGAAGACCGCCTGCGCATGGAGTTCGTCGACGACGCGCGCGATCGGCTGGAGATGATGAACGTCACGCTCGCCGATCGCGTGAAGGGCCTGCGCAACGATGCCGAGACCATCGGCGTCCTGCGGCTGGCCGCCAATAATTTCAGGGGCATGGGCACCAGCTTCGGCTATCCCACCGTCAGCCTGGTCGCCCACCGTCTGGAGGATTACCTCAGCGGCCTGAAGCGGCTGGACGAGAAGCAGCTGATCGACGCCCAGATCTTCATCGACCGCATCGCCGAGCTGGTCGACCGCGCCGAGCAGCCGCTGCTGGCCGAGACCAACCGGATCATCCGCGCCCTGCCGGTGCGCTACGAGTTCCAGGTCACCGACGTCGAGGTCCACAACGTCGAGATCATGCTGGTCACCCCGTCCAAGGTGGTCGCCAAGAAGCTGGGCGGGGAACTGGCGGCCTGCGGCTTCCGCACCATGACGGTGACCGACCCCATCGAGTCGATCAGCCTCGCGGTGCGTGTGCCGCCGGACATGGTCATCGCCTCGATGGTGATGGACGGGCTGTCGGGTCTCGACCTGATCCGCGGGCTGCGCGCCATGAGCGTGACCCACCATGTGCCGATGGCGCTGCTGACCTCGCTGAACCTCGACCATCCGTCGTTGCAGGAAATCCCCCAGGGCGTCTCCGTCATCCGCGTCGGCGAGCATTTCGGCGATGATTTCGCCGCCGTGGTGGCCAAGCACAATCTGGGCTGAGCCAAGGCCGGAAAAGCGGAAAAGGCGCTGGGCCGATGGCGACCCGGCGCCTTTTCCGTTCCGGCGGCTTTCGATGCCGCCTATTGCATGAACCAGCCGTGGCTGACCACCAGGGACTGGCCGGTCAGCGCGTTGGAGCCGAAGGACGCGAAGAACAGCGCGGCCTCGGCGACGTCCTCGACCGTCGTGAACTCGCCGTCGACGGTCTCCTTCAACATGACCGTCTTCACCACCGCCTCTTCGGAGATGCCGAGTTCCTTGGCCTGCTCCGGGATCTGCTTTTCGACCAGCGGGGTGCGGACGAAGCCGGGACAGATGACGTTGGCGCGCACGCCATGCGCCGCCCCCTCCTTGGCGACCACCTTGGCGAGGCCGATCAGCCCGTGCTTGGCGGTGACGTAGGGCGCCTTCAGCGCCGACGCCTCCTTGGAATGCACCGATCCCATATAGATGATGCTGCCGCCTCCCTGCGCGTACATGGTCCGCAGGGCGGCGCGCGTGGTCAGGAAGGCGCCGTCCAGATGGATGGACAGAAGCTGCCTCCACTTGGCGAATTCGAACTGCTCGACCGGCGCCACGGTCTGGATGCCGGCATTGCTGACCAATATGTCGATCCGGCCGAAGGCGGCGACGGCGCGGGCCATGCCGGCATCGACCTGGGCCTCGTCGGTCACATTCATGGCGACGCCGAGCGCCCGTTTCCCGGTGGGGTCGAGGCTGGCGGCGGCCGCGTCGGCGCCGGCCTGGTTGAGGTCGGCGATGACGACCAGCGCGCCCTCGCGGGCGAAGGTCCGGGCGATCTCCAGACCGATCCCGCTCGCCGCACCGGTGATGACGGCGACTTTGTCCTGCAAACGCATGGGTCGGCTCCTTATCGGTTGCGATGTCGGTTGGGGTGGCTGTTGTCGGTGATGCCGCAGGGGTCAGGACGGCCGGGCGTCGTCGCGCCGCACATCATGGGTGACGGGACCGTCCAGCCGCGACGGCACCGCCAGCCAGTCCGGATGGGCGAGCGTGGCCAGCGTGTCGTTGAGACCGGTCTGCCAATGCTCCCGCATGCCGGCGTTGGAGAATTCGTAATCCTTGCTGTCGCGCTCGTAGCTTTTGCGGCGGTAGATCAGGTGGATGATGTTGATCGCCGCCCCGCAGGCGGCCTGCCGCAGGGCCCTCGCCTCCGGCGTGTCGCTGAGATGGTCGGGCAGTCGGTCGAGCAGGGTGACCAGCTGGTTGCGCAGGGTCTGCTCGTAGGTCGCCTTGTCGGTGTTGAAGCGGGTGCGGCTGGAATAGGTGATGTCCTTCTGGCGCTCCAGCACCTCCGACATGCCGCGCGGCACCTGTCCGCTGGCGCTCCACAGATCGACCTGGAAAACCAGCGTGTCCCGGCGCGGCTGATCCTCCAGCACATGGTCGAGCGGCGTGTTGGAGACCAGCCCGCCGTCCCAGTAGAACTCGCCGTCGATCTCGACCGGGGCGAAGCCGGGCGGCAGGGCGCCGCTCGCCATCACATGCTCGGGTCCGATCCGGTGGGTCTCGGTGTCGAAATAGATCGAATTGCCGGTCCGCACATTGACCGCCCCCAGCGACAGCCGGATGTCGCCGCGGTTGATCCGCTCGAAATCGATCAGATCCTCCAGCGTCCGCTTCAGCGGCCCGGTGTCATAGACGCTGGTCGGCCCGGCATAGGGACCGGCCGCCGCCCATTCCACCGGCGGCCGCGGGCGGAAGAAGCCGGGCTGGCCGGACAGCGCCGTCCGCCAGGCGCTCCACTGGTTGAGGATGGCGATCGACGGGCCGTCGGGATCGAGCTGCCGCCACAACGCCTCCGCATGTTCCCAGGGCGAGGGCGGGGCGACGCGGGTCCAGAATTCGGTCAGGGCGGCGCAGCGCCGGTCCGGCGGATTGCCGGCGATCAGCGCCGCGTTGATGGCGCCGATCGACACGCCGGCCACCCAGGTCGGATGGATGTCGTGCTGGAACAGCCCTTCGACGACGCCGGCCTGATAGGCGCCGAGCGCGCCGCCGCCCTGTAGGACGAGAGCCACCCGGTCATAGGGGGCGATGAGATCAGCGAAGGATCCGTCACGCATCGGTGTCTTTCCCAACCAATCAATGGATTGGAGATGGTTCGCCTCGGTCGGCAGGCCTGATATGGGAGTGGAATTGACTGCCGCCACGCGGAAACACCGCTGGATAATGGCCGGTTCCTCATGGCAGCCATGCTGTTTTTCCTGTGGCATACCACGCTTTTTCGGACACGAGCCAAACGATTAACTATTTCTCATTGTATGGAAAGCCGCAGATCACAATCGGAACTTCCGCAACACTTGCGTCAAATACCCGAATTAACCTTTCGGTCGGATTTGCGTGCTGCAATCCCGTCGAGGTCCGCCTCGGGCCAGCCCTATCCTCTGGAGGACGCCATGTCCCGCCGCCTGCTTCCACTGGTCGCCCTGTTGCTGATGGGCGGTCCGCTGACCGGCTGCGGCGTCGTCACCGGGGTCGCCGGCGCCACCGCCAGCATGGCCGGCACCGCGGTGGATGTCGCCGGCAGCGTGGCCGAGACCTCCGTCACCGTGGTGACGGCGCCGCTGCGCTGAGGCCGCCCGCCACACCGTCGGCCAGAGTGTCATTCATCGCCTTGGACAGCCAGCCCACGAAACGGACGGCCCTTTCATCCTGTTCGATCGGACGTTCCGACAGGACGACGTAATGGGTGCCATCCGGCCAGAACCCGCAGAGGCTGCTCAGCCGGTTCGCGGCGATATCGCGGCGGACCATATGAAGTGATGCGAGCGCGATGCCCTGACCGGCCATGGCGGCCTCGATCGCCAGATAGAAATGCTCGTAGGTGATGTTCGAATCGCAGTCCACGGCAGGATGTTTCAGCCGCCGCCATGTCGTCCAGGCATCGGGACGTGTCCGGGTGTGAAGGGCTGGAAGTTTGAACCGTCCGGTTCCGGCATCGGCCGCCGTCAACATCCCGGCCTTGCAGACCGGCCCCATCACCTCGTCGCAGATGATCGTCGAATGGATGGAGCCATCGATGGCGAAGTCGTTCCGTCGGATGGCGAGATCGATATGGTCACGCCTGAAATCGATGCTCCCCCCCGCCGCGAGCACCCGCACCTCCATCCCGGTATCCTTCAAAAGGTCGCCGAGACTGGGAATGAGAAATTTCAGGCACAAGGTCGGCTCGCACGAGACGACGAGAGGCTGATCCGGACCCTTCCTGCGGAAGCCGACAAGTGTCTCCTCCAGCTCCGTGAAGATCATGCCCAACCTTTCCGCCAAAGACCGTCCCCGTTCGGTCAGGAACACCCCGCGATTGCGACGGAGGAACAGGTCCTCGCCAAGCTCCAGCTCAAGATTCTTGATCTGCTTGCTGACGGCGCCATGCGTGACATGCAGCTCCTCGGCGGCGCGGGTCAGGCTTCCGTGGCGAGCGGCCGATTCGAACACCCTCAAAGCGCCGAGCTGCGGCAGGCGTGTCCGGACATTGGGTCGATCACTCATCTTGTGACTTTTCCTCATGGAAACAGGTGAGATGAAGTCGATTTAAATGATCAGCACGATATGTTCCCATATTTACGCCAACCACAGAAGCGGCAACAAGACCAAACTGGGGAACAGAGATGCATACCAGCGCAATAACCGATATAATCAGCAAAAATCCGGCCATTTTTTATCTTCCACCCGCAGAAATACAGCCGATAAAGATATTCCTTTGCTCAAAGGCAAGCGGTTTTCCCGGGGCACCGGCATGTCAAGGCCCATCAATTCCGCATCGACGCCGTCGGTGACGGCGGCAAGCCGACGTCAATGACGAACGGGTTGCGCATGGCGTGACGCCGATCATGCGTCTCAACCCCAACGAACCCGGCCATCGCGACGTGCTGGTCCTCACCTTCCGCAGAAAGTGAAACGGGGAAACCCGGCCGTGCCGGCGATGTCGGGCGGCTGGGCGATCTCAACGTCCAGGAGGCATATATGGAGCAGGCCGTTCTCATTGTATCGATCGTATGGCTCGCCGTCCTCAGTCCCGGCGCCGACTTCGCGATGGTATCCCGCAACAGCTGCCTCTATGGCCGGCGGGCGGGACTGGCGGTCAGCGTGGGCATCGCGATGGCGTGCTGGTTCCACATCGCCTATGCGATCTTCGGCATCGCGATCATCCAGAAGGTCTTTCCCGAGGCGCTTGACGTCATCAAGCTGCTCGGTACGGCATATCTGATCTATATGGGGGCTTCGACGGCGCTCAGCCGTGTTGTCGCGACCGGGGCGATCGGAGCGGCCGGCGCCGCCGGGGAGTCGGCCGGTCACGCCGGAAGGTCGGGTGCCAGGGGGATTTTCACCGGCGTGCTGACCAACGGGCTCAACCCGAAGACCTCCATCTTCGTGATCAGCCTCTACAGCCAGGTCATCGGCCGCGAGACACCGGTCTCCCAGCAGTTCGCCTGGGGCCTGTTCATCTCGTTGTCGCATTTCCTGTGGTTCTCCCTCGTGTCCATCTGGCTGTCCCGGCCCGAGGTCCGCGCCTTCGTCATGCGGCGGCAGCGTATCTTCAACGTCGCGATCGGTGCGATCCTCACGACCTTCGGCATCCTGCTTCTGGCCTTCGAACAGGGCGGGAGCATCGGATGACGACCCCCGTCCCCTCCACCGCCTTCGTGGATCTCGAAGGGGTGCTCGTTCCTGAAATGTGGCCCTTCCTCGCCGACCGCTTCGCTCTCCCCGCCCTGCGCGAGACGACGCGGGAGACGCCGGACTATGTCGCCCTCATGGACAAGCGGATCGCGGCTCTGCGGCAAGGCGGGATTGGCATCCAGCCGATCCTGACGGAGTTGCGCCGGCTCGCCCCGTTGCCGGGGGCGATCGATTTCGTGCGGGACCTCAAGCGACGGGGAACGGTGGTGCTGGTTTCCGATTCGTTCGGGCCGATGAACAGCGACCTTGTGGGCCGCTTCGATCTGGACCGGATCATCTGCCACCGCTTCCTGATCGACGGCGACGGGATGATCGCCGGCTGCGACCCGTGGAACGGCTTCAGGGGCAAACATCTCTGCTACGATCTGTTTCCACGCTCCGGGGGGTTCGCCTTCGCGGTCGGGGATGCGCTGAACGATGTGGAGATGTTGCGACGGGCGACGCGCGGGGTCCTGTTCCGTCCCTCCGCCAAGACCCGATCGTCGGCCCCGGACCTGTCCGTCGCCACGGAGTATGGCGAGCTGTTGGCCGCGTTCGACAGCTCTTACCGGCGGCATCAGGGCGGCGGGCAGGAAGGCTGAAGGTCCCCCTGCCCCGTCCCCCCGCCTCTACCCCGCCACCAGCGCCGCCAGCGTCTCCAGCCGGTCGGCCTCGGTGGCCGGCTTGTCCCAGCGGATGCGGTGGATGCGGGGAAAGCGCATGGCAAGCCCGCTCTTGTGCCGGGTGGAGGGATGGACGCTGTCGAAGGCGACCTCCAGCACCAGCCCGGCCTCCACCTCGCGCACCGGGCCGTAGCGGCGGGTGGTATGAGTGCGCACCCAGCGGTCCAGCTCGATCAGCTCGGCGTCGGTGAAGCCGGAATAGGCCTTGCCGACCGGCACCAGCTCCTCGCCGCGCCAGACGCCGAAGGTGTAGTCGGAATAATAGCTCGACCGCTTCCCGTGGCCGCGCTGGGCGTACATCATCACGGTGTCGAGCGTCAGCGCCCCGCGCTTCCACTTGAACCACGGCCCCTTGGGCCGCCCGGCCAGATAGGCGCTGTCGCGGCGCTTCAGCATCAGCCCCTCGATGCCGTTCTCCCGCGCGCCCTCGCGCAAGCCCGCCAGCTCGTCCCAGCCGGCGAAGGGCACCAGCGGCGACAGATCCATCCGCCGTGGCCGCACCGTCTCGAACCAGCGTTCCAGCCGGGCGCGGCGCTCGACGAAGGACAGGCCGCGCAGATCCTCCTCGCCGTCGAACAGGATGTCGTAGAGCCGGACCCAGGCCGGCCCGTCGCGCAGCATCCGCGCCGTCACGCTCTTGCGGTTGAGGCGCTGCTGCAAGTCGTTGAAGGGGGCCACCACCCCGTCGCGCGCCACCAGCAGCTCACCGTCGAGCACGGCGTCGAAGCTCATGTGATCGACGATGTCGGGAAAGGCGCCCGACACGTCGTCGCCGGTGCGGCTGTAGAGCCGCCGTTCGCCACCGCGCGCCACCAGCTGCACGCGGATGCCGTCCCATTTCCATTCCGCGGCATAGGCGGCGGGGTCGAGTCCCGCGCGGTCCTCCTCCTCCAGCGGGTGGGACAGCATCATCGGGCGGAAACCGGCGCCGGCCCCGGTCGCCGGACGCTCGGCCCGCCCCTCCAGCCAGGCGAACAGCTCGGGATAGGGGGCGGTCAGCCCGTGCCAGACCTCCTCGACGTCATCGACGCCGACCTCCGGCCGCGCCGCCCTGCCCCATTCCGCCAGCGCCGTCTTGGCGAGCCGCGCCGACACGCCGATGCGCAGCGCCCCGGTGATCAGCTTCAGCAGGGCGAAGCGCCCCGACGGATCGAGCGTGTCGAGCCACCCCTCCACCAGCCCCATCACCTGCCCGCGCCTGGCCGCCCGCAAGCCCTCGACCACCTCGTCCAGGCCGGGGGATGGGCCGGGCGGCGGGCTGTTGGCAGGGTTGGGCCGTTCCGGCCAGATCAGCGCCACCGTCTCGGCCAGATCGCCGACATAATCATAGGACAGCGCCAGCAGCACCGGATCGACCCGCGCCGCCGCCAACTCGCGGATGGCGGCCGGCTTGGCCTCGCGGAAGCTCAGGGCGCCGGTCAGCGCCGCCAGCGCCCAGCCGCGCTCCGGGTCCGGCGCGCTGGCGAAATGATCGACCAGCAGACGGATCTTGCCGCTGCGCGACGGCATGAAGACCAGCGCGTCGATCAGCGCGGCGAAGCGGTTCACGACGCCTCTCCCCCGGCGGCCCCAGCCGGAAGCCCGTCCGCATCCTCGTCCTCGAAGCCGATCAGCGCCAGGGCGCGGGCATGGATGCCGCGGCTGGTGGCGTGATGGACCAGCGCCTCCTCCCGGCCATGGGTGACCCAGACCTCCGGCGCGCCGACATCCTCCAGCGTCCGGCACAGCTCGTCCCAGTCGGCGTGGTCGGAGATGATCAGCGGCAGCTCCACCCCGCGCTGGCGGGCGCGCTGGCGCACCCGCATCCAGCCGGACGCCATCGCCACCACCGGATCGGCCAGCCGCCGCGCCCAGCGGTCGGCCACCGCCGCCGGCGGGGCCAGCACCAGGGCGCCCTTCAACGCCTCCTTCGCCGCCGCCGTCGCCGGCCGCAACTCCCCCAGCGCGACGCCGAACTCGCGGTAGAGCCGGCAAAGCGGCTCCAGCGCGCCATGCAGCCAGATCGGCCGATCATAGCCCGCCGCCCGCAGCAGCGTGATCAGCCGCTGGCATTTGCCCAGCGCATAGACGCCGACGACATGGCTGCGCTCCGGGAACAGCGCCATCGAACGCAGCAGCTTCCCCACCTCCTCCAGATCGGGGGGATGGCGGAACACCGGCAGGCCGAAGGTCGCCTCGGTGACGAAGACGTCGCAGGGCACCGGCTCGAAGGCGGCGCAGGTCCGGTCGAACCGCCGCTTGTAGTCGCCCGACACCACGACGCGCCACCCGCCATGCTCCAGCACCACCTGGGCGCTGCCCAGCACATGGCCGGCGGGGACCAGCCGGACCCGGACCTCGCCGATCCTCAGCCCCTCGCCATACTCCAGCGGTTGCAGGCCGCCGCCCGCCGCCTCGCCCATCCGCTGGCGCATGATGGCGAGCGTGCCCGGTGTCGCCAGCACATGGCGGTTGCCGGGCCGGGCATGGTCGGAATGGCCATGGGTGACGATGGCGCGCTCCACCGGGCGCACCGGGTCGATGAAGAAGCCGCCGGGCTCGACATAAAGTCCCTCCGGCAGGACCTTGATCCACCTGTCGGGATGGGGACGGTCGGGTTTGGATTGGAGTGCGGCGGACATGGGTCCTAATATAGGGCGCCACCCAGCGGAGACACAGCGCATGAACCCGATCCTGCTGCCGACACCCGAGATCGCCGACGCGCTGGCCGCCGGACGCCCGGTGGTGGCGCTGGAATCGACGGTGATCTCCCACGGCATGCCCCATCCGCGCAATCTGGAGACCGCCCGCGCGCTGGAGGCGGAGGTGCGGGCCGCCGGCGCCGTCCCCGCCACCATCGCGGTGATGGATGGGCGCATCCGCGTCGGGCTGGACGACGAGGCGCTGGAGCGGCTGGCGACCGCCGGCGCCAAGGCGCGCAAGCTGAGCCGGCGCGACCTGCCCATCGCCCTCGCCACCGGGGCGCTCGGCGCCACCACCGTGGCGGCGACGATGATCGGCGCGCGGCTGGCCGGAATAGCGGTCTTCGCCACCGGCGGCATCGGCGGCGTCCATCGCGGGGCGGAGACCAGCTTCGACATCTCGGCCGACCTCGACGAGCTGGCGCGGACCTCGGTCTGCGTCGTCTGCGCCGGGGCCAAATCGATTCTCGACCTGCCCAAGACGCTGGAGGTGCTGGAGACGCGCGGCGTGCCGGTCCTGGGATTCGGCACCGACGAATTTCCCGCCTTCTACAGCCGGCGCAGCGGCCTGCCCATCGATCAGCGCTGTGACGACGTGCGGCAGGTGGCGGACATCCTGCGGGCGAAATGGCGGCTTGGGCTGGAGGGCGGCGTCCTGCTGGCCAACCCGGTCCCCGCCGCCGACGCGCTGGACGCCGACCTCATGGAGGCCGCCGTCACCCAGGCGCTGGCCGACGCGGAGTCCAGGAAAATCAAGGGGAAGGACATCACCCCCCATCTGCTGGCGGCGCTGGAGCGCCTCACCGGCGGACGCAGCCTGACCGCCAACATCGCGCTGATCCGCAACAACGCGCGGATCGCGGCGGGAGTCGCCGCGGCTCTGGCCAGCCCCTGAGAACGCCTTCGAAATCATCCCAATCCGATCAGCTATGTCATACCGCATGGGTGGTAAGGCTTTAGCCCCGGTGCCGGCTTAAGGCCCCGTTAACCGCCGGCGCGCAAATCTTGGCCCATCACACGAGCGGAGGCTTTCATGCGCGCACCTGGCAGCACCTCGACCCTGGTTTCCCGGATGATTGCCATGGCCGGCCAAGGCGACGAGGCGCCAGGCGCCGCCGAGATGAAGGAGCCGGCTCACGTCAAGCGGATCGTCTGGGCCTCCCAGGCGGCCAAGCTGCGCGTGTCGCTGTCGGCCCGCAGCATCCACGAGATCGAAGTGGCCGTCACCGCCGACCTGGACAGCATGGAGCTGCCGGAAGTCTTCTTCACCTCGGTCGAGGTCGGCGGCCATGTCGTGACCTGCGACCTCGACGCCTCCGGCACCGCCTCGATCTTCGGCCTGATCGAGGCCGGCGAATATGACGATCTGGTGGAGGAGGCCGGCGACGACGCCCTGTTCGGCGTCGACTGGGACGGCGTCTACATCACCCCGGCCCGCACCCGGCACTGAGCCGGTCCGAAAAGCCCCGCATGCGAAAACGCCCCGCAGATCCTCTGCGGGGCGTTTTCGCTTCCGAAACCCCGCGAACGGGCCAGCCCGCTCAGGAAACCGGAACCGGCGGCCGGCCCGTCCCGGCGGTGGGCATGCCGACCACCACGTCGTGCCGGACGAAGGGCAGACCGGCCCGCCGCTCCTCCCAGGCGACCAGGAAGGCGTCGATGCGGTCGGCGGGCAGGGGGCGGCTCACGAAATAGCCCTGGATCAGGTCACACCCCATCTGCGCCAGAACCTCCCACTGGGCGGTGTCCTCCACCCCTTCCGCCACCACCTTGCGGGTCAGGTCATGGGCGATGCGCGAGATGGACGACACCATGCTGCGCGCATCGGGCCGGCGGTGGACGTCGTTGATGAAGGCCTTGTCCAGCTTCAGCGTGTTGATCGGCAGCGTCCGCAGATAGGTCAGCGAGGAATAGCCGGTGCCGAAATCGTCCAGCGCGATGTGGATGCCGGCCCGCCGCAGCAGGTTCAGCTTCTCGATGGCGGCGTCGAGCGAACCGATCATCTGCGATTCGGTGATCTCCAGCTCCAGCCGGTGCGGCGGCAGGCCGGTGTTCGCCAGAATCTCCAGGACCCGCGGCACGAAGTCGTGCTGGGCGAGCTGGACCGCCGACATATTGACGCTCATCGTCACCTCGCCGGCCCCGCGGCAGGCCAGACCGACCGCCTCGATACAGGCGGTCTCCAGCACCCAGAAGCCGAGCGGCACGATCAGGCCCGAATCCTCGCAGACGGGAATGAAGCGGTCGGGCGACACCGGGCCCAGTTCCGAATCGGTCCAGCGGACCAGCGCCTCGAAGCCGCGGACCCGCCCGTCCGCCGTCGCGACCTGCGGCTGGTAATGCAGGGAGAAGGTCTGCCGCTCGAAGGCCAGCCGGGCGCGGCTGAGCAGCCGCATGCGCTCCACCACATTACGGTTC
This sequence comes from Azospirillum sp. B510, assembly GCF_000010725.1. Classification (NCBI taxonomy): domain Bacteria; kingdom Pseudomonadati; phylum Pseudomonadota; class Alphaproteobacteria; order Rhodospirillales; family Azospirillaceae; genus Azospirillum; species Azospirillum sp. B510. Next base: position 355,982 of record NC_013854.1, on the reverse strand, counting down.
ATGTCGGAGGTGAAGGTGCAGATGCGCCCGCGCCCGCTGTCCTTGGCCCGGTACATGGCGGTGTCGGCATTCTGCAGCAGATCGTCGAAGCAACGGCCGTCCCAGGGATAGCGGGCGATGCCGACGCTGCAAGACACGAAGAAATGCTGCCCTTCGACCAGGAAGGGGGCCGCCATCGCCTGCTCCACCCGCCTCGCCACCTCCACCGGCTCTTCGGCGTCGCCGCCCTGCACCACCACCACGAACTCGTCACCGCCCAGCCGCGCCAGGAAAACCCCGTCGCCGGCCCCCTTGCGGATGCGCAGGCCCAGCATCATCAGCAGCTCGTCGCCCGACTTGTGGCCGAACCCGTCATTGATGAACTTGAAATTGTCCATGTCGAGGAACAGCAGCGCCAGCGGCGCGGCATTGCCGGACGCCTTGTTGTCGGCGATCAGGCGATCGACATGCTGTTCCAGCGTCAGCCGGTTGGGCAGGCCGGTCAGCGGATCGAAATGGGCCAGATGGTCGAGCCAGGCCTGCTGCCGCTTCTGGTCGGTGATGTCGGTGTAGGAACCGGCCATCATCGTCGGCTTTCCGCCCGCGTCGAAGGTGGCCTTGCCGGTGGCGTAGATCCACAGATAATTGCCGTCGCGGTGGCGGACGCGATATTCCGCCCGGTAATCCGGCAGCTCGCCGGACAGGTGACGCTGGAGCGCCTCGGCCGCCAGCGCCTGATCCTCGGGATGGATGCGGTCGGTCCAGGCCCGCCGCGAATCGATGCTGAGGGCATCGATGCCCAGTAGCTCCTCCACCCGCCCGGACAGGACGCGGATGTCGTTGACGATGTCCCAGGTCCACAGGATGTCGCGGGAGGATTCCGCCACCAGCCGCATCCGCCTTTCGCGCTCGCGCAGCGCGTCCTTGCTGGCGGTCAGCTCCTCGACCTTGCCCTGCAATTCCCGGCGCGATTCGCCGAGCGCCTGGTTGCTCACCTGCAATGCCGCTTCGGCCATCCGCCGCTGGCGCAGCGCGAAGGCCAGCAGCAGCACCATGCCGGACAGCAGAAGCAGCGCGCCGCCGACCGACAACACCAGCCAGCGGTAGGTCTCCAGGAACGAGAAGGGCTTGTTGACCAGCCGGTCGATCGGCCCGGTCTGCGCCGCGATGGCGGCCAGATTGAGCCCATGATGCTCGACCTGTTGGTAATCGATCCCGCGGATGAAGGAGCTGTCGGCCGCCACCAGCTGCTGGGACAGCGGACGGACCGGCGCGCTCCCCTTCAGCAGCTCCGCCACCAGCCGTCCCACGGCACGGCCATGCTCCTGCGCGCTCAGCAGGCTGCCGCCGACGATGCCATGGCCCAGCAGATACTCCTGCAAGCCATAGATCGGCGCTCCGCTGCCGGCGCTCAGCAGCTCCAGGAACTGCTGGGGCGGCAGCACCAGCCCGTTGGGATCCGTGGCGTAGCTTCCCAGCAGCACGGCACTGTCGGGCGGCAGGGCGGCCAGCCGCTCCTCCAACTGCGGCAGCGGCAGATCGGGCAGGACCAGCCGCTCCAGCCCGGCGGGGATGCGCCCGGCCGCCGCCAGCGCCGCGACCTCGCCGTCCAGCACGATCCCCGATTCGGTACGGTCGCGCAGCAGATACAGGCGCTTCAGCCTCGGGTTGGCCGCCAGCGCCATGCGCACCGTCCCCTCGATGTCCTTGGCCTCCTCCACCCCGGCCACATTGCTCTCACCCAGGGTCAACCGGCGCGCCGTCGCCGCGACGACGCCGCCATGAACCAGCGGCACCGGGCCGTAGATCTCGCGCCGCAGGTCCAGCGCGAAGGCCAGCGCCGCGTCGTCGGTGGCGATCACGGCATCGACGGTCCCCTTGGGATGGCGGTAGGCGATCAGCGCCCGCAGGCGCTCCAGCCCATCCGGGTTGGGATAGCGCTTCCAGTCCAGGTAATAGGTGACGCCCATGGCGGTGGGCGCAGCCACCTCCAGCGACTCGGCGATGCCGGCCGCCTGCCCGTCGGTCCACTCATAGCCCTGGTGATAGGAATGCAGAATCAGCACCGTGCGGTTCGGCGCCGTCGCCCGGCCATCGGCGGCCGGCATTATGGCCGCCAGCAGCAGAGCCAGCATCAGGACGAGGCTGGGCCTGCCTATGATGGACCATCCGGCCATGGGGTATCCTTCGATCTCGGGGACCCGAACCACCCTTCAGCCACCATATCACCAATCGTATGGCCCCTGAAGAGTTAGGTCTTCTGACATCAAAGGATATGCAGCGCGCCGAATTCGGCGCCACAGGATTCTAGTAAGGAGTTCCCCTAGGGACCGTCCCGGATATCATTGTTAATGCGGGTCAGCCCATTGGGAATCCCCAAGCGCCACGCGCATCGACCGCGGGAATATTTACCGCCCGCCTTTTCCCGACTTCACATCGCAATTTATTAAAAGGCAGTCATCCCCCATCCCGGCCGGGCAACGCCCGGCGTGGACAGGGGGGCGAACGGGGAGACGCTCCCGGCCGTCATTGCAGGCCGCGCTGCATCTCCTCGAAGGTGCGGGAGAAGCCGTTCAGCGGGAAGTCGATGTCGCGCTTGCCCTGGCGGGTGGTGATGCGCACCAGGATGGTGGTGCCGTTGCGGAACTGGTCGGCGACGCGGCCCGACACGAAGTTCGGGAACATGCACATGTTCAGCGTCGCCACATGCGATTCGATGCGCGGCTGGCGGTCGACGCGGATGGCGCAGCGGTCGAGCAGGCCCTGGCTGGTGGTCAGGAACAGGTGGAAGTCGTTGCCGGTCGGAATGATGCTCAGCGCGATGAAGCCGACATCCTTTCCGTCATCGAACAGGCGGTAGATCATCAGCCGGCAGGTCTTGCTGTCGGTCATCCGGTCGATGTCGCACTGGTTGGTCCAGGCGCCCTCCGGACCGAAATCGGCGGCGGCCTTGGCGACATCCAGCGCCACGGCCGGCTTGGCGGTGACCGGACTTCCGGCCAGCGTCACGGCCAGAAGCCCCGTGGCGATCACCGCCTTGAAGCCACCCAACAGACCCATTGCACGCATCGCTCCGGCTCCTCGCCATCATTCGCGTTAACACCGAAAGCGCCATGATAACCGGGGACGGCGGGGGCGCAAGGAACGAGATGCCGCGCTTGCACAAGAGCTTGAACAAGGGCTTGCGCGAGATTTCGCGCAAGGGGACTCGCGCAGGGGGTTCAGGCGCGAAGCGCGGCATCATGGGATCAGATGCGCCCTTCCTCGAAATCGCGGAAGGCCTGCATCACCTCCTCACGGGTGTTCATGACGAAGGGACCGCCCCAGGCGATGGGCTCGCCGATCGGCGCGCCGGCCAGCAGCAGGAAGCGGGCACCCTCCGGCCCGGCCACCGCCTCGACCCGCTCGCCGTCGCCCAGCACGATCACCCGCTGGCCCGAGAGCGGCCCTTCGTCGCCAACCGTCAGCGTGCCCTCGGACAGCACCAGGAAAGCGGTGTGGCCGGCGGGCAGCGGCTCGGCGAAGGCGACGGACGGCGGCAGCACCACGTCGAAATAGCGGGCGTCGGTCGCCTCGGCCCGCACCGGGCCGGCGGTGCCGCGGGCGGTGTCGCCGGCGATCACGGTGACCGTCGCCCCCTCCTCTCGCCGCTCCACCGGGATGGAGGCGGCCGGGAATTCCTGATAGCGCGGCTCGGTCATCTTCAACCGGGCCGGCAGGTTGATCCACAGCTGGAAGCCGCGCATCAGCCCTTCGGTCTGCTCCGGCATCTCCGAATGGATCAGGCCGCGCCCGGCGGTCATCCACTGCACGCCGCCGGTCTCGATCACCCCCTCATGCCCATGATTGTCGGCATGGCGCATGCGGCCGGCGAGCATGTAGGTCACCGTCTCGAACCCGCGGTGGGGATGGTCGGGGAAGCCGGCCAGATAGTCGTTCGGCCGGTCGGAGCCGAACAGGTCCAGCATCAGGAAGGGATCGAGCGTGCGCAGGCGCGGCGTGCCAAGCATGCGGGTCATGCTGACCCCGGCGCCGTCGGAGGTGGCCATGCCCTCCACGGCGGCGAGCACCGGACGGACACCGGGGATGGCGGGCTGGGTGGACATGGCGGCAACTCCTGACGGACATCGTGGCGAATGTCCCACAGTTAGTCCGTCGCGGCCGCGCCGTGAAGCCGGCACGCCCGCGCCACAGCGTTCCTCCCCGCGCAACAATCCCAACGGGCGACCCTCCGCCGGAAAGGGCCGGACGGACGAAAAAGGCCGCCGGAGAACCGGCGGCCTTCTCGAAGAGACCCGAGGGAAAGGGAGTGTGTCTTAGTGGATGCTTTCGCCATGCAGGGCGAGATCGAGACCGTCGCGCTCGACATCCTCCTCGACGCGCAGGCCCATCACCACATCGACGACCTTCAGCAGGATGAAGGTGGCGACGGCGCACCAGACGACGGTGTAGGCGATGCCCTGGACCTGGATCCACAGGGCGGCGGCGTTGCCTTCCAGCATGCCCAGCGTGGCCTTCGGGTCGGCTTGCAGGACGGAGGCGAAGCCGCCCTCGCTGTTGGACACCGACATCTTGGCGAACACGCCGGTCAGCAGGGCGCCGATCAGGCCGCCGACACCATGCACGCCGAAGGCGTCCAGGCTGTCGTCATAGCCCAGCATGTGCTTCAGGCTGGTGGCCGACCAGAAGCAGATCACGCCGGCGACGATGCCGATGATGATGGCGCCCGTCGGGTCGACGAAGCCGGCGGCCGGGGTGATGGCGACCAGGCCGGCGACGGCGCCGGAGATGATGCCGAGGATCGACGGCTTGCCCTTGACGATCCACTCCGCGAACAGCCAGCCCATGGCGGCGCCGGCGGTGGCGATATGCGTGGCGGCCATCGCCATGCCGGCGCGCGGGCCGGCGGTCAGGGCGGAACCGGCGTTGAAGCCGAACCAGCCCACCCACAGCAGCGAGGCGCCGATCAGCGACAGCACCAGGTTGTGCGGCATGAAGGCGTCCTTCGGATAGCCCTTGCGCTTGCCGATCACCAGCGCGGCGACCAGGCCGGCCACACCGGCGTTGATGTGGACGACCGTGCCGCCGGCGAAGTCGAGCACGCCAAGGCCGAACAGGAAGCCCGACGGATACCAGACCCAGTGGGCGATCGGCGCATAGACCACGATCGACCACAGGGCGGTGAAGACCAGCAGCGAGGAGAACTTCATGCGGTCCGCGAAGGCGCCGGTGATCAGCGCCGGGGTGATGATCGCGAAGGTCATCTGGAACATCATGAAGACCGGCTCGGGGATCGTCGTCGGAACGCCGGAGCCCGTCGCCTCGCCCAGGACGAACGCCTTGGTGAAGTCGAGACCGTTGAGGAACAGCCGGTCCAGCCCGCCGACATAGGCGCCGGTGCCGCTGAAGGCCAGGCTGTAGCCGATCACGTACCACAGGACGCTGACCAGGCAGGTGATGGCGAAGCTCTGCATCACCGTCGCCAGCACGTTCATCTTGCGGACCATGCCGCCATAGAACAGCGCCAGGCCGGGGATGGTCATCATCAGCACCAGCGCCGTGGAGACCAGCATCCAGGCGGTGTCGCCGCCATTCAGCGCCGGAGCCGCCGGCGCGGCGGCAGCGGTGGCGGTGGCCGCGGCCGCCGCCGCCGCAGCGGCGGCAGCCGCCGGATCCTGGGCAAGGGCTGCGGCCGGCAGGCCGACGGCGCCCAGAGCAACCGCCATCATCGGTGCGGCCAGAAGGAACAGACGGTTCATCGAGGCTCCTCTTTCTCCAAAATCGCTCCCACCCCCTTGCGGCCGGCGCGGCACCGGAGGTGTTCCGCGCGCTCGGGCACCGCATCGGGGCGACCCCGTCCCGGTCGCCCCGTCCCCGGCAAAGACGGGGCGGCGGACGGGACCAAGGACGCCTCCACCTTTACAAGAAGCGTGCCAGCCGAAAATGGCTCGGAATCGTCAGGGCTGTCGGGCGGCGGACTCCCGAACGGGCAGCCTCCTACGAGTCGCACCCAGCCCTTGCACAGAAAATGAGCATATGCCGATTCCGACATTTCGCCGCAATTTTCGGGCTTTCGACGGATCGGCCGGGCCGGAAACCGGGATCGATGACAGCGTTTTGGCTGCCATTCCGGCAAATGTCCAAAAAATAGGCAGGCAATGGCCCGCGCGGCGATCACCGGCCCCCTCTTTCCGCCTAGGACCGCGGAGGGAGGCGGCGGGGGACGGGCGGCGGGTCGGCCGATGCGCCCCCACCGCCGGGCCTATTGGACATGGCGGCGAGATGTGGCACCGTCAACGCCTCCATCGGGAATGCCGCTCGCACGCGGCCGCAAGAATAAGGCAAAGGGAGTAACGGCCATGCTCGACAAACGCGATCTGCGCCTCGCGCCACGACGTGCGGTGGCGCTGGTGCTGGCCGGGGGACGCGGAAGCCGCCTAAAGCAGCTGACCGACCGGCGGGCCAAGCCGGCGACATATTTCGGCGGCAAGTTCCGCATCATCGACTTCGCGCTGTCCAACTGCGTCAATTCCGGCTTCCGCCGCATCGGCGTGCTGACGCAGTACAAGTCGCACAGCCTGCTGCGCCATCTCCAGCGCGGCTGGAACGTGTTCCGCGGCGAGATGAACGAGTTCTGCGACCTGCTGCCGGCCCAGCAGCGTGTCAGCGAGACGGAGTGGTACCAGGGCACCGCCGACGCCGTGTATCAGAACCTGGACATCCTGCGCGACCACGAGCCGGAATATGTCCTGATCCTGGCCGGCGACCACATCTACAAGATGGATTACGGCGCGCTGCTGCTCGACCACATCGACCGCAAGGCCGACGTCACCGTGCCCTGCATCGCGGTTCCGCGCGAACAGGCGACCGGCTTCGGCGTGATGCACATCGACGAGGAGCGCCGCATCATCGATTTCGTCGAGAAGCCGGCCGACCCGCCGCCGATGCCCGGCCGGCCCGACATGGCGCTGGCCAGCATGGGCATCTACGTCTTCAACGCCCAGTTCCTCTACGAGCAGTTGGAGCGCGACGTCGCCACCCCCGGTTCCAGCCGTGATTTCGGCAAGGACATCATCCCGCATCTGGTGAAGTCGGGCGCCCGCATCATCGCCCACGACTATGCCGACAGCGCAATCATCGACGCGCCGGACGACGCCCCCTACTGGCGCGACGTCGGCACCATCGACGCCTATTGGGAAGCCAATCTCGACCTCTGCCACGTCACGCCGCAATTGAACATGTACAACCGCGACTGGCCGATCTTCACCTACCAGGAACAGCTTCCCCCGGCCAAATTCGTCTTCGACGACGAGAACCGGCGCGGCATGGCGGTGGACAGCCTGGTGTCTGGCGGCTGCATCATCTCCGGCTCCACCGTGCGGCGGTCGCTGCTGTTCAGCTCGGTCCGCGTCAACTCCTACAGCGAGCTGCACGAGGCGGTGGTGCTGCCGGAATGCGACATCGGCCGCCATTGCCGCCTGCGCAAGGTGGTGATCGACCGCGGCGTCAGCATCCCCAACGGCCTCGTCGTCGGCGAGGATGCGGAGCTGGACGCCAAGCGCTTTTACCGCAGCGAGGGCGGCGTCGTCCTGATCACCCGCGAGATGATCGAGAAGCTGCCGAAGGAGTAGGCGGCATTTCGCCGCTCCCCTCTTTTGGACCATCACCATGGCCCCGCGCCGATGCGGCCCGGCTCCCCACCGGCCCCGCATCGGCGCCATACCATGAGCGCCCCCTCCCGCCTTTCATCCGAGTGCCTTCCCGATGCGCGTCCTCTACGTCACGTCCGAATGCTACCCGATGGTCAAGACGGGGGGGCTGGCCGACGTGTCCGCCGCCCTGCCGCCGGCCCTGAACGCCGCCGGCGCCGATGTCCGCCTGCTGCTGCCGGGCTATCCCGCCGTTCTGAACAGCCTGCGGAACCTGCACGAGGTCGGCGACCTGATCACCGACCTGCCCGGCTGCGATCGCGCCCGGCTTCGCGTCGGCACCACGGCGGACGGGGTTCTGGCCTATGCGCTGGACGCGCCGTCGCTGTTCGACCGTCCCGGCAACCCCTATCTCGGACCGGACGGCAAGGATTGGGCCGACAACGCCCTGCGCTTCGCGGCGCTGGCCTGGGTCGCCGCCGGCTTCGCGGCCGAGAAATCCTATGACCCGTGGTGGCGGCCCGACATCCTGCACGGCCATGACTGGCAGGCGGCGCTGATCCCCGCCTATCTGACCCTGCGCCCCGACCGTTTCGCCGGCCCGGTCCGGCCGGGCACGGTTCTGACCATCCACAACATCGCCTATCAGGGCCTCTTCGGCCCCTGGCTGATGGGCGATCTCGGCCTGCCATCGTCCAGCTTCCGCATCGACGGGGTGGAGTATTACGGCAATGTCAGCTTCCTGAAGGCCGGTTGCTTCTACGCCGACCGCCTGACCACGGTCAGCCCGACCTACGCCAACGAGATCCAGACGGCCGAGCATGGCACCGGCCTGCAAGGCCTGCTCGCCAGCCGGGCGGATGTCCTGACCGGCATCCTGAACGGGGTCGATTACGCGGTGTGGGATCCGGCGAGCGACCCGCATCTGCCCGCCCGCTACAGCGCCGACGATCTCGGCGGAAAGGATTCCTGCAAGGCCGACCTGCAATCCGCCTTCGGCCTGGACCGCCGGCCGGATGCCCCGCTGGCCGCCGTGGTCAGCCGCCTGACCTGGCACAAGGGCCTCGATCTGGTTCTGGAGGCCGCCGGCCAATGGGTGTCGTGGGGCGGCCAGCTGGTGGTTCTGGGCAGCGGCGACGCCTCCAGCGAGGCCGGCTTCCGCCAGCTCGCCCAATGGCATCCGCACTCCATCGGTGTGCGCATCGGCTATGACGAGCCGCTGTCCCACCGCATCCAGGCGGGATCGGACCTGTTCCTGGTGCCGTCCCGCTCGGAGCCCTGCGGCCTGACCCAGCTCTACGCCCTGAAATACGGCACCCTGCCGCTGGTCCGCCGCACCGGCGGCCTCGCCGACACGGTGATCGACGCCAACCCGGCCGCCAGCGCCGACGGCAGTGCTACGGGGTTCCAGTTCGTCAACGCGACGGGCCAGGAGCTGCTGTGGGCGCTGCGCCGGGCGCTGGGCGTCTATCGCAAGCCCGACCGCTGGCAGGCGATGCAGCACCGCGCCATGACGCGCGACTTCGGCTGGCACGGGCCGGCGGAGGAGTACATGGAGCTGTATCGGGGGCTTGGGGGACGGTAAGGCCGAAGTAGGGGCGTTCAGCCGGCCCCGGCCGCCACCAACTCGGCGCGCAGCCTGACGGCGGTCGGAGAGGGGAGTGGCGGCAACAGCAGGAACAACTCCACCTCCGCATCCCGGTCGGCCAGCGGACGGAAGGCGATATGGCCGGAGCGGTGGCCCGTCACCGCCGCCGGCACGATCGCGATGCCGGCCCCCGCCCCGACCAGCCCCAGCAGCGACGCCATTTCCGCCGTCTCCAGCGCGATCCGCGGACGCAACCCCGCGGCGGCGAACAGCCGGTCGAGCAGTTCGTTGAGCGCGGTACCGAGCCGGCGCGCCATGATGACGAACCGCTCGTCGCCGAGGTCGGCCAGCGCCAGCCGGTCACGGCTCGCCAGGGCATGGTCCTGGGGTATCGCCACCATCAGCCTTTCCCGCGACACCACGAGTCGCCGGTCCGCCGGCCAGCCGTCCGCCGCCTCCGGCAGGGGACCGCGCACGATGGCCAGATCGACGCGGCCGGCCTCCACCTCCCGTGCGCAAATCCGGGTGGTGTTTTCAAGCAGCCGAATGTCCACCGCCGGATAGCGGCGGCGATAGCGGGCGATCGCCAGCAGCACCTCGTCGGAATAGAGCGCCGAGGCGGAATAGCCGATGCGAAGGCTGCCGACCTCGCCGCCGGCCACCCGGCGCGCCGCCTCCGCCCCGGCCGCCGCGCTGTCCAGCACCTGACGGGCATAATGCAGAAAGGTCTCCCCCGCCGGGGTCAGCCTTACGCCGCGCCGGTTGCGCTCGAACAGCCGTACACGCAGCCGGTCCTCCAGCCCCTTGATCTGCTGGCTCAGCGGCGGCTGCGACAGGTTCAGCCGGGCGGCGGCACGGCCGAAATGCAGTTCCTCGGCGACGGCGACGAAACAGGCGATCTGACGAAAATCCATCGCAGCCGTCCCATTGATTTGATTCCCGTATCACAGCGATCGAAGTCAGTATTTCACACGGCCGCCGGCGCGTGTCTAGCTTGGCGGCATGACAGCCATTTCAGACGAACACAACCGGTCCGGCGTTACCGCAGCGACACCGGCGGCGCCCTGGCGCGACCATTGCGTGATGCTCTGCTGCGCCATGGTCGGCTTCAGCAGTCTCTATCTCACCCAGTCGCTGGGCGGAGAGCTGCAAAGGCTGCACGGGCTGTCGGTGCGGCAATGCGCGGCGCTGCTGACCGTGACGACGCTGGGGCTTGCCCTGGCTTCGCCGCTGGCCGGGTTGCTGGTGCAGCGGCTTGGCCTGCGCCGCGCCCTCGTCATCGGGCTGACGCTGCTCGGCCTGCTGGACGTCGGGCTGGCGGTGGCGGGCGGCTTCGCGGAGTTGCTCGTCCTGCGCGCGATGCAGGGCGCCACCATGCCGATGGTGCTGTCCGCTCTGCTCGCCGGCATCGAACGGCAGCCCTCCACCCGCGCGGCGCTCGGCATGTCGGCGACCTATGTCATGGGGACGGTCTGCGGCGGCATCGTCGGGCGCCTGGGACCTGCCTCGCTGATCCCGTCCTTCGGCTGGCCGGCGGCCTTTCTGACCATGGCGCTGCTGCATGGCCTTGCCCTGCTGCCGGCGCTGACGCTGGCGTCCGAGCGGAGCGGTCCGGCCCGGCAGCCTGCCGGCGATCCGCGAAGCCACAGCCGGGAGAAGGGCGCCTGGGGCCTGCCGGCGGTCTATGCCGGCGGTTTTGCCCTGCTGTTCTCGCAGATCGCGGTCTTCACCTATATCGCCTTCCGGCTGGCGGAGCCGCCCTTCGGCTGGAGCACCGCCATGCTCGGCAGCCTGTATCTGGTCTTCCTGCCGTCGCTGGTCTTCGTCCATGGCACGCGGCGTGTCGTCAGCCGGATCGGCCATGGCCGGACCGTCGCGGCGGGCGCCCTGCTGTCCTGGCTCGGCCTGCTGATGACGCTGGCCGGGTCGCCACTGCCGGTCATCGCCGGCCTCGTCGTCTTCAGCACCGCTGTCTTCTTCCTCCAGGCGGTACTGGCCCATGCGCTGAGCCTGTGCGGCGGCACCTCCGGCGCACGGGCCAGCGGTGGATATCTGTTCTTCTACTATCTGGGCGGGAGCCTGGGGTCGTTGGTTCCGGCTCTCCTCTGGCAGCGCTTCGGCTGGGCCGGCTGCCTCGCCCTGATCGCCCTGCTGCAATTGGCCACCGCCTTTCCCATGCTGACCAAACGGCGGGCCATGGCGCCGACGGTGGAAACCGCCGGCGACTGATCCGCCCTCCGGCCCCCTCCCCTCCGCAAACTTCCCCTCCCCCCTGGGGGGAGGCTCAAGGTGAGGAGGCAGCAAAGGCGCCAGCCTTTGCCAGGGGATCGCGAAGGGGCAGCATGCCCCTTGCGGCGCGCGAAAGCGCCCCCTCCACCCTCTCCCATCGACCCTTGTCCTTATATCTTTCGGAGATATACAATGAACCCATATTGAAGGGTATATTGGAATCCGATATATGGTTGATGAAACGGTTGAGCGCCTTCTCGGATATCACCGGCGGCGCTACTGGCTGGAGAATGGGTGGAGCCTGCGGTTTCGCCTCTGGCGGACGCCAGTCACCGCGGAGAAGCCCCACGGCATGCGTTATTCGCTGCCCCTGCATGATGTGGACGGCACCCGCCTGATGGGCTTCGACAACGCGCATGGAGTCGGCCGGGAAACCCGCTTCGACCATGAGCACCGTTATGGCCGCGTGGCCGATCCGGTTCCCTACGCCTTCACCGGAGCGGACGCGCTGCTGAGCGATTTCTTCGCGGCGACGGAGCGCGCTTGCCAGACGGCGGGTGTCGCGCTGACCATCGCGATGGAAGACACCGAGGATGACGACGACGGAGGGACCGGCGATGCGGACCTTGCATGATGTGCGCGACGAGATGCTGGCGGTCGCCCAGGGCACCCGCCCGGTTCCCCCGGTGCGGTCGGTGACGGATGGCGAGTCGGTGTCCGGCCTTCTCGGCGTGCTGACCCCGGCCAACCGGGCGTTGATGCAGTTGATCGCCACCGAAGGCCCGGAGACGGTCTCCCGCCTCGCCCAACTCGCCGACCGCGCACAGCCGAATGTCTCGCGAGCCCTGCAAGACTTGGCAAAGCACGGTCTGGTGCGGTTGGTCCGCGACGGCATGAGCATCCGGCCGGAACTGGTCGCGGCGGAGATCGATGTCGATCTGGTGCAGGGGACTTGCCGGGTGGTGGCTAGGGAATAGTAGATCGCCTCTCGTGCCATGTCGCTACCCTCGCCAGAATCACAATGAAACGCTGCACAGCAGAGAACGCTCCGCTTGAAAGAAATGGCACCCTGCCTTAGGGTTACCCCTATAGAAAACGGGGGAACACATGCCGCAATTGTATACAGAAAAACAACTTGACGCATTTCATCAGGCCGCAGCGTCTCTGAAGCTATATAGCCGCTCTGAGCTTAGCGACGAAAGTAACCGCTCAATCATAGAGCAACTCTATGTAGACCCTCTGCCAAATGATCAAGTTTTCAAGACATTGTTAGCAGATAACACTACACTGATAATCGGTAGAAAGGGCACTGGGAAATCAACAATTTTCCAACGCGCTCAGCATGAGATAAGAAAGAACAAGAAAAATATTATTTCTTCCTATATGGATATACGCAATGTTTATGAAGCTTCTCAGGTAGACTCCGCGACAATTGAGAAAGCAGCACAGTTAAATTCTACGCTTCCCGCAGATGAAATTAAGCGCCTAATGTTATATCTGTCTTTCTTTCGAGCCCTTATCAGTGGTATCCGCGAAGACTTATATAAACAGGTTGAGCTTAGTTTTCTTTCGCGTCTTAAGGAACGGTTTATGGGAAGTGCGAAAGAGATATTTTCTAATCTTGATGAGATATTACAACGCCTAAGCAATCCGAAATTCGAGAGCATTTCCGGATTTGTGAGCATAGAGACCGCAGCAGTTGAGAAATATACAAACAAGAAAATATTCGGCGCCTCTCTGGACTCATCACTTAGCTTAGAAAAGCCATCCCTAAGCTTGAAGAGTGAAGCAAAAGGAGAATTTGGCGACGAGCACTCATTTGATGAAAAATACGCAAATGTGATGATGAGGGTTGTAGGTATCAATGAGATTATTGACGAACTGAAGAACGTCTTGGACACTATAGGTGTAAAATACCTCTATGTTTTTCTTGATGACTTTTCAGAACTCCCTCTCCCGGAAATGAAGATTGTTGTGAATGCAATTATATCGCCTTTCACACGTTGGTCAGAGTTTATTAGATTTAAAATAGCTGGCTACCCCGGAAGAATATACCTGGGCAGCCTAGATAAGACTAAGATTGAAGAAGTTTACCTTGACATACATGCAATGTATGGATCGAACGACGTTTCCACGATGGAAGAAAAAAGCATTCACTTCACAAAAAGAATAGTCGAAAAAAGACTTTCATACTATTGCGGAAAAGATGCCGAAGCTTTTTTCGACACCTCTTCAAGCGATATATGGAGAACAATGTTTTATTCGACAGTAGCAAACCCAAGAATACTTGGGCATATTATGTTATATGCCTATGAATCAAATTTGCTATTTCAGAAGCCGATTGGCATTAAAGCAATACAAGAAGCAGCTAAGCGTTATTATGAAGAGAAGGTTTCCTCTTTCTTTTCTTCAGGTCGCTTCCGAGACACTTCCTTTCATGAACGCTCGTCTATCTACTCCCTCAAAGAGCTCTTAGAGGCGATTGTTTCAAGATCAAAGGAACTGAAAAATTACAAAGATTCACGGATAACGAAGGTTATATCTGGCAGAACTCCTTCTAGCCACTTCTTTGTATTAACAACCTATGATGACCTCCTTACCACACTTGAACTGTCTTTCTTTGTAACAAAATACTATGAGCAGTCTGACAGAGATGGAAGAAGAGTTTCTGTATATTGTCTAAACTACGGACTATGTGAAAAATTCCAGATTGCGTTTGGAAGACCTTTAAATCATCCAATGATCCGGGAGGCAAGAGCTTACTTCATCGAAAGAATATTTGATTATAACGGCATCATAAGAGCTTATCTTCAGAAAAATCAGGAGATTAAATGCGATTCATGCCACACAGCATTTGACATAGACAAATTGTCAGCACTCCAGATGTTTGGGATGAAATGCCCCTCATGCGCTTCTGGACGGGTATCTGTTGTCAATCTATCGAAAAAATATTCAGATCTGTTAGACGGGGTCAGCATTGAACTCCTACTTCCAGAAACTGAGCTGGGAATGCTCCAAATTTTACATGCTGAACAAAGGTCGATGTATGCGTCTGAAATTGCAGTTGACCTTGACTGTTCGGGCCAGCTCATTGGTCGACGTGCAAAAAATCTTGCAGATCGAGGCCTAGTAGCACGAGAACAAGCTGGTGCGGTTAAAGCATATAGAATTACACAAGCCGCAGAAGCCGCATACTTTAGTGACAGTGCCGCCGGAGAATTAGATGTTCCAAATGATTAATCAGCTTCTTCGAAGATAGCTTTCTATTTAAGGTGAAATGGGGGCGGCCTCTGCCGCCCTCCAAGCGCGCTTCCCAATGCTTTGAGCCTTCGTTCTGTACTCTCTTAATCCGTATCAACTGGAGCACTCCACACTCGCTACATATGTTCGGTGATGAAAGTGCCCGATGGCCGAACTTTCAACCGTATCCGAACCAGTTGATGACGATGCGCTACACACCCCATCGCCGAAGCGCGGTTCCAAGTTGCGGTCGACCAAGCGATCCCCTTGCGCGATGTCGCGGACTGGCTCGATAGCTGAGGCACTCTCAACGAACGACCAGCCCTATCGCCGCGGTAGACCACACGTCTGCCACGCCTTTCCCACACACCCTTACCGCCAACGGCCATCCGCGATAGGACTATAAGCCTCAACCGCCCGAGGAGTCTCCTGCATGCATCGCCAATGGTGCCACGCCCCCTTGCGCCCATTCTCCCGCACACCCGCCCCGCCGGATGGAACAGTGAACGGCCCCCGGAAAACCGTTCCAAACTGTTCCAAACGTTCCATCCGACCACCACCACCCCTGCCGGGTGCCCCAAATGGAACAGTGAACAGTCCCCCGAAATCCGTTCCACGCTGTTCCACCCGCCCACCTCCGCCCCCGAAACGAACCATCCCCCTTCCCTCACGGGACACGTCGACCATCCGTATGCCGCGGCAGGTCTTGCCCCTTGACCGTTTTCCAGGGGAAGGAATCGTCCGCTCTCAGGCGGCAGAATCTGCCCGCGCTCCCGTCGAGCTTGCGAATATCGACAGGAATACAGGCTCGCGTCGCACTCGCCCGCTCGGCCCGAAAGTTGCAAAACGCCCACTCGTGGAAATCCGCAAGTGGAGGGGGCGATGGCTGGCATCGGGCAGATTGGCGGGATGCTTCCCTTGTTGTCGAACATGATTCCGGTCAACCCCGCCCGCGCCGCTCCCGATCCCGATGTGATCAGGAACGCCCGCGCGGCGATGGAGCGGATGAAGGCGGAGCCCGACGCCGCGCAGACGGCGCGGTTCTTTGCGACCAAGGCCCACAGCGTATTGCGCAGGAATGGTGAGATCGCCGCCATCCAGTGGTCCGATGGCACCACGGAGGTCAGGAAACCCACAGGCCAGCCCTGGGATAAGGAGAGGCTCATTCAGCAGGGCATGTCCTCCGGGTTGTCGCAAGGACAGATGAACGACCTCTATGTTCGTGACTTGGCCAAGACCCTGGGGGCCGGCATCTCGATCGATCGTTACGACGGGCGCGCAGATGCGCCGAGCCGGCGTGACTTGATGGATTCGCCTGTGTCAGGACCGGCGCGGGGACGCCGCCTCTCCCTGGTGGCGTAATCCCCCGAAACGGAACGGCCCCCTTCCCTTGCGGGAAGAGGGCCGTCGTCGTTTCAGCTACCCGGTTCGGCTCAGTCGCGCTTGACCGTGTCGCTGTTCAGCGCCGCCTGCGCCGCCGCCAGACGGGCGATCGGCACGCGGTAGGGCGAGCAGGAGACATAGGTCAGCCCGATCTTCTCGCAGAAGGAGATCGAGGCCGGGTCGCCGCCATGCTCGCCGCAGATGCCGAGCTTGATGTCCGGACGGACCTTGCGGCCGCGCTCGGTGGCGATCTCCACCAGTTCGCCGACGCCGGTGACGTCCAGCGACTGGAACGGGTCCTGCTCCAGGATGCCCTGGCGCTGGTACTCCGGCAGGAAGCTGCCGGCGTCGTCGCGCGACAGGCCCAGCGTGGTCTGGGTCAGGTCGTTGGTGCCATAGCTGAAGAACTCGGCCGACAAGGCGATCTCGCCGGCCTTCAGGGCGGCGCGCGGGATCTCGATCATCGTACCGGTCAGATACTCCACCGTCACCCCGGTCTCGGCCTTCACCTGCTCGGCGGCGCGGTCGATCACCGCCTTGAGGATGTCGAACTCCTTCCTGGTGATGATCAGCGGGATCATCACTTCGGGAATGACGGCCTCGCCGGTGGTCTTGGCGACCTCGGCGGCGGCGGCGAAGATGGCGCGGGCCTGCATCTCGTAGATCTCGGGGTACGAGATGCCCAGGCGGCAGCCGCGATGGCCCAGCATCGGGTTCGCTTCATGCAGCTGGATGGTGCGGTGGCGCACCCGCAGCGGATCGGTGCCGGTGGCCGCCGCCACCTCCGCCATGTCCTCCTCGGTGTTGGGCAGGAACTCATGCAGCGGCGGGTCGAGCAGGCGGATCGTCACCGGCAGGCCGGTCATGATCGTGAACAGCTCGACGAAGTCCTTCTTCTGGAAGGGCTCCAGCTTGGCGAGCGCCTTGCGGCGGCCCGCCTCGTCCTCCGCCAGGATCATCTCGCGGACGGCCAGGATGCGCTCCGGGTCGAAGAACATATGCTCGGTGCGCGACAGGCCGATGCCCTCGGCGCCGAACTTCCGCGCGGTGCGGGCGTCCAGCGGGGTCTCGGCGTTGGCGCGGATCTTCATCCGGCGGATCTTGTCGGCCCAGCCCATCAAGGTGGCGAAGTCGCCCGACAGCTCCGGCTGGATCGTCGGCACCTCGCCCAGCATCACCTCGCCGGTGGAGCCGTCGATGGTCAGGATGTCGCCTTCCTTGACGGCGACGCCACGGACCGACATCTGCCTGGTCTTGTAGTCGATGCGCAGGTCGCCGGCGCCCGACACGCAGGCGCGGCCCATGCCGCGGGCCACCACCGCCGCGTGGCTGGTCATGCCGCCGCGGCTGGTCAGAATGCCGCGGGCGGCATGCATGCCGTGGATGTCCTCGGGCGAGGTCTCGATGCGGCAGAGGATCACCGCCTCGCCCTTGCCGGCCATCTGCTCGGCCTCGTCGGCGGTGAACACCACCTTGCCGGACGCGGCACCGGGGGAGGCGGGCAGGCCCTTGGCGATGATCCTGCGGTCGGCCTTGGGGTCCAGCGTCGGGTGCAGCAGCTGGTCGAGCGAGGCCGGGTCGATGCGGCGCACCGCCTCGTTGCGGTCGATGACGCCCTCGTTCGCCAGATCCACCGCGATCTTCAGCGCCGCCGGAGCGGTGCGCTTGCCGTTGCGGGTCTGGAGCATGAACAGCTTGTTCTGCTGGACGGTGAACTCGATGTCCTGCATGTCGCGATAGTGCTTCTCCAGCGTGAGGCGGACCTCGTTCAGCTGGTTGAACACCTCCGGCATCACCTCCTCCATGGCGGGGAGGTCGGACTTGTTGGCGAGCTTGCCGGCGACGGTCAGATGCTGCGGCGTGCGGATGCCGGCGACGACGTCCTCACCCTGGGCATTGACCAGATACTCGCCGTAGAAGGCGTTCTCGCCGGTCGACGGGTTGCGGGTGAAGGCGACGCCGGTGGCGCAGTCGTTGCCCATGTTGCCGAAGACCATGCACTGCACGTTGACCGCGGTGCCCCAATCGGCCGGGATGTCGTGCAGCTTGCGGTAGGTGATGGCGCGGGCGTTCATCCAAGACCCGAACACGGCGCCGATGGCGCCCCACAGCTGCTCCTGCACATCCTGCGGGAAGGGCTTGCCCAGCTCGCGCTCGACCGCCTTCTTGTAATCCTCGATCACCGCCTGCCAATCCTCGGCCGACAGGTCGGTGTCGAGGTTGTAGGACTTGTCGCGCTTATGGTTGTCGAGGATATCCTCGAAATGGTGATGCTCAACGTCGAGCACGACGTTGGAGTACATCTGGATGAAGCGGCGATAGCTGTCATAGGCGAAGCGGCCGTCACCCGAGCGCTTGGCGAGGCCGGCGGCGGTGGCGTCGTTCAGGCCCAGATTCAGTACGGTGTCCATCATGCCGGGCATCGACGCGCGGGCGCCGGAGCGGACCGACACCAGCAGCGGGTTGACCGGGTCGCCGAACTTGGCGTCCATCGCCTGTTCCAGCCGCGCGATGGCGGCATTCACCTGCACCGTCAGCTCCGGCGGATAGGAGCGGCCGTTGGCGTAGAAATAGGTGCACAGCTCGGTGGTGATCGTGAAGCCCGGCGGAACGGGCAGGCCAAGATTGGCCATCTCGGCCAGATTGGCGCCCTTGCCGCCCAGCAGGTTCTTCATATCGGCCCGTCCTTCGGTGGCACCGGCCCCGAAGCTGTAGACCCACTTGGATTCACCCTGGCTCGCCATCGCGGATTTCCTCTCGCCCCATGGTCGTCCGGCATGCGGGTGCTCCCCTTGTGCTCCACGGGCGATCCACCGGGCGGGTCCTTTCCGCTCAGCGAAACGCCGTGGTCAGTTTGCTTGACCGCACATGCCGCTGAGTGGACCTTCTATCGCCCCAAACGTTGGGATACAAGACAGTCGCGTGGCCTAGATCGGGATGACCCGCGCTTCACCGGCAAAGGAGCGTTGCGACTATATCGTATTGGCCGGAACCCATTACTCCGGCGGATGGGCATAACACCGATTCGACCGGCGAATTGCCGCCGAAGTACCCCGCAAATTCAAAGAAAACCGGACGAACCACGGGACCATTTCCATCGCAAATGTTTCAGAAGCTGATGCAGTCCTCGGGCGGACAATCGACCCAGTCCTTGCCCTCGTTCGCCAGCCATTCCACCAGGGCCGCCGCCGGCATCGGTCGGGCGAAGCGGTAGCCCTGGCCGATGGCGCAGCCCTCCGCCTCCAGCATGAGGTGCTGGGCCTCGCGCTCCACCCCCTCCGCCACCACGGTCAGGCCCAAAGCCTCGCCGATCTGGATGATGGCGCGGACCAGCGGCCGGTTGGCGGCATCGATGTCCAACTCCTTGACGAAGCTGCGGTCGATCTTCAGCTCGCCGACCGGAAAACGCTTCAGATAGCTCAAGCTCGAATAGCCGGTGCCGAAATCGTCGATCGACAGGGTGACGCCCAGGGCGTGCAGGGCGTCCAACGCGTCATGGACGCCGCCCTCCTCCGTCATCATCAGCCGCTCGGTGATCTCCAGCGTCAGATCATTGGCCGGGATGCCGTTGGTGGCCAGCGCGGTGCGGACCTGATCCGGCAGGTCGCCGCGGGCGAAACGGACGGCGGAGACATTCACCGCCATCCCCGGCACCGGAACCCCCGCCGCGCGCCAGCGGCCGAGCTGCGCCACCGCGGTTTTCAGCACCCAGCTGTCCAGCCGGTCGATCAGCCCGCACTCCTCGGCCAGCGGCACGAACTCCGTCGGCGGCACCGCGCCCCAGCGCGGATGGGTCCAGCGGATCAGCGCCTCGACCCGGTGCAGGCAGCGCGGCCTCAGCCGGACCTGGGGCTGGTAATGCAGCTCGAACGGCGACTCGCCCCCGGCGCAGCCCGTCTCCTGCCGCTCCAGCGCCTCGCACAGCGCCGCCTCCATCTCCAGCCGGCGCACCGCCTGTTCGTTGATGTCGCTGCGGAAGAAGTGGCAGCGGTTGCGCCCGGCCTGCTTGGCCCGGTACATCGCCGCGTCGGCCTGGCGCAGCAGCGTATCGAAATCCAGGCCGTCGTCGGGATGGACGGCGATGCCGATGCTGGCGGTGGGAGTCAGCGTCAGATCGGCCACCGTCATCGGCACCGACAGGGCGGCGAGCACCCGCTCGGCCAGCAGCGAGGCATGGGCGGCGTCGCAGCCCGGCAACAGGGCGACGAACTCGTCCCCGCCCAGACGGGCCAGCGTATCGCCCTCGATGAACAGGGGGCGCAGGCGCGCCGTCACCTCCACCAGCAGCCGGTCGCCGACGGCATGGCCGAGAGAATCGTTGACGGTCTTGAAGCGGTCGATGTCCAGGAAGATCACGGTCACCGACTGGCGCGTGCGTCCGGCGAGCGCGAGCGCCGCGGTGGCGCGGTCGGCCAGAAGCTGACGGTTGGGCAGCCCGGTCAGCGTGTCGAAATAGGCCAGCCGGTTGATCTCCGCCCGTGCCCGGTCATGTTCGATGGCGAGCGCGCAGAGATGGGCGCAGGCCTGGACCAGAGAGCTGTGGAAAGGAGAAACGGCGCGCGGCTTACGGTAATAGAGCGCGAAGCTGCCCAGTATCCGGGCACCACGACCCTTGATCGGATTCGACCAGCAGGCGGCCAGCCCGTGCGCCTGCGTCTCCGCCCAAAACGGCTTCCAACGCGGATCGGTGGCGATGTCGGCCGACATGATCGCCACACCCCGGCTCATCGCGCTGCCGCAGGCCCCGACATCCGGCCCGATTGGAAAGCCTTCGATGCTGGCGACATAGGCGGCGGGCAGGGAGGGCGCCGCCGCCACCCGCATGCGGTTCTCGTCGTCGCACAACATCACCGAACAGGCGGCATCCGGCGCGCAGGCCTCCACCTGCCGGCAGAGAAAGTCCAGAACCTGCTTCAGCGATCGCCCGGCGGCCACAAGTTCCAGCACATTCTGCTGGAGGCGGGCCACCGCCTCCGCCCGCTCGCGCTCGTCGAAACAGCGCATCGCGCAAAGAAGGAACGTCTCGTCCCCATCGGTGAGCGGCTGCCATTGCAGATCGACGGGGATCGCATCGCGTTGGGGCAGCCGCAAGGCGCCGGTTCCGGGTGCTGGATGGTCCCCCCGCACCCCGTCCCACACCGCACGCCAATCATACCCGCCGAGATCGAGCAGGTCCGGCAGCGAACGGCCGATCATCGCCTCCGGAGGGCTGCCGGCCAGTTGGCAGAATCCGGGATTCACTCCGATGATGATGCCGTCGGCCGACATCCAGACCAGCGCCGCGCTCCATTGCGCGGCGGTCACCCGCAAGAGGCGATCGGACGGCAGACGGTCGTCCAGCGCGGTCCCGGCCGAATCCATGACCCCTGTGCCTCCGGACAAGCTTCGGGAACGCCGCGCCGGCGCCCCATGGACCCAGCTAACATGAGCACAGGCGGCGCGGTCAAGATTCGTCGCGCTCCGGCCATTACGCTATTTGCACACAAGAATAATTCCAAGGGGCATGGAGGGATCGTCTTTGCACATGCGAAAAGGAGGAGGCGGTCTCCCGCCTCCTCCTTTCCTTGTCTTCAGGGCAGCCCGGACTTGTTACCGTCCGGCAGGCGACCGTCCGGCGGATCAGCTACAGCCGGTGGTCGAACCGCAGCTGTCGCACTTCAGGCAGGTGCCGTTGCGGACCAGGGTCATGTTGCCGCATTCGCCGCAGGGATCACCCTCGTAACCGCGGGCGCGGGCCTCGCGGATGCGGTCGAAGCGCTGGTCGCTGGTGCTGCCGCCATAGGCGGTGCCGGTGGCGGCGGTGGCGGCGACATGGCCATGGGCGGTGGCGGCGGCGACCGCCGGGCTGGCCGCCATGGCGGCCTGGGCGGAGGCCTGGGTGCCGGCCGACGCGGTGACGCCGACGGCGGCCGTGTCGGTGCCGGTGGCGGCGAAGGCCGCCGCGGCGCTGGCGCGCTGGACCTGACCGCCCGTCTGGCCACCATGCAGGACGCGCAGGTTGTTGCGGACATAGCCGGTCGACGCGATGCGGCGGACGATGTCGGACGGCTGCACCTGGGTGTCCGGCAGGTCGCCCTGCTTGTCGCCGCTGCCGACCGTCGACGGCACCAGATCCTCCGGCGTGGCGTGCGCCAGATCGGTGCGGTTCAGATAGGAGATGGCGATCTCGCGGAAGATGTAGTCGATGATCGACGTCGCCATCTTGATGGTGTCGTTGCCGGTGACCATGCCCGACGGCTCGAAGCGCGTGAAGGTGAAGGCCTCCACGAACTCCTCGAGCGGAACGCCATACTGGAGACCGATCGACACCGCGATGGCGAAGTTGTTCATCAGCGAGCGGAAGGCGGCGCCCTCCTTGTGCATGTCGATGAAGATCTCGCCCAGGCGGCCATCCTCATACTCGCCGGTGCGCAGATACACCTTGTGGCCGCCGACATTGGCCTTCTGGGTGTAGCCCTTGCGGCGGTGCGGCAGACGCTCGCGCGAGCTGCTCTTCCGCTCGACCACCCGCTCGATCACCTTCTCGACGATGCGCTCGGTGACCATCTGGGCGCGGACGGCGGCCGGCGCCTCGATCACCGCCTCGACCGCCTCGCCATCCTCCTCATCGTCGAGCAGGGCGGCCTGGAGCGGCTGGCTCAGCTTGGAGCCGTCGCGGTACAGCGCGTTGGCCTTCAGGCCCAGGCGCCAGGACATCAGATAGGCGTCCTTGCACTCGTCGACCGTCGCCGTGTTCGGCATGTTGATGGTCTTGGAGATGGCGCCGGAGATGAAGGGCTGCGCCGCCGCCATCATCGTGATGTGCGATTCCCAGGACAGGAAACGCTTGCCGATGCGGCCGCAGGGGTTGGCGCAGTCGAACACCGCCAGATGCTCGTCCTTCAGGAAGGGGGCGCCCTCCAGCGTCATGGCGCCGCAGCAGAAGGTGTTGGCCAGTTCGATCTGCGCCTTGGTGAAGCCGATATGGCTCAGCAGGTCGAAACCGGGGGCGTCCAGCGTCTCGGCCGGGATGCCCAGCGTCTGGGTGCAGAACTCGGCGCCGATGGTCCAGCGGTTGAAGACGAACTTGATGTCGAAGGCGGTGGTCAGGTTGCCTTCCAGACGCTCCAGCAGCTCGTCGGTGAAACCCTTGGCCTTCAGCGCCTCATGGTTCACGCCGGGGGCGTTCCTCAGCGTGCCGTGGCCGACCGCGTAGAGCGCGATCTGCTCGATCTGGTCCGGGGTGTAGCCGAGCGTCTTCAGCGCCTCCGGCACCAGCCGGTTGACGATCTTGAAATAGCCGCCGCCGGCCAGCTTCTTGAACTTCACCAGGGCGAAGTCGGGCTCGATGCCGGTGGTGTCGCAGTCCATCACCAGACCGATGGTGCCGGTCGGAGCGACCACGGTGGCCTGGGCGTTGCGGAAGCCATGGGCCTCGCCCAGTTCCAGCGCCTCGTCCCACACGCGGACGGCGGCCAGAGCCAGCTCCTGGTCCGGGCAGAGGTCGGCGACGAAGGGCACCGGCTCGACCGCCAGCCCCTCATAGCCGTTCATCTCGCCGTTGGCGGCGCGGCGATGGTTGCGGATGACCCGCAGCATATGGTCGCGGTTGGCCTCGAAGCCCGGGAAGGTGCCGAGCTCCTGCGCCATCTCGGCCGAGGTGGCGTAGGCGACACCGGTCATCACGGCGGAAATGCCAGCGCAATAGGCGCGGCCCTCGTCCGAGTCGTAGGACAGGCCCGACGCCATCAGCAGGCCGCCGAGATTGGCGAAGCCGAGGCCCAGCGTGCGGAACTCGTAGGAGAGCTGGGCGATCTCCTTCGACGGGAACTGCGCCATCAGCACGGAGATTTCCAGCACGATGGTCCACAGCCGGCAGGCATGCTCGAACGCCTCGACGTCGAAGGAACCGTCCTTCAGACGGAACGACATCAGGTTCAGCGATGCCAGATTGCAGGCGGTGTCGTCGAGGAACATGTATTCCGAGCACGGGTTCGAGGCGTTGATGCGCCCCGAGGCCGGGCAGGTGTGCCACTCGTTGATGGTGCTGTCGAACTGCACGCCGGGATCGGCGCAGGCCCAGGCGGCATAGCCGACCTTGTCCCACAGGTCGCGGGCGCGGACGGTCTTCACCACCTTGCCGTTGGTGCGGCCGATCAGGTTCCAGTCGGCATCGTCCAGCACCGCCTGCACGAACTCGTTGGAGATGCGCACGGAGTTGTTGGAGTTCTGGCCGGAGACCGTCAGGTAGGCTTCCGAATCCCAGTCGGTGTTGTAGGTCTTGAACTCGATCGAGGTGAAGCCCTGGCCGGCGAACTGGATCACGCGCTGGATGTAGTTCTCCGACACCTGGTCCTTGCGGGCGGCGAGGATCGCCTTCTTGAGCTCCTTGTTCTCCTTCGGGTCGAGGCCCGACTGGGCGGCGGCCATCACCGCCGTCAGGTGCTTCTGGCAGATCTTGGAGCCGGTCACCAGCGCGGCGACCTTCTGCTCCTCGTTCACCTTCCAGTCGATGTAGCCTTCGATGTCCGGATGGTCCATGTCCACCGTGACCATCTTGGCCGCACGGCGGGTCGTGCCGCCCGACTTGATGGCGCCCGCCGCGCGGTCGCCGATCTTCAGGAAGCTCATCAGGCCCGACGACTTGCCGCCGCCGGCCAGCTTCTCGCCCTCGCCGCGCAGGCGGGAGAAGTTGGAGCCGGTGCCCGAGCCATACTTGAACAGGCGGGCCTCACGCACCCACAGGTCCATGATGCCGCCCTCGTTGACGAGGTCGTCGGCGACGGACTGGATGAAGCAGGCGTGCGGCTGCGGATGCTCGTAGGCCGAGGCGGACGAGGTCAGCAGGCCGGTCTTGAAATCGACGTAGAAATGGCCCTGGCTCGGGCCGTCGATGCCATAGGCCCAATGCAGACCGGTGTTGAACCACTGCGGGCTGTTCGGGGCCGCCATCTGGGCGGCCAGCATGAAGCGCATCTCGTCGAAGAAGGCGCGGGCGTCGGCCTCGCCGTCGAAATAGCCGCCCTTCCAACCCCAATAGGTCCAGGTGCCGGCCAGACGGTCGAAGACCTGCTTGGCGGAGGTCTCACCGACGAGACGCTTCTCCTTCGGCAGGGCCGCCAGCTTCTCCTGGTCGGCTTCCTTGCGCCACAGCCAGGACGGGACGGTGTTCTCCTCAACGGCGCGGAGCGCCGCGGGGACGCCGGCCTTGCGGAAATACTTCTGGGCCAGGATGTCGCTGGCGACCTGCGAGAAGTTGTCAGGCACCTCGATGCCGGTCTGCTGGAAGACGATGGTCCCGTCCGGGTTGCGGATCTCGCTGGTCGCCTGGCGGAAGCCGAGGCTGGCGTAGGCGTCCTGACCTTCGTGCGTGAAACGACGCTCGATCCGCATGATGAGACTGTCCCCTGCTTGGAGCGCGCCACGGCGCGCTCGACTGTAAATATGGTGCGACCCGTCCCGACGGAGCGGCGGGCGGTCCCTGTCCGCCATGCGGTCCGGCAATGGACGCGGCGCCGTGCGGGCAGGGGCCCTATGCCCAACTGTCCGCCGTCGCCGCTCTCCCACCGGACCGGGGCCGCCGCTTGGCCGGCCGGGTCACGTGAGCCGCATCCTAGCCAGCGCGACCGGGGCAGGCAAGCCCCACTCTGCTAGATATTGTGGTTGACATGACCGAACCCCTCAAAACCTTGGGCTTGTGGTGTTCAACCCCTTGCCGGGGATCTCGTTCCCGCCCGCCAAGCAAATTTTCGGGGAGGCGGCATCTGGGCCGCATCGCGGCCGGAAGGCACCAACTGTGGACACGCGACTCGCCGCCGATCCTGGATATGGCCGCGGCACCCCTTGATTAGAGCGCAAAACAGGCCGGACCGCCAGAGCTTCCTTGTGGTGAAAATCAATATCTTGTTGCCTACGCACCGTTGTACCCACCACCGATTCGCTGCGTGGCGACTCGGGGCCAAATTGTCGGGCCCGCTGGCGGACTGCGGGAACCGACTCGAAAAGCCGACCTTGCCCGCAGGCGAGTCGCCATCAAACCGGTGGGAGGATCGACACGGCAAAGGGCGGTGACGGCCTCCCCGCAACCATTTCCGGCCTCCGCGGTTGAGGCGCATGGAGCCAAGAGGGATCCCGGACGAGCCTGGGGAAGGAGAGGCACCCATGCGGACGATCACCCACAAGATGTGGTTGGAATTACCCACGCTGACACTGTTGGTCGGGATGGCCGGGCCGCCGGTGTCCCTTGCCCAGACCGTCATCATCAACGGCGCGACTCCGGCTGTCGGTGCCGTGGCGGACCGCAAGACCGGCCCCAGCGTCGATCAATTGATGAACCGCGGCGTCGTCGGCGCCGACGGATCGAAGATCGGCACCGTCACCGACGTCATCCTCAATGACAAGGGGGAGGCCCAGTACATCCTCATCCATTCGGGGGGCCTGCTGGGCTTCGGCGGCAAGGACATCGCGGCCGATTTGGCCCTCGCCGATATCGGCGGGGGCGACGAGGCGATCCGGCTGCGCGAGGTGACCGCCGCCAGCGTCCGCGACATGCCGGAATTCCGCTACGACGACAGCATCACCTCGCTGACCCGCAGCCCGGAACCGCGGCGATAGCAACGAAGGCACGCAAGGAAAAAGGCCGCGCCCCAACCGGGACGCGGCCTTTCTCTTACCCTTCCGGGAGATCGCGAGCCCCCTCCCCCTCCGTTGCCGAAGGGGAAAGCGGCGTCAGGCGATCACTCGTCGTTCTGCTGCTTGCGCTTCAGAGCGGCGCCCAGGATGTCGCCCAGCGAGGCGCCCGAGTCGGACGAACCGAACTCGGCCATCGCCTGCTTCTCCTCCTCCATCTCGCGGGCCTTGATAGACAGCGAGATGCGGCGGGAAGCGCGGTCGATCTGGGTGACCTTGGCATCGACCTTCTCGCCGACGGCGAAACGGTCCGGGCGCTGTTCCGAACGGTCGCGGGACAGGTCCGACTTGCGGATGAAGCCGGTGTAGCCCTCGCCGACGGTCACTTCGATGCCGCCATCCGTCACCTGCGTCACGGTGCAGGTCACGACCTCGTTCTTCTTCAGGCCGGCGGTGGCCGACTCGAACGGATCGCTGGCCAGCTGCTTGATGCCGAGGCTGATGCGCTCCTTCTCGACGTCGACGTCGAGAACCTTGACCTTGACGCGGTCGCCCTTCTTGTACTCGGCGATCGCCTCTTCACCCGACTTGTTCCAGTCGAGATCGGACATGTGGACCATGCCGTCGATGTCGCCCGGCAGGCCGACGAACAGACCGAACTCGGTGATGTTCTTGACTTCGCCTTCCAGCTCGGTACCCGGACCGAACTTGTCGGTGAAGGTCTCCCACGGGTTGTCCAGGCACTGCTTCAGGCCGAGGCTGATGCGGCGCTTCTGCGGATCGACGTCCAGGACCATGACCTCGACTTCCTGCGAAGTCGACACGATCTTGCCCGGATGGACGTTCTTCTTGGTCCAGGACATTTCCGAGACGTGGACCAGGCCCTCGATCCCCGGCTCCAGCTCCACGAAGGCGCCGTAGTCGGTGATGTTGGTGACGCGGCCCTTGAACTTGGCGCTGACCGGATACTTGGCCTCGACGCCTTCCCACGGATCGGCTTCCAGTTGCTTCATGCCGAGGCTGATGCGCTGGGTCTCCGGGTTGAAGCGGATGACCTGGACCGTGACGGTCTGGCCGATCTGCAGGGCTTCCGACGGGTGGTTGATGCGGCGCCACGCGATGTCGGTGACGTGCAGCAGGCCGTCGACACCACCCAGATCCACGAACGCGCCGTAGTCGGTGATGTTCTTGACCACACCCTGGAGGATCTGGCCTTCCTTGAGGTTGGCCACCAGCTCCGAACGGGCCTCCGCACGGCTCTCTTCGAGCACGGCGCGGCGCGACACGACGATGTTGCCGCGCGAGCGGTCCATCTTCAGGATCTGGAAGGGCTGCGGGGTGCCCAGCAGCGGGGAGATGTCGCGGACCGGACGGATGTCGACCTGCGAACCGGGCAGGAAGGCGACGGCGCCCGACAGGTCGACCGTGAAGCCGCCCTTGACGCGGCCGAAGATGACGCCGGTGACGCGGGTCTGGTCGTTGAACGACTTCTCCAGCAGGGCCCAGGCCTCTTCGCGCTTCGCCTTCTCACGGCTCAGCATCGCCTCGCCGTTCTTGTCTTCCATCCGCTCGAGATAGACCTCGACGGTGTCGCCCGCCTTCAGCTCGGGCGGCTGGCCGGCAACGGCGAATTCCTTCAGCGCGACGCGGCCTTCCGACTTCAGACCGACGTCGATGGTGACCATGTCGTTCTCGACGGCGACGACGCGTCCCTTGACGACCGTGCCTTCGAGCGACTCGGCCGCGCCCAGCGACTCTTCAAGCAGAGACGCGAAGCTTTCCTTTTCGACCGTGCGGGCCAGTGACTGTGCCATTGAAACTCCTAAAGGTGGCGCGAAAGCGGCCCCGTTCCGGTCCCTCCCGCGGCAAAACGGGTTGGACCTCGACCGAACCGCCGCGCCGGGCACCACGCCCGGCGACTTGGTTGATGGTTTTCCGTGGAGGGAGTCGGACCCGTTCGCGCCGCCACCGGCGGCCCGTCAACGGAGGTCGAAAGCGGCGGCGTTACGCCGTGGGCTTCAGACCGGTTTTCGAACCGATGTGGGCGACCGCCATCGAGAACACCTGATCGGCATCGAGAGCGGACGTATCAAGCACAAAAGCGTCGGCAGCCGGACGGAGCGGGGCCACCGCTCTCTGGCTGTCGCGCGCATCACGAGACTTCATGTCCTCCAGGACATCGGAGGATATAGCGGGAATCCCCCGTCGCTGCAACTCCTTGAGTCGCCGTTCGGCCCGAACCTCCACCGAAGCGGTAATGAACAGCTTGGCCTGGGCGTCGGGGCAGACCACCGTTCCGATGTCCCGTCCGTCCAGCACCGCCCCCGGCGCGCCGCCCGGCGGGTGCGAGGCGAAACGCCGCTGGAAGTCGAGCAGCGCCGCCCGCACCTCCGGCACCGCCGCCACCTTGCTGGCCGCCTGCGCCGCCTCGTCGGTGCGCAGCGCCACCTCCCGCAGGATGGGATGCTCGGGGTGCAGCTCATAGGCCGCGCGCGCCGCCGCCGCAGTGTCGGCCGGATCGCCGCCGGCCCGCAGCACCGCCACGCCGACCGCCCGATACAGCACGCCGGTGTCGAGATGGGCGAAGCCGAAGGCGTCGGCGATGCGCTGCGACAGGGTGCCCTTGCCGCTGGCGGCCGGGCCGTCGATGGCGACGACGACCGCCTTGGCGGGTTCCGACTGGTTGGAAAGCGGCTGCGTCATCGCCTTACGCCTCCACGATCGCGGCGCCCAGCCCGTTCATCAGCCCGACGAAGCCGGGGAAGCTGGTGTCGATGAAGGCCCCGTCGTCGACCGACACCGGCTGCTCCGTCGCCATGCCCAGCACCAGGAAGCTCATGGCGATGCGGTGGTCCATGGCGGTGAGGACGGTGGCGCCGCCCTTCGGCGCCTTGCCGGTACCGCCGGTGCCGTGAACGGTCAGGCTGTCGTCGGCGCCGACCTCGACCGACACGCCGCAGCGGGTCAGCCCTTCCGCCACCATGGCGAGGCGGTCGCTCTCCTTCACCCGCAGTTCCTTCAGGCCGAGCATCACCGTGGTGCCTTCGGCGCAGGCGGCGGCGGCGGCCAGCACCGGATATTCGTCGATCATGCTGGGGGCCCGGTCGGCCGGCACCACCACGCCCTTGAGGGCGCCGTGCCTCACCCGCAGGTCGGCCACCGGCTCGCCCGCCTGGTCGCGGCGGTTCTCGAAGGCGATGTCGGCGCCCATCTCGACCAGCGTGTCATAGAGGCCGGTGCGGCGCGGGTTCATGCCGACATCGTTCAGCAGCAGTTCCGACCCCGGCCGCAGCAGGGCGGCGACCACCGGGAAGGCGGCGCTGCTGGGATCGGCCGGCACATGGATGGTCCGGCCGGTCAGTTCCGGCTGGCCGATCACGGTCACGGCCAGCGCGCCGTCCGCCAGCCGCTCCGTCGTCACGCTGGCGCCGAAATGGCGCAGCATCAGTTCGGTATGGTCGCGCGTCGGCTCCGCCTCGATCACCGTGGTGGCGCCGGCGGTGTTGAGGCCGGCCAGCAGGATCGCCGACTTCACCTGGGCCGAGGCCACCGGCAGCCGGTAGGTGATCGGCACCAGATCGCCGCTGCCGACCACGGTCAGCGGCAGCCGCCCGCCGGAGCGGCCGACGAAGCGGGCGCCCATCTCCTCCAGCGGCTTGGTGACGCGGGCCATCGGCCGCTTGTTCAGCGAGGCGTCGCCGGTGAAGACGCAGGTGATCGGATGGCCGGCGACCAGCCCCATCAGCAGGCGGGCGGCGGTGCCGCTGTTGCCCATGTCCAACACCTGGGCCGGCTCCCGCAAGGCGCCGAGCCCGACGCCGCGCACGCGCCAGACGCCGGGCCCCTGGCCGTTATCCTCACGCTCCGCCTCGGCGCCCAGCAGGCGCATGGCGGCGGCGGTGTGCAGGACGTCCTCCCCCTCCAGCAGGCCATGGATGACCGTCTCGCCCACGGCGATGGCGCCCAGCATCAGCGACCGGTGCGAGATCGACTTGTCGCCGGGTACGCGGATGCTGCCCCGGATCGCGCCGGTGGTGGTGGAGCGCAGCGGCCTTGCCTGCGTCATGGGACGGGTCCTTCGGATCGGAACGGAAAATACTTGTGGCCGCCGTTCCTATCACAGCCCCCGCCCCGATGCGAGAGGGGCCAAGCCGTCCGCCGCCCGGCCGCCTGCGGCATCGTCTCCGCGCAAATGAAAGGAGGCCGCCCGAAGGCGGCCCCGAGGTCAAGGAGGAAACCAAATGGAGGCATTGCACAGCGTGCAGGTCGGTTGTAGCGAATTATGGTTAACGCTGTGTAAAGGCAACCCCTGGCCGGGTGGAATACCTCTTTCCCGCGGCGGCGGCGACGCCGCGGGCGCCTGCCGACCTCATCTTTTTTTTGACAAGCGCCGCAGGGCGTGGCAAAGGGCGCCTCTTGAGAACCCCTGATTTTTTGTGACGGAGGACGTGGCGTGGCCAAACCCGAATGGGGCGTCAAGCGCATCTGCCCGAGCTGTGGCGCTCGTTACTACGACATGCGCAAGGACCCGCCGGTCTGCCCGAGCTGTGGCGCGCAGTTCGATCCCGAGGCTCTGCTGAAGTCCCGCAAGGCCCGTCCGGCTCCGGCCGACGACACCAAGAAGGTGGCGGTCGTGGCCGAGGACGAGGAGGAGGTCGAGGCCGAGGCCGAGACTCCGGAACTGGAGGATGTCGAGGACGACATGTCGGTCGACGACATCGAGGAAGCCGGCGACACCGCCGAGGACGAGGACGACGTCCTGATCGAGGACACGTCCGAGCTGGGCGAGGACGACATGGACGAGGTCGTCGATGTCGAGGGCGAGGACGAGGAGGAGCGCTGAGCGGCGCCCTTCCCGGTGGCGGCGGCAGGTCCGGCGGGGTGGTGCGAAAAAAGCGCGGAAGGGTCGAATTTTCCGCTTGCATCACTCCGCTGCCTGACTATTATCCCGCTCCACCAAGGCCGGACGGAAACGACCGGCCCCCAGGAATAAGGGGCCATAGCTCAGCTGGGAGAGCGCTACAATGGCATTGTAGAGGTCAGGAGTTCGATCCTCCTTGGCTCCACCAAATCGATCAAGGGCTCGGCGAACGCATCGCCGGGCCCTTGATGTTTTCAAGCATGCCTCCAGCCCGATCACCGGCCGAGGGAGCGCCCTGACCCCTCCTCGCACGGGGACGGAAACGCGTGGCCACGCCCACGCCGAGGGGATTGCCATGGCGGCGTGACTCCCCGCAAAGTGCCCGCCGATATCCGAGCACGATCACAAAGACAGCCATGAGCACCCCACAGGCCAGCCAGGCGCAGAGTTTGGTCGAACGGGCGATGCGCGCCATGTCGCGTCATGCCGCCGGCGACCTGCCCGGCGCCGAGGAGGATTACCGGGCGGTCGTCGAACAGGTTCAGCACATCGGTCTCTATGCCGGGTTCGGGGCGCTGCTGCTCCAGACCCGGCGGCTGGAGGAGGCGGCCCGCTGGCTGCGGCGCACGCTCGCGCTCGCTCCCTCCAGGGACGCCGCCATCGAGAATCTCGGGGCTCTCCTGCATGAGCGCGGGCAGAGCGGAGCGGCGGAGACATGGTTGCGGCGGCGGTTGGCGCTCTCCCGGGACGCTCCCGGCGCGATGGCCAATCTGGGCATCGTCCTGACCGCAACCGGCCGGGTGGCGGAGGCCATCGATTGGCTCGGCATGGCCTGCCGCCAACAGCCGGACAATCCCGGCCATCGCTACAATCTCGCCGTGGCGCTGGACAAGGCCGACGACCGGATACGAGCGCTGGCTCTGTACCGGCATCTCGCGGATGTCGAGCCGCACTCCGCGTCGGTCCGTTTCGAGCGGGGCAATCAGCGCCTGCTGGCGGGCGACTGGGCGCGCGGGTGGGAGGATTGCGAGAGCCGCGCCTTGATTCCGAGCCTGTCCCCACCGGTCAAATGGGCCACCCGGATCAAGCGCTGGGATGGCACGCCGATGCCGGACGGGGTGCTGGCCCTGTGTGGCGAGCAAGGGATCGACGATGTCCTGATGTTCTGCCGTTTCCTGCCCCTGGCCGCGGCGCGGGTCAAGCGGATCATCCTCCAGGTCCATGCTCCCCTGGTTCCGCTGCTGCAAGGACAGATCGCCAACATAACGGTGCAGCCCTTCGGGGATATCGCGCACGCCGACGCCGCGCTGCCGCTGATGTCACTGGCAAAGCTGTTGAGCGTGACACCGGGGACCTAGCTCCGCCATCCCTATCTTCGCGCGGCGCCGGACCGGGTCCGGCGGTGGCGCGCCGAATTGCCCGCCGGGGCGGAACGGTCGTTCGGTCTCGTCTGGGCGGGGAATTCCGACTATCTGTATGATCGCCTGCGGTCGCCGCGCCTGGAACCGGTTCGCCGGCTGCTCGACCCCCCGGGATGGCGACCGGTGATTTTGCAGGCCGGGGACGGGCGGCGGGATCTCGACGGGATATCCCTGCCGTCCCATGTCAGTGACCTCGGCGAAGGGCTGGCCGATTTCGCGGATACCGCGGCGATCATCGCGTCACTGGATCTGGTGATCACCTCCGACACCGCCGTCGCCCATCTGGCCGGCGCGATGGGCCAGGAGACCTGGGTGATGGGGTGGTTGCAGGCGGATTGGCGATGGATGCCAGCCCCGGACGGCGGGCCGCTCTGGTACCCGACCGCCCGGATGTTCCGGCAACACGCGCCCCATCAGTGGGTGGATGTCGTGGATCAGTTGCGGCAAGCCCTGGCGGCATTGCCGGGACACATCCCGGCCCCCGCTCCGTCCACCACGATCGTCCGGTGACCCCCGATCCGAACCGCGCCAAAACGGCGAAGGCCGCGAACCCGTTCCGGTTCACGGCCTTCAGAATGGTGGGCGGTACTGGGATTGAACCAGTGACCCCTACGATGTCAACGTAGTGCTCTCCCGCTGAGCTAACCGCCCACTGTAGCGGCCGGCGGCGGAGCGCTTGGCGTCTTCCGTCCGGCGTGGGCGGGTGTATACCGATCTCCTCGCCGCCGCGCAAGCCCTTTCATGGCCCCGACGCTCTTTTTATCCGCCGGCGGCGGAGCGGCGGTCAATCCCGCGTCACAGGTCCCGTGACATAGCTCCCGTGACATGGCGGCCGGCGTCCATTACATCTTTCGACCATGGACGCCTCCTTCGACGCGCAGCGCACCGCCGGCGCCGGTCCGGATCCGGCCGCCGACGCTCCGCCGACCGACAGCCCGGCTTTCGAGATTCTGGCCCCGCGGAGCCAGAGGCTGCCGCTCGTCCTGGCGTCGCCGCACAGCGGGAACGCCTATTCCGCCGCCTTCCTCGCCTCCTCCCGCCTGGACGCCCGCGCCCTGCGCAAGTCGGAGGATTGTTTCGTCGACGAGATCTTCGCCTTCGCCCCCGGCATCGGTGTGCCGCTGATCCGCGCCCTGTTCCCGCGCGCCTATCTGGACGTCAACCGCGAGGCCTACGAGTTGGATCCGGAGATGTTCTCCGATCCGCTGCCGGCCTATGTCAACACGCGTTCACCCCGGGTGGCGGCGGGACTGGGCACCATCGCCCGCGTCGTCGCCAACGGCGAGGACATCTACAAGGGCAAGCTGCGCTTCGCCGAGGCGCTTGACCGGATCGGCCACTGCTACACCCCCTATCACACCGCGTTGCGCCAACTGGTGGACGGAACCCGCGACGGTTTCGGCCACGCGCTGCTGATCGATTGCCATTCCATGCCGTCGGGCAGCGTCACCACGGGGGGGCATGGCGGCGGACGCGGCGGCAGCCATCCCGACATCGTGCTGGGCGATTGTTTCGGCAACGCCTGCGCCCCGGCGGTGATCGACGCGGCCGAGGATTACCTGCGCGGGCTGGGCTATGCCGTCAGCCGCAACAACCCCTATGCCGGCGGCTACACCACCCGCCACTATGGCCGGCCGCGCCAGGGCATCCACACGCTTCAGATCGAAATCGCCCGCACCCTCTATATGGACGAGGCGGCGCTGACCCGCCTGCCCTATCTCGACATTCTGGCCCGCCATATGACCGAGTTGGTCGATACGCTGGGCCTGCTGCCGCCGGACGGGCTGGGTCCGCGCTGACCCGAAGACGCAATCACGCAAAAAAGGGCCGCGGGCGGACCCGCGGCCTCAGTCTAGGGAGGAAACGCCCAAGAAGTGCGTTACGCCAACGCCCGCGCCAAGGCGCGATCGCTGCCGCACTGCACAATATGGGCGCGCACCCGCCCGCCTTCAAGAAAAAAGAATTTCCTATCTATTACATTGCGTTAACCGGGCGCGACGGTATCACGAAGCGGAGAGTGGGCCAGCCGGAAATGCTGCATCGCAGCATGACCCGCCGCGGAGCGCCCGCCCAAAGGACGGGAAGCCTCCGACCTCCGGCCCCCCTGTCTTGAGCTTGACGGTCGACGCTCGGAACCAAGACCGCCGACGGTCGTTTCGTACGGGGCCCATATCGGGTGTCCGTAGAGCGATCCCGTGACCGTGGAGTGCGGAACACCCTGCCGGCGGCCAATAAGGAGAAGAAGATCGTGAGCAGGCTCGTCGTCGTATCCAACCGGGTGGCCCTGATGGAAGAGGGCAAGCAGGCGGCCGGCGGTCTCGCCGTCGCCATCCTGGCCGCCCTGAAGAAGACCGGCGGCATCTGGTTCGGCTGGAGCGGAAAGGTCGTCGATGGCGAGTCGCAGGCGGAGCCGACCCGGACCGATGCCGGCAAGCTGACCTACGCCACGCTCGATCTGGGCCGCCGCGACCATGAGGAGTATTACAACGGCTTCGCCAACCAGACCTTATGGCCGCTGTTCCATTACCGGCTGGGGCTGATCTCGGTGAACCGGCGGACGCGGGAGGGCTATTCCCGGGTCAACGCCTATTTCGCCGACAGGCTGGAGCCGCTGTTGCGCCCGGACGACATGGTGTGGGTCCATGACTATCACCTGATCCCCTTCGGCGACGAGCTGCGCCGCCGCGGCTGTTCACAGCGGATCGGCTTCTTCCTGCACACGCCCTTCCCACCGCCGGAACTGCTGACCGCCCTGCCCAACCACCGCGACCTGATCCGCGAGCTGTGCGCCTATGACCTGGTCGGCTTCCACACCGCCACCGACCTGCGCGGCTTCTGCGACTATATCCGCACCGAGACCGACGGCACGGTCGAGCAGCGCGGCGCCTACGGCACGGCGATGATCCGCGCCTTCGGCCGCACCCTGCTGGCGAAGGTCTTCCCGATCAGCATCGACACCCCGGCGCTGGAAAGCCTGGCCCGCACCGCCGGCCGCTCGCGCCAGGCCGAAAGGCTGCGCGAGAGCCTGGTCGGCCGCCGGCTGATCATCGGCGTCGACCGGCTCGATTATTCCAAGGGGCTGCCACAGCGCTTCGCCGCCTTCGAACAGCTTCTGGAAAGCTATCCCGAGCATTGCAACCGCGTCTCCTTCCTCCAGGTCGCCCCACCCTCGCGCGAGGATGTGCCGGAATATATCGCCATCCGCCGCGAGCTGTCGGAGATGGCCGGCCGCATCAACGGCCGGTTCGCCGAGTTCGACTGGCAGCCGATCCGCTACCTGAACCGCAGCTTCGGTCAACGCGTGCTCGCCGGCTTCTACCGGCTGGCCAATGTCGGGCTGGTGACACCGCTGCGCGACGGCATGAATCTGGTGGCCAAGGAATATGTCGCCTGCCAGGACGGCGACAATCCGGGCGTGCTGGTGCTGTCGCAGTTCGCCGGCGCCGCGCACGAGATGGGCGAGGCGCTGATCGTCAACCCCTTCGACATCGAAGGCGTCGGTGACGCGCTGCAACGGGCGCTGACCATGCCGCTGGGCGAGCGCAAGGAACGCCATGCCGCGCTGATGCAGACCCTGCGGCGGCAGGACATCGGCTGGTGGCGTGAAAGCTATGTGGACGCGCTGACCCGCGCGCCGTATGACTTTCCGGTCACCTGAGCATCCGCCAGGCCCACCACAATCCCCGCCACAACCGCAGACCCGGATCCATGGCCGCCGACCCCGCCCCCATTCTCGTCGCCGACATCGGCGGCACCAATGCCCGTTTCGGCCTGATCGACGGCCGGATCTTGCGCGACACCCGCGTCCTGCGCTGCGCCGACTACGCCTCGATCGAGGATGCGGCCACCGCCTATCTGTCGGCCGTCGGGCTGGCGGCGCCCGGCACTCCAGGCCGGCCGCGGCGCGGCGCCTTCGCCGTGGCCGGTCCGGTCACCGGCGACCACATCGCCATGACCAATCTGGTCTGGCAATTCTCGGTCAAGCGGGTGCGCGACGCCCTCGCGCTGGATGGTCTGGCCGTCATCAATGATTTCACCGCCGTCGCCCTGTCGGTGCCGCGTCTGGCGGAGGAGGACCGGCGCCAGATCGGCGACGGCGCGGCACAGCCGGGCGCCGTCGTCGGCGTGCTGGGACCGGGCAGCGGGCTGGGCCTGTCCGGACTGGTGCCGGGGGCGAACGGCCGCTGGACCGCGCTGTCGGGCGAGGGCGGCCATGCCACCATGGCGCCGATGAGCGACCGCGAAAGCGCCGTTCTGGACCAGCTGCGCAAGAGCTTCGAACATGTCTCGGCCGAGCGGGTGCTGTCCGGGCCGGGCCTCGTCAATCTCTATAACGCGCTGATGATCCTGGACGGGCGGGAGCCGGCCGCCCTGACCCCGGCCCAGGTGGCGGACAGCGCGATCGGCGGCGGCGATCCCCACTGCGTCGAGGCGGTGGAGATGTTCTGCGCCATGTTGGGCACCGTCGCCGGCAACCTCGCCCTGACGCTGGGCGCGCGCGGCGGCATCTACATCGCCGGCGGCATCGTGCCGAAGCTGGGGCCGCTGTTCACCCACTCCCGCTTCCGCAAGCGCTTCATGGAGAAGGGGCGCATGCACGACTTCCTGGCGCCGATCCCCACCTATGTCATCACCCACGAGCTGCCCGCCTTCCTGGGACTGGCCGAAGCCGCGGGGGCGGAGTAGAGCGGGCTGCCGCCGCCCTCATCCGCCTCCCCACTTGCCGCTTGAACCGGCGCGGCGGCGGCCACATGCTTGTCCCCATCCCTTCCGGATTGGCATCGGGACACCATGCACGCCGACCTCCGTGTCCGTTTCCTGCATCCGTCGGGCGCCATCGGCCCCGGCAAGATCGCTTTGCTGGAGGCCATCGACCGCACCGGCTCGATCTCCGCCGCCGCGCGGTCGCTGGACATGACCTTCCGCCGCGCCTGGTTCCTGGTGGAGACGATGAACACCGCCTTCCGCGAGCCGGTGATCCGCACCAGCGTCGGCGGCCGCGAGGGCGGCGGCGCCGGCCTGACCGCGTTGGGCCAGGAAGTGGTCGCCCGCTACCGCCGGACCGAGGAGGAGGCCCGCAAGGTCGCGGAGCCCCATCTGCGCTGGCTGGAGGAGACGCTGAAGGAGCAGGAGGCCGACGCGCCGGCCGGAGACGACACCGCCGCGACGGAACCGCCGGCCGGCTGACCCGGCCGAAACATTGGCGTCGCTTTTTTCTTCCATGCGCATGGTGCAGCCCTGGGCGACCGGAAGCCCCATGGTGCGGCGCGGCAAGGCGCCGTACATATGGCCCTGTTGCAGCGCGGCGCCAGCGTGACCGAACGGCAACACCCCTTCCCCACCCCGCCCCCTCCTCCGGCATCCGGACGGGCCGCAGCCGCGGCGCCGTGCCGCCTCGCCTTTCGCCCGAGCCGATCCCCGCCATGCCGTCCCTCTCCCTGCCCTTCAGCGCCGCCGACGCCTTCGGTGCGGCCGCCTTCGCCGGTTCGTGCCTTTGGCCGCTGATGAAGAAGCGCCGCGCCCTGCTGGCCGGGCAGGCCGCCACCAACCTGATGTTCATCACCCATTATGTTCTGCTGGGCGCCCACACCGCCGCCGCGCTCTGCCTGCTGGTGGTGGCGCAGGCGCTGGCGGCCCTGCCGGAAGGACGGAGCCGCTGGCAGACGGCGGTCTTCGCCGCCACGGTGCCGGGCATCGCCGCCGTCGCGCTGTTCACCTGGTCGGGCCTGCCCTCGGCGCTGTCCAGCCTGGGCATCACCTTCTCCACGCTCGCCCGCTGGCAGTCGGACGCGGTGCGGATGCGGATCCTTCTGCTGGTCGCCGGCGGCTTCTGGGTCAGCCACAACGCCCTGGTGATGTCGCCCTTCGCCATGGCGTCCGACGCCTTCTGCGCCGCCGCCAACCTGCTGCGCCTGCGCGGCGAGCTGCGCAAGGACAAGGCCCCGGCCGCACTGCCGGCGGCCAACGTCAACGCCGTGCCCGCCGTCACAGCCGCCGTCACAGCCGCAGCCAAAGCCGCAGTCACAGCCAAAGCCGCCTGATCGGGCTTACCCCCTCCGGAGGGCTCCCGCTGTCCGGAGGGGGGCGAATTGGGCACTGGCGCGCCGCCACCGGCGCGCCTAAAAGAGGCCTCAAGCACCGCAACGGCAGCGACGAAGGGCGGCCCAACATGCTGAAGCGTCTTTACGACTGGACCATGGCCAAGGCCGCGTCGAAGGATTCGACCAAATGGCTGGCCGGCGTGTCCTTCGCCGAAAGCTCCTTCTTCCCGCTGCCACCGGACCTGCTGCTGGTGCCGATGGTCATCGCCAACCGCAAGGCGGCGTGGAAGCTGGCGACGATCTGCACGCTGGCCTCGGTGGTCGGCGGCATCGCCGGCTACATGATCGGCTATTTCCTCTATGAGACCATCGGCCGCTGGGTCATCGACTTCTACCATCTGACCGACAAATTCGAACAGTTGCGCCAGACCTTCGTCGAGTACGGGGCGGAGATCCTGATCATCAAGGGCATGACGCCGATTCCCTACAAGCTGCTGACCATCACCGCCGGCGTGGCGCATCTGCCGCTGTGGGTGTTCATCGGCGCCTCGATCATCTCGCGGTCGATCCGCTTCTATCTGGTGGCGGCGCTGCTGTATTTCTTCGGCCCGCCGATCCGCGCCTTCATCGAAAAGCGGCTGACGCTCGTCACCAGCGTGTTCGCGGTGGCGCTGGTCGGCGGCTTCTTGGTGGTGAAGCTGCTGTAAGCCGCCGCCTCCTTTTCACACAAGCAGGATCCTCGATGCCTCCGCGCGGACGCCCGCCCCATCCCAGCCGCGCCCGTACCCGGACCGCCGCCGCCACCGCTCCACTGTCGGCCCCGGAACCGACCGAATCGCGCAAGCTGTTCCGCGTCGCCGGGCTGGCCGCCGTCTCGGCCCTGTTCACCCATGAGCCGGAGCGGGTGGAGCGCCTGTTCTTCGACGAGCGGCTGAAGCCGGCGGTGGGCGCCTTCTGCAAGGCGATGGCGGCGGCCCGCAAACCCTACCGCATGGTGGAGGCCGACGAGCTGGCGAAGGTCGCCGGCACGGTGCTGCATGGCGGGGTGGTGGCGCTGATGGCGCCGCGCACGCTGCCGCTGTTCGACACCGAGGCTGCACGCCGGGCGGCGGAGCCGCTGCTGATCCTCGACGGGGTCGGCAACCCCCACAATCTCGGCGCCATCCTGCGCACCGCCGCCTTCTTCGGTCTGCCCCGCGTGCTGGTCTCCGACCATCCCGGACAGGCCCTGCCGTCGGAGGCCGCCTACCGCGTGGCCGAGGGCGGGTTCGAGTGGGTGGCGCTGGAGCGCGCGCCCGCCCTGCCGGCCGTGCTGAAACGGCTGCGCGCCAGCCACCGGCTGTTCGGGACGGCGCTGGACCAGAGCCGGCCGGCGGTCGATGCCGGCGCCTTGACCGGCTGGCGCGGCAAGGCGGACACCAAGCCACCGGCGGTCGTGCTGGGCAACGAGGAGGACGGCATCCCTCCGGCCACGCTGGCGGCCTGCGAGGCGGTGCTGACCATTCCCGGCAGCGGGCATGTCCAATCGCTGAACGTCGCCGCCACCGCCGCCATCCTCATTCACGCGCTCGCCGCCGGGTAACGCCCCTTACCCCAGCGCCGCGATCAGCACCACCGCCACCGCGGCGACACAGGCGAGCGGCAGCATCTCCACCCCGTTGCGCGTCCAGGTTGGCGCGCCGCCGTGATGGCCGCCGGCATGACCGGTCGCGATGTCGTCGGCCCAGCCATGGCGCGAGGGCACCGCCCCCGGAGCCGACACCGCCGGGGCCGCCGGGCTCGCCATGTCCACCACCCCGTCGCCGCGGCGATGGTCGTCACGCTGGCGCGCCGGGGCCGGACCGGGTCGGCCGCGCATCAGGTGGGAATCGTCCAGCTCGACCTCGATCCCCGCCGCCTCGACCCGCTCGATCACCGCGGCGGTCTCCTCGGGCGTCATGCTGTCCACCGGCAGGGCGGCGCCCAGCGCCTCGGCGCTCAGACGGTTGCCGTTGCGGCGGCCGTGGTCGATCAGCCTGTCGATGAGGCGGTCTTCGGTGGCGCTGGCCATGCTGGCCCTCCTTCCTTCAAAATCCTCCGGGATACAGGCTCGAACACACGAGCGTGCGGGAAGGTCCATGACCGGGCCATGCGGCCATCCGTGCCCCGCGCCATCTTGCCGCGGCCCGGCCGCCACCCGACATAAGAGGTCGCTCGAACGGATCGTCATCGATCCGACGGATCGTCACTGATGGGAGACCCGATCATGCTGGGGCATTTTCTGCGCAAGCCGGCGACGCTGCCGACGCCGGAGGAGGCGCTGCCGGGCCGCAGCCACCCGATCCCGGTGCCCGACCAGCATCACGTCAACGGCCACCGCCTGACCGGCCCCTACCCGCCGGGGCTGGAGGTTCTCGACCTCGGGCTCGGCTGCTTCTGGGGGGCGGAGCGCAAGTTCTGGCAGGTTCCCGGCGTCTGGGTGACCGCCGTCGGCTATCAGGGCGGCCACACCCCTAATCCCACCTATGAGGAGGTCTGCTCCGGCCGCACCGGACACACCGAGGTGGTCCGCGTCGTCTACGACCCGGCGATGGTGAAGGTCGAGGATCTGCTGCGCGTCTTCTGGGAATCGCACGACCCGACCCAGGGCATGCGCCAGGGCAACGATGTCGGCACGCAATACCGCTCGGCCGTCTACACCCACGGCCCGGCCCAGACGGCGGCGGCGGCGGCGACGCTGGCCGCCTATCAGGACCGGCTGGCCCAGGTCGGCTATGGCCCGGTCACCACCGAGATCCGCGAGGCCCCGCCCTTCTATTTCGCGGAAGGCTACCACCAGCAGTATCTCGCCAAGAATCCCAACGGCTATTGCGGGCTGGGCGGCACCGGCGTGACCTGCGCCGCATGACCGGCGCGGCGGGATGAGACGCCGGTGAAAGCCGGTGCCGGGCGCCCCCGCCGGGCTTGGCCCTCGCGGTTGCGCCACACCGGCCCTTGCGGGTATGGTTCGGGCGGCTCTTGAAAGCTCCGGCGTCGTCAGACCGTGGGAGCGCCGCCCGTCCAGCTGCGATTGTCATGACCAAGGAAAGAACCGAGCTGGCGACGCCGTATCTCAGCGGCCTGCTCGAATTCTGGCTCACCAAATCCGTCGCCGGCCGGCCGCCGGTCCCCAGCAGCATCTCCCCCGCCGATCTGCGGCCGTGGAAGGACAACATCGCCGTGTTCGAGGTGATCGGGGAGGAATCCGGCACCTTTGTCTATTCCTATTACGGCAAGGCGCTGGCCGCCGCCTTCGGCCAATCGCGTCTGGGCGCCACGCTGGACGACTTGCCGCCGGAACAGCGCGCCGTCCTGCAACCCGAATATGAGACGGTGCGCCGCGAACGGCTGCCCGTCGCCCGCGTCCACACCGCGCTCTTCGGCGGCCGCACCCGCAGCTTCGAACGGCTGGTTCTGCCGATGTCCAGCGACGGGGTCGCCATCGACAAGCTGCTGGTCGCCGCCTACGAGATGACGCCGCGCGAGCTGGCGGCGCGCCCGCCGCTGCAAGCCCAGGGGCCGGACGGACGGCCGGGCGGGCGGCCGGGCGGCCCCTCCTCCGGCCCGATCCCCCTCACCGTTCAGAAGCCGGGAGCCTCGGCATGACTCCGCGTATGCCGCATCTCGCCGCCCCGCCCACCCAGGCGGGCGTGGTGACCGCCGACGAGTTCAACCTGTGGTGCGCGCTGAACGGCCGCCCCTTCAACCTCGTTCCCAACCCGCGCCCCGACGGCCGGGTGATGTGGGATGTCGAGGTGCTGCCCGGCACGCCGCGCGCCGGCACCGTCTATTCCACCAACCTGTCGGACGAGGCGCTGGCGGTGGTCGCCGGTTTCGCCTTCCTGTCGGGCGTCGAATGGGCCTATGAGGCGCGCGACCCTGCGGCGGACGAGGCCGAAGCCCCTGCCATCCCGCCATGCGAACCGCCATGCGAACCGGCGCGGGTCGTGGCCACCGCCGAGGCGGCGCCACCGGCCGCCAGCCAGCCCGTCCCCTGCGCGCCCGCCGCTCCGGCGGACTATCCCGCCGTCTATTCGCTGCCCACCGTCTCGCTGCTGCAAACCCCGCCGCCGCGCCCGGTGCAGCAGCATGACGAATCGGTGCTGGCCCGCAACGCGCGGATGCTGGAAACCGTCCTGAAGAACTTCCGTGTCCGCGGCGAGATCATGGACGTCCGCCCCGGCCCGGTGGTGACGCTGTACGAGTTCGAGCCGGCCCCCGGTACCAAGTCGGCGACCGTCATCAACCTGACCGACGACATCGCCCGTTCGATGAGCGTGGTCACCGCCCGCATCGCCATCGTCCCCGGCCGCAGCGTCATCGGCGTCGAGCTGCCGAACCCGGTGCGCGAGATGGTCTATCTGCGCGAGAGCTTCGACCACGACGCCTTCCGCAACACCACCGCCCAGCTCGCCATCGCGCTCGGCAAGGACATCAGCGGCGAGCCGGTGGTCGCCGACCTCGCCCGCATGCCGCATCTGCTGGTCGCCGGCACCACCGGCTCAGGCAAGTCGGTGGCGATCAACACGATGATCCTGTCGCTGCTCTACCGGCTGCCGCCGGAGCGCTGCCGCTTCATCATGGTCGATCCCAAGATGCTGGAGCTGTCGGTCTATGACGGCATCCCGCACCTGCTGACCCCCGTCGTCACCGATCCCAAGAAGGCGGTGGTCGCCCTGCGCTGGGCCGTGCGCGAGATGGAAAGCCGCTACGAGGCGATGTCCAAGCTCGGCGTGCGCAACATCGAGGGCTACAACGCCCGCATGGCGGAGATGATCGC
This sequence comes from Azospirillum sp. B510, assembly GCF_000010725.1. Classification (NCBI taxonomy): domain Bacteria; kingdom Pseudomonadati; phylum Pseudomonadota; class Alphaproteobacteria; order Rhodospirillales; family Azospirillaceae; genus Azospirillum; species Azospirillum sp. B510. The sequence goes on along the minus strand of NC_013854.1, from coordinate 312,185 downwards.
CGCCGGCGAGAAGATGCCGCGCCGCGCCCCGGCGCCGGGCGAGCCGGAGAATGTCTTCGACCTGACGCCGTCGGAGCCGACGCCGCTGCCCTACATCGTCGTCATCGTCGACGAGATGGCCGACCTGATGCTGGTCGCCGGCAAGGAGATCGAGGCGGCGATCCAGCGCCTCGCCCAGATGGCGCGCGCCGCCGGCATCCATCTGATCATGGCGACCCAGCGCCCGTCGGTCGACGTCATCACCGGCACCATCAAGGCCAATTTCCCGACCCGTATCAGCTTCCAGGTCACCAGCAAGATCGACAGCCGCACCATCCTGGGCGAAGCCGGGGCGGAGCAGCTGCTCGGCCAGGGCGACATGCTCTACATGCAGGGCGGTGGCCGCATCACCCGCGTCCACGGTCCCTTCGTCTCCGATTCGGAGGTCGAGGAGATCGTCCAGTATGTCAAGGCCCAGGGCGCCCCCAACTATGTCACCGCCATCACCGAGGAGGAGGAGGAGGCCGCCGCGGTGGAGGATGAGGAGGGCGGTTCGGCCGCCACCGGCGACGACCTCTACATGCAGGCCGTCAATCTGGTGGTGCGCGAGGGCAAGGTGTCGGTCAGCTTCATCCAGCGCCAGCTCCAGATCGGCTACAACCGCGCCGCCCGTCTGGTCGAGCGGATGGAGACCGAACGCGTCGTCGGCCCGGCCAACCACCAGGGCAAGCGCGAGGTTCTGCTGTCCCACGCCGGCCTGTCGGCCAAGCGCGCCGGGGTTTGATCGATCCTCCCCCTCCCGGAACGGGAGGGGACGGGAAGGAAGGAGACCGCCCATGGACCCCAAGCCGCATTTCGAGGCGCTCGCCCGCTACAACCGCTGGGCCAACCGCCGTCTCTACGAGACCGTGGCCCAACTGTCCGACGCGCAGTATCGCGAGGACCGGGGAGCCTTCTTCGGCTCGCTGCGCGGCACGCTGAACCACATCCTGGTGGCCGACCGGCTGTGGCTGGAGCGGATCGAGGGCACCGGGCCGAAGCCGTCGTCGCTCGGCGAGATCCTGCATGACGATTTTCCGGGGCTGCGCGCGGCCCGCGAGGCGGAGGACGAGCGCATTCTGCGCGTCCTGGCAGCCACCCCGGCGGAACGCTTCGGGTCGATCCTCGCCTACCGCAGCACGGAGGGCATGGCTTTTGAGCTGCCCTTCACCCAGGTGCTGACCCACATCTTCAACCACCAGACCCATCACCGCGGACAGGCCCACGCCCTGCTGAGCCAGTTCGGGCTCGATGCGCCGTCGATCGACCTCGTCTATTTCCTGCTTAACCTGCAATGAGCCGCCCGGTCACCGACCTTGCCACCCTCGAAGCGCTCTATGGCCAGCCGGCCGCCCGCTCGGTCGCCAAGGAAGTGCCGGCGCTCACCCCCGGCTACCGCGCGCTGATCGAGGCGTCGCCCTTCCTCGTCCTCGCCACCAGCGGGCCGGACGGGCTGGACGCCTCGCCGCGCGGCGACGGGCCGGGCTTCGTCCGGGTGGTGGACGACCGCAGCCTGCTGATCCCCGACCGCCGCGGCAACAACCGCATCGACAGCCTGCGCAACATACTGGCCGACCCGCGGGTCGGGCTGCTGTTCCTGGTGCCGGGGATGAACGAAACCCTGCGCGTCAACGGCCGCGCGCGGATCGATGCCGACCCGGTTCTGTGCGGGAGCTTCACCGTCGACGGCAAGGCGCCGAAATCGGTGCTGATCGTCACCATCGAAACCGTCTATTTCCAGTGCGCCCGCGCCCTGCTGCGCTCCCGCCTGTGGGATCCGGCGGCGCTGATGGAGCGGGCCAGCCTGCCGTCGGTGGGAACCCTGCTGGCCGAGACCAGCGCCGGGCGCGAAGGCGGCGAGGCCTATGACCGGATCGTGGCGGAACAGATGCCGAAGACGCTCTACTGAACCGGCAGCCGGTGCGCCACCGCGCCGGCGGACGCCTTCCCGCCCTCCTGCTCCGCCGCGGCCGGCAGCCGAATGGTGAAGACCGACCCGGCGCCAAGGGCGCTTTCCACCGTCAGGGTTCCGCCATGGGCGGCGGCGATCTTCTGCGTCATGTAGAGTCCCAGGCCCGACCCCTTGGTCCCTTGGGAGGAGGCGGCGCGGAAATAGATCGAGCCGATGCGTTCCACCTCCTCCGGGCTCATGCCGTGGCCCTGGTCGGCGACGCGGATGACCAGGGCCCCGTCCGCCACCCCCGCCGCCACCCGCACCACGGTGTCGGGCGGCGAATAGCGCAGCGCGTTGCGCACCAGATTGGCGACCGCCACCCCCAGGAACGGCACGTCGACCCGCACCCGGCGCTCCGGCGCATCGACCGTCACCACCAGCCGGCCCTCGCCCTCCACACCGTCCAGCCCGTCCAGCGCCTCGTCGAGCAGGAGGTCGAGCGGCACGGTCTCCGGCTTCAGCGCCAGCGCCCCCTGGTCCAGCGCGTCGGCCGACAGGAACAGCTCCACAAGGTCGGACATGCGCCGCGTGGTCTCGACGATCCGGCGGACACGGGATTGCATCGACGGCGCCCGCAGCTCCCCCGACAGCTCGATCATCTGCGCCGCCCCCTGGATGGCGGCGAGCGGGGTGCGGAACTCGTGCGACAGCATGGCGACGAAGCTGCGCTGTTCCTCCGCCCGCTTGGTGGCGAAGGCCGATTCCTCCTGCGCCCGCACCCGCTCCCGTTGCAGGCCGCGGATGCGCAGCGCCAGGCCGGAGCCCAGGCACAGCACGGTGCCCAGCACGGCGACCTGGTAGGGTTCGGCGAACAGCAGGTCGGCCGGCAGGGCGCCCCGAATGATGGCCTGACCCAGCACATAGCCCAGAACAGCGATCAACGCGCTGGCGGCATAGAAGCGGGCGCTGGTATCGGCGGGAGTCTTCACGGCTTGGCGGATCGACAGCACCGCACCGAGCAGCGTCGAGAGCAGGGAGGCCAACGCCACGATCGGAAAGGCGATCCCATACATCCATGAGAGCGCCGACGGCACCAACAGGATCGCCAGCCAGCGGATGCCCACATAGAGCAGGCGCAGACGCGGATGATGGACCCGCAGGTTCAAAATGCGATCCCACATCGCCGCGGCGCCGGCGATGCTGAGAAGAGCGCTGGTGCCGACCGCGAGATTCTGCAACCATCCCGGCATGTCGGGAAGCAGCACCGACGCCACCCCGGTCGAAAACACGTAGGAGCAGAGGACGCTCGCCACATAGGCGGTGAAGGCCAGCAGGGCTCCGTCGCGCAGAAGCACGCCAAGGGAGACATAGGCCAGCGTCAGGACCGTCAGCACGCCGAAGAACAGCCCCAGGAACAGCAGGTTCGTCATCTGGAAGCCGGCATAGGCCGACGGAGCGTAGATCGCCGCCCGCAGGGAGATGGCGCTGACCGAGTCGATGCGCAGATACAAGGAGACCGGCCTGCCTTCCGGCAGGGCCAGCACCGAACTGTGCAGCCGGGTCTTCAACGGCCGCTGGCTGAACGGCACGAAGTCGCCCATGCGGACGACGCGATAGCCGGGGGTCTCGCCGGTGGCGGCGGGATCGGGAACATGGAGGTCGAGATGGTCGATGTAGGCCTCGCCCAACTCCAGGATCCAATCCGCCGGAGCCCCACGTTCCCGCAGCAGGTCGAACCGGTACCAATGGATGTCGCGTGTCATGCCGGCGCCCCGGAACAGCGTCTGCGGCTCGAACCTGCCCTCCGCATCGGCCCGCAGCACATCGCTGAAGCCGAGCGCATGGTCGCGGTCGATCAGCCGGGCGAAATGTCCGGCGAGCGATGCCCGGTCGGTCGAGGCCGTCAGCCGCAGGGGATCGGCAACCCTCTCCACCACCCCGGCCACAGCCGGAACAGCCGGCTGCGCCCAGGCCGCCACCGGTACGAGACCCGACGCCAGCCACAGGATGAGGCCGAACAGCCATGGAGACCAGGGGGCCATGGCGGGCACGCCCGTGCCTCCGGCCGCCTCCAGCATCCATCGCTTGTCCGGCCGGTCGATGATCGCCCCCTCCGCTCTCCAGGCTCGCAAAGATTCGACCTCAAAGTGATACGCTGAAAGGAAAAAGATGGCAAACGAGGCCGCGAACGCTTCCAAGCCGCAAAAGAATGTCAGTTTCCCTGCTGCCCGTCCGTCACCGGCAGCCGGATGGTGAAGACCGACCCGGCGCCAAGGGTGCTTTCCACCGTCAGGGTGCCGCCATGGGCGGCGGCGATCTTCTGCGTCATGTAGAGTCCCAGGCCCGACCCCTTGGTCCCTTGGGAGGAGGCGGCGCGGAAATAGATCGAGCCGATGCGTTCCACCTCCTCCGGGCTCATGCCATGGCCCTGGTCGGCGACGCGGATGACCAGGGCTCCGTCCGCCACCCCCGCCGCCACCCGCACCACGGTGTCGGGCGGCGAATAGCGCAGCGCGTTGCGCACCAGATTGGCGACCGCCACCCCCAGGAACGGCACGTCGACCCGCACCCGGCGCTCCGGCGCATCGACCGTCACCACCAGCCGGCCCTCGCCCTCCACACCGGCCAGCCCGTCCAGCGCCTCGTCGAGCAGGAGGTCGAGCGGCACGGTCTCCGGTTTCAGCGCCAGCGCCCCCTGGTCCAGCGCGTCGGCCGACAGGAACAGCTCCACGAGGTCGGACATGCGCCGCGTGGTCTCGACGATCCGGCGGACACGGGACTGCATGGACGGCGCCCGCAGCTCCCCCGACAGCTCGATCATCTGCGCCGCCCCCTGGATGGCGGCGAGCGGGGTGCGGAACTCGTGCGACAGCATGGCGACGAAGCTGCGCTGCTCCTCCGCCCGCTTGGTGGCGAAGGCCGATTCCTCCTGCGCCCGCACCCGCTCCCGTTGCAGGGTGCGGATGCGCAGCGCCAGGCCGGAGCCCAGGCACAGCACGGTGCCCAGCACGGCGACCTGGTAGGGATCGGCGAACAGCAGGTCGGCCGGCAGGGCGCCCCGCACCGTGAACTGGGTCAGGCTGTTCCCGGCGATGGCCGTCAACCCGCTGGCGGCGTAGTAGCGGGCACTGGTATCGGCGGGAGTCCTGATCGCCTGCCAGATCGACAGAAGGGCACCGGTCAGCGTCGCCAGGGTGGCGATCAGCAGCATCAGCGGATTGGTGATCGAATAGAGCCAGGACACCGCCGTCGGCAGCGACAGCAGCGCCATCCAGCGGATGCCCGCATAGATCCGGTGCAGACGCGGATGATGGACCCGCAGATTGAGGATGCGGTCCCACATCGACGCCGACGCGGCAACGCCGAGAAAGGCGCTGCTGCCGACCACCAGATTTTGCAGCCAGCCCGGAATGTCGGGAAGCAGCACCGACGCCACCCCGGTCGAAAACAGGTAGAAGGTAAAAACGCTCGCCACATAGCCGGTGAAGGCCAGCAGGGCTCCGTCGCGCAGAAGCACGCCCAGCGCGACATACCCCAAGATCAGCACCCCCAGCACGCCGAAGAACAGCCCCTGGAACAGCAGGTTCGGCAGTTGGAAGCCGGCATAGGCCGACGGGGCGTAGATCGCCGCACGCAAGGTGATCGAACTGACCGAGTCGATACGCAGATACAGGGAGACCGGCTTGCCTTCCGGCAGGGCCAGCATCGAGCTGTGCAGCCGGGTCTTCAATGGCCGCTGGCTGAACGGCACGAAGTCGCCCATGTGGACGACGCGATAGCCGGGGGTCTCGCCGGTGGCGGCGGGATCGGGAACATGGAGGTCGAGATGGTCGATGTAGGCCTCGCCCAACTCCAGGATCCAATCCGCCGGAGCCCCACGTTCCCGCAGCAGGTCGAACCGGTACCAATGGATGTCGGGCGTCTGCCCGGCGCCCCGGAAGATCGTCTGGGGTTCGAACCGCCCCTCCGCATCGGCCCGCAGCACATCGCTGAAGCCGAGCGCATGGTCACGGTCGATCAGCCGGGCGAAATGTCCGGCGAGCGATGCCCGATCGGTCGAGGCCGTCAGCCTCAGGGGGTCGGCAACCCGCTCCACGGCCCCGGCCACAGCCGGAACAGCCGGCTGCGCCCAGGCCGCCACCGGCATGAGACCCGACGCCAGCCACAGGATGAGGCCGAACAGCCATGGAGACCAGGGGGCCATGGCGGGCACGCCCGTGCCTCCGGCCCTATCCGCTTTCCATCGTTTGCCCAGCCGGTCGATGATCGCCCCCTCCACTCTCCAGGCTCATAAAGGTTTGATCCCGAAGTAATACGCCGGAAGAGGTAGGATGGCAAACAGGGCGGCAGTCGTCTCCCGGCCGCGACCAAGCAGGGCTCCGGCGGGAAAAGAGGATCAGTTTGCTTGTCGATCAGCCATCGCGGGCAGCCGGATGGTGAAAACCGATCCCTCGTCGCGCCCACTCCGCACCGAAAGGGTACCGCCATGGGCGGCGACGATTTTTTGCGTCATGTAGAGCCCCAGGCCGGACCCTTTTGTCCCGCGCGAGGAGGAGGCGCGGAAATAGATCGAGCCGATCCGCTCCACCTCCTCCGGGCTCATGCCGCGCCCCTCGTCGGCGACATGGATGACGACTCCGGTCCCGTCGATTTCGGCCGCCACCCGGACCGCCGAGGTGGGGGACGAGTAGCGCAGCGCATTCTGCACCAGATTGCCGATCGCCACCCCCAGGAACGGAGCATCCACCAGCAGCGGATGATCGGGAGAGACGATGGACAAGGTCAGACGTTCGTCCGCGTCCGTCCCCTTCAGGCCGCCCAGCACCTCCTCCATCAGTTGGCCCAGCGCCACCGGCTCCGGCTTCAGGGCCAGCGCCCCCTGGTCCAGCGCATCGGCGGACAGGAACAGTTCCACCAGTTCCGCCATCTTGCGGGTGGTGCCGCGGATTCGGTGCAGGCGGTTCAGTACGGACGGTGCCGCCACCGTGCCTGTCAGCTCGATCATCTGCGCGGCGCTGTCGATGGCGGCGAGCGGCGTCCGGAACTCGTGCGACAGCATGGCGACGAAGCTGCGCTGCTCCTCCGCCCGCTTGGTGGCGAAGGCCGATTCCTCGCGGGCCCGCAGCCGCTCCGACTGTAGGCGGCCGATGCGCAGGGCCAGGCCGATGCCCAGCACCAGCACCGCCAGCATCGAGGAGATCTGGTAGGGGTCGGCGACGGCGAAATCGGCCGGCAGCACACCGCGCAGGGACATCTGCGTCAACAGGAAACCGGCAAGCGACACCAGCGTGCTGGCCATATAAAAGCGCGGGCTGAGGTCGTCAGGAGTCTGCCAGATCATCCTCGCGGTCAGCACCAGCGCGATCACCACCACGACCAGGGCCGACAGGGTCACCACCGGCCCGGTCAAGGCATAGAGCGGCGACACCGTCGTCGGCAGCAGCAGCACCGTCACCAGCGCCAGCCCCTGGTAGCAGCGGCTCAGCAGGGGCGCCCGGCTCCGCAAGTCGAGGATATGGACCCACATGGTCAGCGCCGTGGCGAATCCCAGGAAACCGCTGCTGCCCACCATCAGGTTGCTGAGCCAGCCGGGCATGTCCGGCAACAGGATGGCGGCGATGCCGTTGGCGAACAGGTAGTAGAAAAGAACGGTGGCGACATAGCCGGTGTAGGTCAGCAGAGCCCCGTCGCGCAGCAGCAGGCCCAACGCGACATAGCCCAGCGTCAGAATGCCCAACACCCCCAGGAACAGCCCCTGGAACAGCAGATCGGTCGTCTGGTGGGCGACATAGGCCGCCGGCGTCCATATCCGGGCGGACAGGCGGATGGCGCTGACCGAATCGACCCGCAGATAGAGCGAGACCGGCTTCCCCTCCGGCAGGCTCAGCGGCAGCGTATGCAGCCGGGTCCGCATCGGCCGCTGGCTGAATGGAACGAAATCGCCCATCCGGACCAGCCGGTAGGCTCCGGGCGATCGCGGCCGGCCCGCCACTCCTACCCCGTCGCCCCCGGACCCGATCGCCACCCCGGACGCCTTCGGGATGAAGAGATCGAGATGGTCGATGTAGGCCTCGCCCATCTCCAGCAGCCAGTCCGCCGGGGCGCCGGGCTGGCGCATCAGGTCGAACCTGTACCAATGGATGTCCTGGGTCTGGCCGGCGCCGCGGAAATCCTCCTGCGGCTCCATCCGTCCCTCGGCGTCGGCCTTCAGGATGTCGGCAAAATCCAGTTTGCGGTCGGGATCGACCAGACGGGCGAAATGGCCGGCGAGCGTCGCGCTGGCCGTCTCCGGTCCCAATGGCAGGGGATCGGCCGCCGGTCGCGCCGCTGCCGAAACCGCCATTCCCGCGACGCACAGCAGAACCGCGCACAGAAGAAGGAACGTGCCGGCCCCCCGGCGGACCCGGACAGGCACCGAGGCCGCGGGCTCCGCAGCCCGTTGACGCTCGCCACGCTGCCGGGCCGGCAGACCGGCTTTCCCGCCGTTGTTCGCGTCCTTCATCATCGGCAGATATCGCTAAAGATAAAGCTTTAGAGAAAGATTAACCCTGTATGCATTTTCCCCCTACCCTCCTCTCCGCCCCGATCAGATGCGCGACGGAGACAGCTTGAACTCGACCACCGCGTCGGTCGAGGCGAGGTCGCCGACCAGCGCCATCGGATCGACATCGCCCTTGCCCTGCAAAACCAGCTGGCATTCGAACTGGCCGCTGCCGTTGGCGAGATGGAAGGACCAGTCGACCACCTCGAAGCCATGCGCCTTGGCCTGCACCCGCAACTCCTCCGGCGGTGGCGCCTTGTCGCGCGGAAAGACCAGAGTCAGGTGGATCACCGAGCGGTGCGGCAACAACCGCTCGATCGGACGCAGCAGACTCATCACCAGGATGCTCAGCAGCGCCGCGGCGATGGCGACCGCGTAGAAGCCGAGCCCGATGGTCACGCCGATGGCCGAGGTCGCCCAGATCGACGCCGCGGTGGACAGGCCGCGGATCGACAGCCCCTCGCGCATGATCACCCCGGCGCCGAGGAAGCCGATGCCGGTGACGATGCCCTGGATCACCCGGGTCGGGTCGCCGGCCGCTACCGCCCCATGCAGCCCCCCCTGCGTCGCGATGCCGCCGAACCACATGGCGGGATAGGCGTTGACCACCGTCAACGCGGTGGAGGCCAGACAGACCAGCCCATAAGTCCGCATCCCCGCCGCCCGTCCGTGATAGCTGCGCTCGTAGCCCAGCAGCATGCCGACCGCCAGCGCCCCCAGAAGATGAAGCAAAATCAATCCATTGGTCACCAATTCGGCCGGTGACCAGTAAGCACGCAGCACATCCATCGCCTGTTCCATTCCCAATCGGCCCCTCGTTCCGGAGGCGGCCCCCACTGTAGCGCGGCGGGTGGGGAAACACCCATCCCGACGCATGGCGCAGCGCCATTCCGTCACAGGGCATGACCGCCGCCACTTGACCTGGGTCAATTCCAGACAGGCGGAAAGTATCAATACTAAGGAATGAAAACCGATACCCAAGAACCAGCCCAGGACCAACCTGACGGGCTGGGCCGGCGTCCGGCCCGAACCATTCCCGCACCGACCGAGAGTGCAGCCATGCGGCCCATCCCGTCCCCCCTCCTGTCCCATCCGTCCGACCGGAAGGCGACCGACCACGCCCCGGCCCCCACCCGCCGGGCGGAAGGGCTGATGTTCCTGTCACTGTCGGTTCTGGTCTGGCCGGTGATCGCCGTCGGCACCGTCGCCGCCTACGGCTTCTCGATCTGGATGTACCAGCTCCTCACCCATTGAGGCCCACATAGCCCCCCCCGAGGACCGAGGACCATCATGCCGCGCCAGCCAGAGATCCACATCTCCAGCCTCGTCATCCAGCACAGCCCCGACCGCGCCGACGCGGTGCGCGAGGCGGCGAGCGCCGTCGCCGGGCTGGACTGGTGCGCGGCGGAGAACGGCAAGGCGGTGGTGACGCTGGTCACCGCCAGCGCGGGCGAGGTCATCGACCGCATCGCCGAACTGAACGCCGTCCCCGGCGTGCACACCACCACCATGGTCTACCACCACTACGAACCCGCGGACGCGATCGACGCCACCTGACGGCGCCGCCATCCCGTTGCCCTCCGGGCGCGCCGCACACGCTTCCTCCCCGTGACCTTTCTCCGAAGCTGGAGTCTTCCCGCCATGTTCCTGTCCCGCCGCGATTACCTGAAGGCGCAAGCCGCCGCTGCCGCCGCCGCGGCGGCGGGAATAAGCCTGCCCGCGTCGGCCGCCAACCTGCTGACCGGCGAAGGCGCCAAGCTGACCTGGTCGAAGGCGCCCTGCCGTTTCTGCGGAACCGGCTGCGGCGTGATGGTCGGCGTCAAGGACGGCCGGGTCGTCGCCACCCACGGCGACGTCAAGGCCGAGGTGAACCGCGGCCTGAACTGCGTGAAGGGCTATTTCCTGTCCAAGATCATGTATGGCGAGGACCGGCTGAACCAGCCGCTGCTGCGCATGAAGGACGGGGCGTTCGACAAGGAGGGCGAGTTCACGCCGATCAGCTGGGACGCCGCCTTCGACATCATGGCCGAGAAGTGGAAGGAGACCCTGAGGAAGAAGGGTCCGACCGCCGTCGGCATGTTCGGCTCCGGCCAATGGACCATCTTTGAGGGCTATGCCGCCTCCAAACTGATGAAGGGCGGCCTGCGCTCCAACAACCTCGATCCCAACGCCCGCCACTGCATGGCGTCGGCGGTGGCCGGCTTCATGCGCACCTTCGGCATGGACGAGCCGATGGGCTGCTACGACGACATGGAGCAGGCCGACGCCTTCGTGCTGTGGGGCTCCAACATGGCGGAGATGCACCCCATCCTGTGGACGCGCGTCACCGACCGCCGCCTCAGCCATCCCGGCTGCAAGGTCGCCGTGCTGTCGACCTACGAGCATCGCAGCTTCGACCTCGCCGACATCGGGCTGGTCTTCACCCCCGGCTCCGACTTGGCGATCCTGAACTACATCGCCAACCACATCATCAAGACCGGCCGGGTGAACAAGGAGTTCGTCGGGAAGCACTGCAACTTCAAGCGCGGCCGCGACGACATCGGTTACGGCCTGCGTCCCGACAACCCCTTGGAGAAGAAGGCGAAGAACGCCGACAAGGCCAACGACTCCGACCCGATCAGCTTCGAGGAGTTCGCCAAGTTCGTCGAGCCCTACACGCTCGACAGGGCGCATGAGCTGTCGGGCGTGCCGAAGAACCGGCTGGAGGCGCTGGCCGAGCTGTATGCCGACCCCAAGGTGAAGGTCGTGTCCTTCTGGACCATGGGCTTCAACCAGCATGTCCGCGGCGTCTGGGCTAACAACCTCTGCTACAACATCCATCTGCTGACCGGGAAAATCTCGCAGCCCGGCTGCGGCCCCTTCTCGCTGACCGGCCAGCCCTCGGCCTGCGGCACCGCGCGCGAGGTCGGCACCTTCTCCCACCGGCTGCCGGCCGACATGGTGGTGACCAACCCGGAACACCGCAAACACGCCGAGGAGATCTGGAAGCTGCCGGAGGGGACCATCCCCGACAAGGTCGGCTACCACGCCGTCCAGCAGGACCGCATGCTGAAGGACGGCAAGCTCAACGCCTACTGGGTCATGTGCAACAACAACATGCAGACGGCCCCGAACACGGCGAAGGAGACCTTCCCCGGCTACCGCAATCCCGAGAACTTCATCGTCGTCTCCGACCCCTACCCGACGGTGACGGCGCTGGCCGCCGACCTGATCCTGCCCACCGCCATGTGGGTGGAGAAGGAGGGCGGCTACGGCAACGCCGAGCGCCGCACCCAGCTATGGCGCCAGCTGGTCGATGCGCCGGACGGCGCGCGCTCCGACCTGTGGCAGATGATGGAGTTCTCCAAGCGCTTCACCGTGGAGGAGGTCTGGCCGGAGGATCTCCTGAACAGGAAGCCGGAGCTGCGCGGCAAGACGCTGTACGAGGTGCTGTTCCGCAACGGTCAGGTCGACCGCTTCCCGCTGTCCGACCTCGATGCGAACTACAACAATTTCGAAGCCAAGCAGGCCGGATTCTATGTCCAGAAGGGTCTGTTCGAGGAATACGCCTCCTTCGGCCGCGGCCACGGCCATGATCTGGCGCCCTTCGAGCAGTATCACCAGGAACGCGGCCTGCGCTGGCCGGTGGTCGACGGCAAGGAGACCAAGTGGCGCTACCGCGAGGGCTCCGACCCCTATGTGAAGGCCGGCGAGGGCATGCGCTTCTACGGCAACAAGGACGGCAAGGCCAAT